>NZ_JBFODR010000024.1:0-66912 GCF_040908425.1 Aeromonas sp. R2-1
CTGACCCCATGCCGAACTCAGAAGTGAAACGCTGTAGCGCCGATGGTAGTGTGGCATTCGCCATGCGAGAGTAGGACACTGCCAGGCACCCAATTAAACGGTGATGTGAAGAATCACATGACTGGCTGCGAGGATGACACCTCATTAAGAAGCGGCAAATGATTTAGCGAAAGCTAACCGAATGCGGAGCGGTAGTTCAGTCGGTTAGAATACCGGCCTGTCACGCCGGGGGTCGCGGGTTCGAGTCCCGTCCGCTCCGCCACTAAATTGAAAGGCCTTCCCTATCGGGAAGGCCTTTTTGCTTTCTGGCATCTGGGTACGAGCTCAGAGAACAAGAGGCAACCGGCGGATCTGAATCGCCACTTGTGACGGACAACCCGCCTCTTCCCCCCTGTGGTGCTTGCGTGTCTGGCATTGTCCCTTTACCCAGGGCTTACCCTTCGCTCTGGTTCTTTGCTCCTCCATCTTTTCCCAACCCGGCCAATCGACCGGGCTTTGTCGTGTCTGGAGATGAGCATCGCAAGCACGCGAATACGCTCTGGCCGAGAGTGCCAGAGGACCATCGGGAGCTCATATGCGGATAAGAGATAAGCAAAGCGCTTTTTCTTTCTTCATGGAATATGCATAAGCGGGCATGCTGTACTCAACCCAACGATATGGAGTATCACCATGAAACTGCGAATGACCGCTCTCACCGTTCTCTCCCTGCTGGCTCTCGGTCAGGTCCACGCCGCCGAGGTGCGGCTGCTGAATGTCTCCTATGACCCGACGCGGGAGCTGTTCCAGGAGTACAACAGTGCCTTTGCCAAGGAGTGGAAGGCCAAAACCGGCGACGATGTGGTGGTGAGCCAGTCACACGGTGGCTCAGGCAAACAGGCTCGTGCCGTGGTGGACGGACTGGAGGCTGACGTGGTCTCCCTGGCGCTGGCCTATGACGTCGATGCGGTGGCCAAGGCAGGTCTCACCGCCAGCGACTGGGAAGGGCGTTTGGCCAACAATGCCTCTCCCTATACCTCCACCATCGTCTTCCTGGTGCGCAAGGGGAATCCCAAGCAGATCAAGGATTGGGGCGACCTCGTGCGCAAGGATGTCGCCATCATCACCCCCAACCCCAAGACCTCCGGCGGTGCGCGCTGGAATTATCTGGCTGCCTGGGGCTATGCCTTGAAGAAAAGCGGCACTGAAGAGGGCGCCAAACAGTTTGTCAGCGATCTGTTCAAGAATGTGAAGGTGCTGGACTCCGGGGCACGTGGCGCCACCACCAGCTTCATCGAACGCGGGCTCGGGGATGTGTTGCTGGCCTGGGAAAATGAAGCGTTGCTGGTGCTCAATCAGCCGGGCACCAGCGACAAGTTCGAACTGGTGGTGCCCTCGGTCTCCATCTTGGCCGAGCCGCCGGTAGCCGTGGTGGACAAGGTAGCCAAGAAGCATGGTACCGAGGCCGTCTCCAAGGCTTACCTCGAGTATCTCTACTCCGACGAAGGGCAGCGCATTATCGCCAAATACCACTATCGTCCGAGCAATCCGGCGATCCTGAAGGAGACCGCGGCCCAGTTCCCCAACCTGACGCTCTTTACTGTCAAGGATCTGGAAGGAGATTGGGAAAAGGCACAGAAGAAGCACTTCGCCCAGGGCGGATCGTTTGACCAGATTTACCAACCGGGCCGCTAAGAGACGCAGGCCCCTGTGACAACAGATAGGAGTACCACGATGAACAAGATCCTTCTGGTTCCCGGTCTGCACAACAGTGGGCCGGATCACTGGCAGAGCCGCTGGCACCAGCAATTTCCCCAGTGGCAGAGAATGATGGGTCTGCCCTGGGACAAGCCGGATCTCACGGTCTGGAGCGCCAAGCTGGCGAGCAAGCTCAGGAGCCGGCGCAGCCGGGTCCACCTGGTCGCTCACTCCTTCGGCGCTCTGACGGCCATCGCTGCCGCCAGACTGCAACCAGACAAGGTTTCTTCCATCTTCATCGTTGCCCCTGCCGATCCTGCCCGTTTCGGTATCCCGGATGAGGTGTTGGCGGGGTCCATCAAGGTCTCTGCCCAGTTGATCGCCAGCCGCAATGACCCCTGGATGAGTTTCGAGCGGGCAGAGTTCTGGAGCCGGCAGTGGCAGGTGCCCTTGTTCGATGCGGGGGAGGTGGGCCATATCAATGCCCAGTCCGGCCATGGGGAGTGGCACCAGGGGCTCGCTTTGCTCGGCACCCTATACCGCCGTGCCGAAATGGTGGTGGAGCCTGCTCCTGCCGAGTGGGGCAAGCAGGCCGCACTCAGTTTTAGATGAGGGACCCTCGGATTGTCTCGGCACGATTTCTAGGCGGGCTGGCAACTTGGCCAGCGTGACTGACTTTGCATGTTCCCGGTTTTACCGCTCCGTCTTTTAGGTCTTTTATTTATATAAAAGACCTTTTTTTATGCTTATCGCTCTAAAAGCCTTGTTCCACCATTGTTAGATAAAAAAGTGCTTAGCAAAGGCATTATTGGTGTTTGTTGTCCCTGGCCGCCGTGAGCAAAATCGTCACATCCAAAGTATTTATAACAAACGGATGTGTTATGCGATTAAGTTCTTATTCCGTCCTGCCAGGCCTGGGGCCAACGCTGGGCTTCAGTCTGCTCTATCTGGGCATACTGGTGCTGCTGCCGCTCTCGGCACTGGTGCTGTTTGCGGTGAACAACCTGAGCGCCGCCGAGTTCTGGCAGGTGATCGGCTCCCCCCGGGTGCTCGCCTCCTTTCGCCTGAGCTTTGGCGCCGCCTTCATTGCCGCCCTGCTCAACAGTCTGTTCGGTCTGATACTGGCCTGGGTACTGGTGCGCTATACCTTCCCCGGCCGCAGACTGGTGGATGCGCTGATCGACCTGCCCTTTGCCATGCCGACTGCCGTCTCCGGCATCGCCCTGTGCGCCATCTTTGCCCCCAACGGCTGGATTGGCCAATGGGTCGCTCCGCTGGGCATCGAGCTTGCCTACAACCCCATAGGGGTGGTCATTGCCCTGACCTTTATCGGGCTGCCCTTTGTGGTGCGTACCCTGCAGCCGGTGCTGCGGGAAGCGGAGAGCGAGCAAGAGGAGGCGGCCGCGAGCCTGGGTGCCAACCGCTGGCAGACCTTCATCCGGGTACTGTGGCCGACCCTGGTACCTGCGCTGCTCACCGGTTTTGCCCTGGCGTTTGCTCGCGGCGTGGGGGAGTACGGCTCTGTCATCTTCATTGCCGGCAACCTCCCCATGGTGTCCGAGATTGCCCCCCTGATGATCATGAGTCACCTGGAGGAGTATGACTACGCCGGTGCATCGGCCATTGCGTCCGTCATGCTGCTCATTTCCTTTGTGCTGCTGTTGCTCATCAACAAGTTGCAAGCCTGGAGCTGGGCTCGCATCGGAGGAAGCCGTATATGAACGCCTCTACTGCACATCTCGATCAGGCCCAGGAGTCCGCTCCGGTCACCCCGGCGCGTCATCCCCCGGTGACCCATGAACCGGTCTGGGTCAAATGGCTGCTGGTCACCGTCGGTCTGGGCTGGTTTGCCGCCTTGCTGCTGTTGCCGCTGGCCACCGTCTTCATCCAGGCGCTGAGCCCGGGTCTGGCCTTCTTCTGGCACGCCATCAGCGAGCCGGATGCCCTGAGCGCCCTGGGGCTGACCGCCCTGGTGACGCTCTGCTCGGTGCCCCTGAACCTGCTGTTCGGGCTGGCCGCTGCCTGGGCCATCGCCCGGTTCCGCTTTCCTGGCCGGCAACTGCTTATCACCCTCATCGATCTGCCGTTCTCGGTCTCGCCGGTCATCGCGGGCTTGATGTTCGTGCTGCTGTTCGGCAGTCGCGGCTGGTTCGGCGAGTGGCTCAGCGAGCACGACATCAAGATCATTTTCGCTACCCCGGGGATCATCCTGGCGACCACCTTCATCACTGTGCCCTTCGTGGTTCGCGAGCTGCTGCCCCAGATGGAGGCGCGGGGCCCGGAGGAAGAGGAGGCCGCCATCATGCTGGGGGCGAGCGGGTTGCAGATGTTCTGGCGGGTGACCCTGCCCGGCATCCGCTGGAGCCTGATGTATGGCCTGCTGCTCTGTACCGCCCGGGCGGTGGGGGAGTTTGGCGCTGTCTCCGTGGTGTCCGGCCACATTCGCGGCCAGACCAACACGCTGCCGCTGCACATCGAGATCCTTTACAACGAGTACCAGACCGGTGCCGCCTTCGCGGTGGCCAGCCTGCTGGCGCTGTTCGGGATCTTCACCCTGCTGGGTGAGACCCTGCTGGCCAGGCTGCGCGGCCAACCGACCCAGTCCCATTGATCCCGAATTAACGGTTATAGGAGAGGCATTCATGAGCATTCAGGTTCAAGGGCTCAACAAGCATTTCAATCAGTACGCGGCGCTGGCCGACATCAACCTCGATTTTCACGACGGTGAGCTGGTCGCCCTGCTCGGCCCCTCCGGCTGCGGCAAGACCACCTTGCTGCGGATCATCGCCGGGCTGGAGCAGGCGGACAGTGGCAGCGTCATCATCCGCGGCGAGGATGCCTCGGATCTCCATGTGCGCGAGCGCAACGTTGGCTTCGTGTTCCAGCACTACGCCCTGTTTCGCCACATGACGGTATTCGAGAACGTGGCCTTTGGCCTGAGGGTCAAGCCGCGCAGCGAACGCCCGGACGAGGCGGCCATCCGCACCCGGGTCAAGGAGCTGCTGGATCTGGTGCAGCTCAGCCACGTCGCGGCACGCTACCCGACCCAGCTCTCCGGTGGTCAGCGCCAGCGGGTCGCCCTGGCCCGGGCCCTGGCGGTGCAGCCCAAGGTGCTGCTGCTGGACGAGCCTTTCGGCGCCCTCGATGCCCAGGTGCGCAAGGAGCTGCGCCGCTGGCTGCGTGAGCTTCACGACGAGCTGCATGTCACCAGTCTGTTCGTGACCCACGATCAGGAAGAGGCCCTGGAGGTGGCGGATCGGGTGGTGCTGATGAACGCCGGCAAGGTAGAGCAGATTGGCACCCCTGCCGAAGTGTATGATCAGCCCGCCAGTGCCTTCGTGCACAGCTTCCTTGGCAGCGTAAACCTGTTTCGTGGCAGGGTGGCCGGGCAGGGGCTCGGCATCGGTGAACAGCAACTGGGTGGCCCCATCCCCTCCCATCTGGCAGAAGGGAGTGCGGCCATTGCCTATGTGCGCCCCCACGAGCTGGAGATCCTGCCCTCGGATGCCCCCGGTGGCATTCGCGCCACCATTACCCGCCTGCTGCCCATGGGGCCGCGCATTCGGGTGGAACTGCGTGGCGATGGGGAGACGGGAGGCGCTCACTACGAGGCTGAACTGAGCAAGGAGGCCGCCCGGGCCTTTGCCCCCGGCCAGGGGGTGCGTCTGGTGGCCAGGCAGGCACAGCTCTATCCCGACTACCAGATCTGAGGGCAAGCCGCGAGGTGCGGCCCTCTGTCAGGCTTGCTGCCGGGTTATGATCCCGGCAATCCATAACAAGAGGACGGTGGCACGAGCCACCGCCACTCAGCGCAGGAGGCGATGAGGTGAACTTTCAGCAATTGCGAATCATTCGGGAGGCGGCACGGCGGGATTACAACCTGACCGACGTGGCCAATGCCCTCTTTACTTCCCAGTCCGGGGTCAGCCGCCACATTCGCGAGTTGGAGGAGGAGCTGGGGCTCGCCCTTTTCATTCGCTATGGCAAGCGTCTGCTCGGCATGACCGAGCCGGGCAAGGAGTTGCTGGTGATCGCCGAGCGTATCCTGGGGGATGCCGACAACATCCGCAAACTGGCGAGCACCTTTGCCAATCGCGACTCAGGCCGGCTGCTCATCGCGACCACTCATACCCAGGCCCGTTATGCCCTGCCGAGGGTAGTGAAGGCGTTTCGGGAGCAATTTCCCCTGGTACAGCTGGAGCTGCGTCAGGGGAGCCCGGAGGAGATAGTGCGGCTGGTGCAGACCGGTGAGGTGGACATCGGCATCAGCAGCGAGCAGCTCGACAAGAGCGAAGGGGTGGTGGCCTTTCCCTACTACCGCTGGCACCACAATATCGTCGTGCCGGAGCAGCACCCCCTCACCGCCGAGCGGGAGCTGACCCTGGCCGCTCTGGCCCACTGGCCCATCGTCACCTATCAGGCCGGCCTCACCGGTCGGGCACGGGTGGATGATGCCTTTGCCGAGGCGGGCATAGTGCCGCAGATCCTGCTGACCGCCCAGGACTCCGACGTCATCAAGACCTATGTCGAGCTGGAGATGGGGGTGGGCATATTGGCGGACATGGCGTTCGATTCCCAGCGGGACAAGGGGCTGGTGCAGCTAGACGGCAGTCGGTTGTTTGCGCCGCACACCGCCTGGATCGGCCTCAAGCAGGGGCAGTTCCAGCACAACTTTGCCTGGCAGTTCATCCAGCTCTGCAACCCCGATCTGGCGCTGGCGGAGATCCAGGCCCGCGCCATGAGCAACGAGCCCCTGCTCGACTATCAGATCTGAACCGAGGGATAGATGAAAAACGGGGTGCCATGGGCTCCCCGTTTGTTTGATGTTGACCTGATCTGGCACCGGAAACGCCGAGCGGGTTCCCGTCAGATCGGAGACGTCCCATCACTGCGCTGTCCAGGCCTCCTGCCAGTGGGAGCCTACGCCCGGTTCATACTGGGTGGCCGTGCTCGCCCACTGGCTGCACCAGCCGCTGTAGGGGAAGGGTTTGCACTGATAGACCTTGCCGTTTTTCGGCTGCAGCACCCGGGTTCCGGCGGTGTAGGACTTGAGGCCGTCCGGGAAGGTGAACTGGTAATCGCCCCCGCTTGCCGGATCCTTGAACATGAGGTCCAGGGTCTGCTGCACCGCGTCACCACCAGCCTTGGGTTTGGCCTCGATCACCAGCTGATGGTGGCCTGCACTCAAGCCGGTCAGCGCCATGGAGAAACTCTGGCTGCCGTCCTTGATATCGGCACTGCTCTGTCCCTTGGCGACACCGCCGTGGTCATAGAGGGTGTTGGTGATGGCGAGATCCCCCTGGGCCGTGACGGTGAACGTCAGGGTGAGCTTGCCGTTGTCGAGGGGGTAGTCGCTCGCCAGACCGCTCACGCTGATCCCGTTCTCCACCGGGGGCTGCTGTTGCTCAAGCTGGATCTCGACCCGTTGCAGGTTGCTGCCAGCCTTGAGGTAGACCGGGTTCTGGCCATAGACGGGGTTGAACTGGCCGTCCGTACCTTGCTGGCCCGCACGGATCTGGCTCTGCTCGGCGTTGATCTTGCTCGCCAGGGCGTGGGCCCAGTTGTTCTTCTGGCCCTGCCCGGCGCTGGCGATGGTCAGCTCGGTCTGGAGATCGGTGCGCTCGCCATTGGCATCGAACACCCGGGTTCTGGCTTTGTCACCCGCCACCAGGTCGATGGAGGGATAGATGGTCCCTCCCTGGCTCCAGGTCAGCGGGGGCTGGGTGCCATCCTTGAACCGGGCGTCGATCAGGTTGTAGAAGCTGTTGGCGGTATCCCCTACCTCCCACACCCCGAGAATGACCTGATAACCGGTACGTGCGGGCAGGGTGCACTGATGGGTCACCTGTTTGGGGGGCTGCACCATGTTGCCCTCGATGACGCAGAAGGGATTGAGATCGAACGCATCCCGGGTGAGGGGCTGGTTCGGGTTCCAGTCCTGCTTGGTGAGGTAGTAGCGCCAGTTGCGGGTCACGTGGTTGGCAGTGAAGGTCCAGCTGATGGCGAAGGGACCGGCCTGCACCTCACGCTTGGTCCAGCGATCGAGGGTCTGGGTGTTGAGCTCGCCGAATTGGGGGTGACCGGCCGAGGCTATCTGGCCGTCGGTGGGGCCGCCATCGGGGAAGCCGGAGGGGGCTTCCAGGCTCTGGGGTTCCCACTGGATGGCGCCACACTGGCTGTTGCCCCCTGTCTTGCACAGGTAGTTGCGCCCTTCGGGCTGGCTGATGTAGCCGTGAGCGAGTACGCCGCCACTGGCCAGCAGCGCCAGCGCTGCCGCGAGATGGGTGAGTCGGATATTTGCTGCCATACATTCCTCTGTTCGGTGATGTGGGCAGTCACGTTGGCAGGGGAGTTCCCCGAAACACGGTGCTGCAACCCCGCTATCCTGGACAGCTTGTCTTTAGACCGGAGGCTTTGCGTCCTGGCCTTTCAACCAGTTTGCCAAATGACTACAGAAAGGATCATGGTGCCGCCTGTGGCGACCACTCATCATGACTATATTTTGTTAAAAAATTAAGTGTAAAAATTGACAGTGCCATCTCATCGGAGCAGCGCATCAGCGGCAGATCACTCCATCGGGATCTGCGCGCTGGTTCAGTGCGAGAGGGTGGCCCGGGAGAGGCTCCCGTGGCCATGACAGGAAAGGAGCCCCTGCAAGCCTGGCAGGGGCTCACGGGGCCACTCAGTGGCGGGGTTGCATGCCTGCTCGGGAAGAGGACGCCTGGGTCGGTCGCATCATCCTGTCCTGGGCTTGGGCGTTGTCCAGCTTGAACACCGCCAGTCGCTCGTCGAGGCTTCGGGAGAGACCGGCCAGCAGTTCGCTCTCCTGGGCCAACTGGGAGGCCGCCTGGGACATCTCGAGCGCCGAGTCGTTGATGCCGCTGACGTTGCGGTTCATGTCTTCCGCCACCATGCTCTGCTGCTCCGCCGCCGTGGCGATCTGGGTCGCCATGTCACTGACGTGCTGGATGTGATTGACGATGAGGGAGAGATCCTGCCCCGCCTTCTCGGACTGGTTGACGCTGCTCTCCGCCAGCTTGCGGCTGGCGTCCATGGCGTTGGCGGCGGTGACAGCCCGTTGCTGCAACTGGGTGATGGTACTCTGGATCTCCTCGGTGGAGTGGCGGGTGCGACTGGCCAGCTGGCGCACCTCGTCGGCCACCACGGCGAAGCCACGGCCCTGCTCGCCGGCCCGGGCCGCCTCGATGGCGGCGTTGAGGGCCAGCAGGTTGGTCTGCTCCGAGATGGCGCTGATGACCGCCGTCACCTCGCTTATCTGCATCACTCCCTCCTTGAGCTGGTTGACCTGCGAGGTGGCCTGGTCCACCTCGGTGGCCAGCGCCTGGATGCCGTGCACGCTGGCATGGACATCCTGGTTGCCGAGCCCGGCCTCGCTGGTGGCATCCTGGGTGTCGCGGGCCGTATTCTCGGCGTGACCCGCCACGTCGGCGATGGTGGCGCTCATCTCGTTCATGGCGGTGGCGAGCTGGGCGAGCTGATCCCGCTGACTGTTGACCGCCTGGTTGGTCTGTTCGGCGGAGGCGGCGATGCGCAGGGCGGCATCCGCCACGTTGCGGGCCCCCAGGCTCGCTTCCAGCAGGGCGCGGCGGATGGCATCCAGCCCCTGGTTGGTGGAGCTGGCGACGGCGCCGAGCTCATCCCTGCCCAGCACCGGGATGCTGACCACCAGATCGCCAGCTGCGACCCGGGCCATGGCCTTGTTGATCTCGGCCAGGGGATTGACGATGGAGCGGCTGATGGCGAGTCCCAGCAGCCCCATCAACAGGATCACCAGCAAGGTGGCGCCACCCATCCACTCATATTGCGACCACATAGTGGCCTCAATGTCCTGCAACAACACACCGGAGCCCAGGATCCAGCCCCAGGGCTGGTAGCCCGTCACCAGCGACATCTTCTGGGCCGCCTCGCCGGACGGGGAGACCCACTGATACTCCAGCCTGCCCTGGTGGCCGCCCTTGCCGAGATCCACCATGTGCTGCCAGTGGGACTCGGCAGGGTTGTTGCCCATCTGCTGGCCGACCAGCTCGGGTTTGGCGGGATGCACCACCACCCGACGGTCTTCATCCAGTACGAACAGGTAGTTGTCCCCGTCAAAGCGCATGCTGTCGAGCATGGCCTTGGCCTGTGCCTTGGCCTGCTCCGGGGGGAGGGTGGCGGCCAGGGCCTGGATCCGGCTCATGGCCAGATCCAGCACCGCCTGCAGCCTGGCTTCCCGTTCACTCATCAGATTGCGGTGCAGGGCACTGGCCGAGATGAGCAGCAGTGCGATGAAGCCGACCAGGGCCAGTGAGAGCAGCAGCATCAGTTTGCGACTCACGGCAATATCACCGAGCTTGAACATAGTCTTATCCTTACTTTCCCATGCGGGTCTGATTGTGGCCGTTCTAGCGGCCGGACCTGATTATTGTTGTTTTTAACATATCATTAACTTTCAATGGGTTGCGATGGAAAACAGCCAATTGAGCAGTTTGACAACCAGTATAGCCAGCAGACAGAAACCCTCGCTTTTGATAGCGTGATGGCGCGCATCCCGGCGCACAATTTGTCTGCTCCATTCGCAAGAAGTGTGAATGGGTTGGCATTTCACCAAAAAGGAGTGGGCGCCCCGTGGTCGCCCCATAACAAGAGGGAAGTTATGAGTTCCATTGCCAGGAATTATCTCAACCAGCTCAATGCCGATTACCTGCAGGTGCACAGACGCAAGGAGGACCTGTTCTGGTCCACCTACATGGGCACCAGCGACGATCAGGCAGGCTTCACCGCGGCCGAACAGGCCTACAAGGCATTTTGTGCCGATCCTGCCCGCCTGCCGGTGCTGCGGGAGATGCATGCCCAGGCCGAAGAGGCGGATCTCAGGCGCGGCCTGGGGGGCTGGATCGCCTTCTTCGAGTGCAACGTCATCGAAGATCCCGGTGCCTCCGCCCTGATGGACGAGCTGGTGGCCGCCGAGGCGGATCTCTTCGCCCGTCGCAAGGGGTTGAAGCTCACCTTGCTGGACGAGCAGGGCCGCCAGGTGCCCGGCAGTCTGCCCGCCGCCAGCACGGCGCTGGCCGCCAGCAGCGACGAGGCGGTGCGCCAGAGCGCGCTCGCCATGTTCCACACCCTGGAGCAGTGGGTGGTCGACAACGGCTATCTTGACATCGTCGCGCTGCGCAACCGCTTCGCCCGTGCCATGGGTTATCGCGACTACTTCGATTACAAGGTGCACAAGAACGAGCAGATGAGCCCGGAGCAGCTGTTTGCCATTCTCGACGACTTCATCGCCCGTACCGATGCCCGCTTGCACCAGAGTCTGGCGGAGCTGAAAGCGGCCAAGGGGGAAGCAGCCCTGCTGCCCCACAACCTGCGCTACAGCGTGAGTGGTGACGTGACCCGCCAGCTCGACCCTTACGTGCCTTTCTCCCGGGCGCTGAAGGATTGGGTCGAGAGCTTCCGCCGCCTCGGCATCCAGTACCGCGGTGCCACCCTCACCCTGGATCTGCTGACCCGGGAGGGAAAATACGAGAACGGCTTCTGTCACGGCCCGGTGCCGAGCTTCTGGCAGGAGGGGGAGTGGGTGCCAGCGGTGGTCAACTTCACCAGCCTGGCCAATCCGGCCCAGGTGGGCAGCGGCTGGAGCGGGCTCAACACCCTGTTCCACGAGGGCGGCCACGCGGCGCACTTTGCCAACGTCACCGGCAACGCCCCCTGCTTCTCCCAGGAGTTTCCGCCCACCTCCATGGCCTATGCCGAGACCCAGTCCATGTTCTGCGACAGCCTGCTGGACGATGCGGACTGGCTCAAGCGCTATGCCAGAAACGCGGCGGGAGAACCCATCCCCGATGCGCTTATCCAGGCCATGATTGAAGCGCGCCAGCCATTTCGCGCCTTCAACGAGCGCCAGATTGCGCTGGTGGCCTACTTCGAGCGGGATCTCTACGCCATGGCAGAGAGCGAGCGCACCCCGGCCGCCGTGCTGGCCCTGGCCCGCAAGTGGGAGCGCAAGATCCTGGGGGTGGAGAGCCCGCGCCCGCTGCTGGCCATCCCGCACCTTCTGAACCAGGAGTCGGCCTGCGCCTATCACGGCTATCTGCTGGCGCTGATGGCGGTGGAGCAGACCCGCGCCTACTTCTTGAAACGCGACGGCTACCTCACCGACAACCCGCGCATCGGACCGGATCTGGCCGCCCACTACTGGGGACCGGGCAACGGCATGACCCATGACGAGACGCTGCAGAGCCTCACCGGCGAGGGTTTCAGTGCGGTGCCGCTGGCAGAGGCGTGCAACCGGAGTGCCGCCGAGGCGTGGCAACAGGCACAAGCGTGCATGGCGGCGGCGCGGCAGCGCCCACCGGCAGGGGAGGGGACACCCCTCGACGCCCATATCCGGGTGGTGCACGGGACCGAGCTCATCGCCGACAACAGCGAGTCCGAGGCGCGCATGCTGGCAGAGTTCGAGGCCTGGATCCGGCGCCTTGAGACCGCCGAACCAGTGACCCAGGCCTGAGCCCGGTGTTGCACAGTCAAAAGAGCCCCATCAGGGGCTCTTTTCTTGTGCGTTGAGATGGCCTGACCCCATGGTGCCAGCCGGGGATTGGCGGGTGGACAGGCTCAAGTGTCACTGGCGGCGGCGCTGCCCGCTGGTTTTTCTCCCTGCGCCATCTTCCTGGCCTTGACGACCTGCGCTGAGGTGCCCGGTTGCAGGCAAGAGACGACGCCCAGCCCTTGGCAGGGCCTCTGCATGGCGGGTTGACGGCCATTTCCCCCTGCTGGCCACAGATATGTTTCTCCCGATATATTGAGTATTCACGGCGATCCCATATCATGGCGCTCGCTCGCCACCAGAGAGTGGCGACATTCAGATGATTTGCTAACAAGAGAGCCCAGAAGGCTCGCAGAGGGATGGATAGTGAGAGCCGTATTGCTGTGTTTGCTGGGGCTGTGGCCCGCGTTGAGTTTTGCCACTCTGTCCGCCGATATGGTGGTGGTGAAGAAGTCGAGTTACAGCCTGACCCTGATGAAGGATGGCAAGGAAGTGAAGCGCTACTGGATTGCCCTGGGCCCGGCTCCCAAAGGACACAAGCAGCGTGAGGGGGATCAGCGTACCCCGGAAGGTCGCTATACCCTGGACTACAAGAAGAGCAACTCCGGTTTCTACAAGGCTATTCACATCAACTACCCGAATCTGGACGACATCAAGCGCGCCAACGAGCTGGGTGTGAACCCGGGCGGCATGATCATGATCCACGGCCAGCGCAACAGCCTGGGGGATCGCAGGGTGCAGCCGTCCAACTGGACCAATGGCTGCATTGCGGTGCTGAACCACGAGATGGACGAGATCTGGAACGCCATCGAGCCAGGCACCCCCATCATCATCGAGCCCTGATCCCGCCTGCCAACGCCCGCTCTCATGCGGGCGTTGCATTTGTCGCAGACCATGACGTGACACTGCCTCCTGCGCCGTGCTAGTTTTTCCGGTTCGCATTGGCTGTGACAAGGATGATCCCATGATGTCGGAAACCCGCCTCCCTGCGCCCGAGCGCACGGGGGCACTCTGGTGGCGCGCCACCCTGGATATGCTCCCGCTCTCCATTTCCGTCATCCCCTGGGGGATACTGTGCGGCGCCCTGGCGCTTCAGGCGGGTATGAGCCCGCTCCAGGCACAGCTGATGTCGCTGCTGGTCTATGCGGGGGCGGCCCAGCTCTCGGCCACCACCCTGTTCGGGGCGGGGACGCCGCTGCTGCCCATCATGGGCTCCACCATAGTGATCACCTCCCAGCATCTGCTCTATGGCTTCACCTTCCGCCGAGACGTGCTGCCGCTCTCCCTGCGCTGGCGGGCCAGTCTCGCCTTCTTCCTGACCGACGAGATGTTTGCGGTGGCGCTGAAAGAGAGGGAGCGCAGCGGCGCCTTCAATCCCGCCTATGCGCTCATCGCGGGCTTTGTCTTCTATCTGTTCTGGAACCTGGCGACCCTGCTCGGCATCGCCGCCGGCCAGTACATTGACGGGCTGGACAAGATGGGGCTGGATTTTGCCATCGCCGCCACCTTTATCGCCATGACGCTCCCCGCCATGAAGAACCTGCCCATGGTGGCGGCCACCCTGGTGAGCGGCGGGACGGCGCTCGTCACCAAGCCGCTGCTGGCGGAGATCCACATCATCGTCTCGGCCCTGGCCGGCATGGTGGTGGGCTATGTGCTGCACCGGATGAGGAGGTGATCATGGGCTGGCTGATGATAGGGCTGCTGGCCCTGATCACTTTCTTCAACCGTTTTGCCTTCTTCTCGCGGTTGACCCGCTATCAGCCGGGGGCCGAGATGGGGGCTTTCCTCAGCTTCTCGGCCCAGTCGGTGCTGACCGCCATCTGGCTGCCCATCGTCTTCAGCTATGAGCCCGGCCACGGGCTGGACTGGGATCCGGACTACCTGGCCGCCACCCTGCTGGTGACGGTGTTGACCCTGCTGCGCCTGCCTACCCTGGTGGTGGTGGTCGTCGGCATGGGGGGCTTCTTCCTGCTGCGCTGGCTGGGGGGCGTGGCCCTGTTCTGGCCCTGGTGAAGGATGTGTCGTGATCCGGCATGGCGGATGTCTTGATGGGATATCCGCCTTGTTGGGAATGTCACTTCAAAAAAGGCCTCCCAAGTGTGAGGATTTTGGTTCCACCCGCCACGGAGTGAACCATGTCCTTCACCGAAACCTGCCAGCGCATCGTGCGCGACCCTCTGCTCTCACCGGCCCAGAAGAGTCGGGCCCTGGCGCTCGCCGCCGAAAACGCGTTGCCTTACCCCGAGTTGCCTGCCGCCGTGCTGGATGCCATGGCACAAGGGATGCTGTGCGACATGTTCGAGGGGCACGCCCCCTACAAGCCGCGCTATGTGCTGCCGGACTACGAGAAGTTCCTGACCCAGGGCTCAGCCTGGCTGGAGCTGGCAGCGCCGCGGGATTTCGATGAAGCGCTCGATGCCCTGCGCATCCTCTATCACCACGTTCCTTCCGTCACCGGCATGCCGGTCTGGCTGGGGCGCCTCGATCACCTGCTGCTGCCCTTCGTCGGTGAGCTGGATGATGAAGCGCTCCATCGCAAGTTGAGGGCCTTCTGGATCTACCTGGATCGGGTGCTGCCGGATGCCTTCATGCACGTCAACATCGGCCCCGACGACAACCGGATCTGCCGGCTGATCCTGCGCATCGACAACGAGCTCAAGCAGGTGGCCCCCAACCTCACTTTTTTCCACGATCCGGAGCAGACTCCCGACGATCTGCTGCTGATGGCGGTGAAGAATATCGCCGAGTGCAGCAAGCCGCACATCGCCAACTACCCGATCCATCGCGATACCTTCGATCAGCGTGGTTTTGGCATCGTCAGCTGCTACAACGCCCTGCCGCAGGCCGGTGGTGCCAACACCCTGGTGCGCATCTCCCTCAAGCGGGTCGCCGAGCAGGCACAGGGGATCGATGACTTCCTCGGTTGTCTGCTGCCCCACTACTGCCGCCTCACGTCCCAGCTGATCGCGGTGCGCGCCGCCTTCCTGCACGAGGAGTCCGGTTTCTTCGATAGCTTCCTGATCAAGGAGGGGCTGCTGGATGAGGAGCGCTTCGTCCCCATGTTCGGCATCTACGGCATGGCGGAAGCGGTCAACATCCTGATGGATAAAGAGAATCTGCCGGGCCGCTACGGTCACGACGAAGAGGCAAATCAGCTTGGCTATCGCATCTCGGCCCAGCTTTCGGAATATGTCACTACGACGCCGCAGGCCCATGCCTGGGGTGGGCACGCTCTGCTGCACTCACAGGGCGGCCTCAGCATCGATGTGGCGGTGACCCCGGGAGTGCGGATTCCCTACGGGCAGGAGCCGGATCCCGCCAGTCACCTGCTGGCCCTGGCGCCCCACCACGGCTACTACCACTCGGGGATCAGCGAGATCCTGACTCTGGAGCCCACCATCCGCCAGAATCCGCAGGCGCTGCTGCAGCTCTGCAAGGGGGCGCTCGCCATCGGCATGCGCGAGTTCACCGCCAACGTGGCCGACAGCGATCTGGTTCGGGTGACCGGCTACATGATCCGCAAGAGCGACGTGGCCCGCTTCGCAGAGGAGGGCTCGCGGTTGCAGACCACCTGTCTTGGTGCCGAGGCGAGTGACGTGACCGCTATTCGCCAGCGGGCACCGCGAGTGGTGGCCAATGAGTCGACCATCAGCCAGTACTGAGCCGAGTCCGATGGATGAAGCTCTGCTGACGCGCAGCGCCCTGGTGAGCAGGGTGCTGCCTTTTTCCTGCGTAGACGGGCCGGGCAACCGGCTGGTCTTGTTTCTGCAAGGGTGCAACTTCCGCTGCCCCGGTTGTCACAATCCCCACACTATCGGGCTGTGCGACGATTGCGGCGACTGCCTTGCGGTCTGCCCGAGTGGCGCCCTCACCATGAGCGAGGGCAAGGTTCATTGGCAGGAGGCGCTCTGCACCGATTGCGACGCCTGTCTGGAGGCCTGCCCGCGCAGTGCCAACCCCAAGACGCGCCAGATGTCGGTGGCCGAGGTGCTGGCCCTGCTGCGCCGTTATGGCCCGCTGCTCACCGGCGTCACCGTCTCCGGCGGGGAGGCGACCACCCAGTTGCCCTTCGTGATCGCCCTGTTCACGGCCATCAAGGCTGCGCCGGATCTGGCCCGTCTCACCTGCCTGCTCGACAGCAACGGATCCCTGGGTGAAACGGGTTGGCAGCGGCTGTTGCCGGTGCTGGACGGCGCCATGATAGACCTCAAGGGGTGGCACGAGCCTGTGCATCTGGCCCTGACCGGGCGGGGCCGCGAGCGGGTGCTGGTATCGCTGCAACTGCTGGCGCAGGCGGGCAAGCTGGCGGAGGTGCGGCTGCTGATGGTGCCGGGGCGGAGCGATTTTCTCGATGCCACTGGCGCGCTGCAGGAGGCGTTGACGACCTTTTTGCTGTCGCTGGGGCCCGTGCCCATCCGCCTCAACGGCTTTCGCCACCACGGGGTGCGAGGGGAGGCGCTGTCATGGCCAGAAGCCGGGTCGGCTGATCTGACAGTGCTTGCCAACGCATTGAAGGCCAAGGGGTTTGGGTCGGTGATGCTGCCTGCGATCTGAGCTCTGCGGCACGTAGGGATGCTGTGACCCGATATGACGCAACTGTGAACTCTGTCTATAGGGGCTGTCCGAGGGGACGGCTAGAATGGGCAAACCGTCCATCACCAACAGATACCCATGAGTGAATCCAACGCCCTTTATCGAGTGCAGTTCATTTGTCACAGCGAGCGTTACGAAGTCTATGTAAGAGAGGTGAATCAGGGCCAGCTGTTCGGCTTCATCGAGATCGCCCACTTCGTGTGGGACAACCACACGGCGCTCATCGTCGACCCCAGCCACGAGAAGCTGAAGAGCGAATTTGCCGACGTCACCCGCACCCTTATTCCCATGCACCACGTGCTGCGGGTCGATCAGGTGCGCAAGCAGGGGGCCGCCCGCATCACCGAGCTGGGCAACAACGTCACCTCTTTCCCAGGCCCCATCTATACCAAGAAGCCCTGATTCCTGCGGCCAGGCATCATTTTGGGGCGTCCAGCTCCCGGGCCAGTTGCAGGATGCGCTGACGGAACCAGCGCAGGGCGGGATCTTCCCCCAGGGGGCCATACCACACCAGGCTGTGGGTCACGGCGCCGTAATCGAAGGGGACAGGGCGGCTCACCAGCCCCTGGGTACAAGCCCGGGTAGCCCAGCCCTTCACGGCTGTGAGAATGAGATCGCTCTGGCGCAGCAGGGCGGCGGCGCTGCCAAAATCCGGCAGGGTGGCCCCCAGTCTGCGCCGTACCTGGCGCTGGGCCAGACTCTGCTCGAAGAAGGGATCGGCCAGCTCCTGATCGCGAATGGCGATGTGGCGCCAGCTCAGGTAGGCATCGAGATCCCAGGGGCGCGTCAACGTCGGATGATCCGCGCGCATCAGGCAGACCAGCTCATCCTCCCGCATGTTTTCCCAGACGAGGCCGGGCTGATTGACCCCGGGCTGGCTCTGATCGTGGGGCAGGATCACGAAGTCGAGTTTGCCCGCCGCCAGAGCAGCCAGTCCCTGCTCGTCCTTGTTACGCACGACGGGCATCAGCCCCGGCACTTCCTGCATCAACTGACCCAGTACGGCCCCCATGGGCCAGATCATGCTGCTCTCCCGCATCGCCAGGTTCAGCTCCCCCTGCCAGTTGGCAGGGGCAAATCCTTCCTGGCTGGTGAGGCCGTTGAGCTCCCCCAGCAGGCGGCGCAGCGTCGGGCCGAGGCGCTCGGCAAACGGGGTCAGCAGCAACTGGTTGCCCTGGCGGTAGAGCAGTTGATCCCCCAGCAGTTCGCGCAACTGGTTGAGGGTCTTGCTGACGGTGGAGGGGGTGGTGCAGAGGCGCTCGGCGCTGCGGGTGACACTGCGGGTGTCGAGCAGCAGATGCAGGGTCACCAGGTGGCGACCGCCGAGGCGGGAGAGGGCAATGAGATCCATCACGGTTCCACGGGCAAGGGGACAAACGAAAAGCCCCGCCTGAGCGGGGCTTGCGGGCTTAGCCCTTGAGCACGGCGGCCATGGCGTCGGCCACGTAGTCGACGTTGCGGCTGTTGAGGCCCGCCACGCACATGCGACCGGAGCGCACCAGATAGACGGCGAACTCTTCCCGAAGGCGGTCCACCTGCTCCGGCGTGAAGCCGGTGTAGCTGAACATGCCGCGCTGGTTGATGAAGTAGCCAAAATCGCGGCCCGGCACCTTGGCACTCAGCACCTCGAACAGCTTCTGGCGCATGGCCTTGATGCGGGTGCGCATCTCGGTCACCTCACCGACCCACATGGCGTGCAGTTCGGGCTGGCTCATTACCGCCGCGGTGATCTGGCCGCCGTGGGTGGGGGGGCTGGAGTAGTTGCGGCGCACGGTGGCCTTCATCTGCCCCAGCACCCGGCTCGCCTCTTCGGCATCCTGGCAGATGACCGACAGGCCGCCGCAACGCTCGCCGTAGAAGGAGAGGTTCTTGGAGAAGGAGTTGCTGACGAAGAAGCTGACACCGGCGGCCACCATGGCGCGGATGGCATAGGCATCCTCTTCCAGCCCGTCACCGAAGCCCTGATAGGCGATGTCCATGAAGGGGATCAGGTTCTTCTCGACCACCAGAGCGATCACCTGGTCCCACTGGGCACGGGAGAGATCCACCCCGGTCGGGTTGTGGCAGCAGGGGTGCAGCAGCACGATGCTTTTCGCAGGCAGGCTGCTCAGGCAGTCGATCATGGCGTCGAACTGCACGCCGCCGGTGGCCGCATCGTAATAGGGGTAGTCGTGCACCTTGATGCCGGCCCCCTCGAACATCGCCTTGTGGTTGTCCCAGGTGGGATTGCTGACCCACACCTCGGAGGTCGGGAAGTAGCGCTTGAGCAGATCGGCGCCGATCTTCAGCGCGCCGGAGCCGCCGATGGTCTGGATGGTGGCGATGCGACCCGCCTTGACCGCTTCGTGCTCGGCGCCAAACAGCAGGTGCTGCACCGCGGTGCGGTAGTTGGCGGCGCCTTCCATTGGCTGGTAGGGGCGCGGGGCCGGGGCGGCGGCGCGCTGCGCTTCGGCCTGCTGCACCGACGGCAGCAGCGGAATGCGGCCCTGCTCATCGTAATAGAGGCCAATCCCCAAGTTCACCTTCTGTTCGCGGGTATCTTTGTGGAAGGTTTCGACTAGCGTCAGTATGGGGTCGCCAGCATAGGCATCGACGTGTTCAAACATGGGGGGTCCTTGAAGTTGACTGTCCAATTCGGCCGGCCATCAGCCGGGCCGATATGATGGCGCAATCCAGAGGTGGCCTCAAGTTGTTCGAGATGGCGACAGGGCTGACAAAGTCTGTCGCAGTGGTGAGCGCGGGGCCCTTGCCAGGATCCTGCATCCCGTCTGCACGTTCCCCCCATTTTGTCAGAGAAGGCTGCCTTATCGGCATCGTTTGGATAATATATGGATGCATACGGCCCCTCTCATTCCCCTCCCACCCATCCGGGGGAGCCAGGTTCGGCGCCGCCTGAGACAAAAGAAATAGTTGCATAATAGTCAGGCTATTCTTTTGACAACCATTGCAGTGTGCCCGGCCCCTTCGGGGGGCCCACGATAACAGGTGACTCATCGCCGATGACCCGACATGTTTCTGATGCCGATTCCCCCTGGCTGGACTGGCACGGCCTGGGTGGCTGGAATGTCTATTTTCTTGCCAAGTTCGCCCTGCTCTGGGGGGGATATCTCAACTTCCACCCCCTGATCAACCTGGTGTTTGCCGCCTTCCTGATCTTTCCCCTGCCAAGGGCCGGGTGGCGCCGTGCGCGGCACTGGCTGGCGTTGCCGGTGGGGGCGGGGATCTTCTATCACGATACCTGGTTGCCGGGGATAGAGAGCATTCGTGCCCAGGGCAGCCAGGTCTTCTCCTTCACCCTGGATTACTGGGCTGAGCTGCTCGGGCGTTTCATCAATTGGGAGATGGTCGGTGCGGGGTTCGTGCTGCTGACACTCTATCTGTTCATCGCCCAGTGGTTGCGCTTCACCCCCTGGATCCTGCTGGCGCTGCTCTGGCTCTGGGTCTCTCCCCAGGTGAGCAATCCCTTCGCGAGCAGCAAGGGGGCGAGCGAGCACGTCGTGAACACGTCCCGGGAGGAAACCCGCCCCTCAGTGCTGCCCATGGAGGAGCAGCTTGACCAGAGTGCCCCGCCGACCAACGAGAACCTCAACGCCTATCTCGATGACTTCTATCGGGAGGAGCAGGAGAGGCTGGTGCACTTCCCGGAGAGCCTGCCAGCCCAGGCGACCCCCTTCGATGTGCTCATCATCAATGTCTGCTCCCTGGCCTGGCGTGACGTGGAGGCGAGCGGCCTGACCGGGCACCCGGTCTGGTCCCACTTCGACATTCGCTTCAACCGCTTCAACTCCGCCACCTCCTACAGCGGCCCGAGCTCCATTCGCCTGCTGCGGGCCAGTTGCGGGCAGACCAGCCACCAGGGGCTCTATGTGACGGCGCCGAAGCAGTGTCTGCTGTTCGAGAACCTGGCCCAGCTCGGCTTTGCCAAACAGGTGGCCATGGATCACTCGGGGGATTTTGGCAACTACCTGACCGGCCTGCAGCAGTATGCTGGGCTGGATGTGACCCCCATGGACAAGAAGGGGCTGGCCCATGACCTCGCCTCCTTCGATGGCGAACCCATCTATCGCGGGGATGCCCTGTTCGGCCGCTGGCTGAACGAGCGGACACAGAGTCAGGCGGCACGCAACGTCACCTTCTTCAACCTCATCGCCCTGCACGATGGCAACCGCTATGTGGCGAGCCGCCAGATAGCGCCCTACAAGGCGAGGCTCAAGACCCTGCTGGATCAGCTGGACGACTTCATGACGACGCTGGAGCAATCCGGCCGCAAGGTGGCCGTGGTGATGGTGCCTGAGCACGGCGCCGCTCTCACCGGCGACAAAATGCAGATGGCCGGGCTGCGGGACATTCCCAGCCCGAGCATCACCCAGGTGCCGGTGGGGGTTGCCCTGCTTGGTACCAAGGCGCCCCACGAAGCGACCCGCAACGTGGACACCCCCAGCAGCTTCCTGGCGGTATCAGAACTGGTCTCCAGGCTGGTGGGGAAGGATGTGTTCGGGAGCGAGACCATCGATTGGGATGCCTTGCTGGGCGACCTGCCGCAGACCCCGTCGGTGTCCGAGAACCAGGGCTCGGTGGTGATCGAATATCAGGGCAAGTACCACATCAAGCTGGGGCAGGGGGACTGGGTCCCCTATCCCCAATGAGACCGGAGGTGACGATGCGCAGCGAACGGCAATCAGACATGCAAACCCCCTTCGGTGTCCCGGTGGAGGGCACGGTAATCAATGACGTGGCCATGGTCCAGCAGGCCTTTGGTGTCAGCCTCTCCTACCAGGATATTGCCGCCAGGGAGCGGCTCGCCGCCTTGTGCGCACGCTTCCCCCTGCTGGCGGAGGTGGCAGTGAAAGGGCCCGAGGGGACTGGCGAGGGGAGGTCTGCATGAAGGTGATCGCCCTGCAGGGGATCCGGGGAGGCGTGGGGACCACCGCCATCGTGGCCGGACTGGCCCAGGCTGCCCATGAGCAGGGGGCAAGGGTGCTGGCGGTGGATCTCTGCCCGGACAACCAGCTTGGCATCCATCTTGGTCTGCCCCATGACGATCCGGGAGGCTGGAGCCGGCTGACCCAGCCGGCGCGGGAGTGGCGAGGAGCGCTTCACCGCCGGGAGGAGGGACTGGGTCTGCTCTCCCATGGCGGGGGGGAGGGGGCGTCAGCCGAGTGGCTGGCGGGGATCGATGGCTATGATCTGGTGCTGCTGGATCTGCCCCGGGGCATGGCCCCCGTCATCCCCTGCAGGCGCTTGCTGGTGGTCAATGCGGATGCCAACTGCCATGTGCGGCTTCATCGCCACTCCTGGGCGGCCGATGAGCGTCTGCTGGTGACCCAGTTCTCCAGCCAGCGGGCCCTGCAGCAGGGGCTGCTGGATCTCTGGCTGGCAGGGGGGCTCCCTCTGCTCAATCTTCATCTGCACAGGGACGAAGCCATGGCGGAGGCCATGGCCGCCAAGCTGCCGGTCGGCCGCTATGCCCCCACCAGTCTGGTTGCCCACGAGCTGGCCGCCCTGGCGACCTGGTGTCTGGCAGAGGGGGAGGCGCCCCGATGAGAGTGCGGCTGCTGACGCCGGCTGCGGGCCTCTGGTGCTCGCAGCGCTATGGTGCACTGCGCGAGCGGGGGGCTTCCCGCCCGGGGGCGGCCGCATTGACACTGGGCTGGCTGCTGGCCTGGGTTATCTTCCCCCTCGAGCGTCATGGCTGGCAATGGGTGCTGGGCCATGCCCGGGGGCTCTATCCCCAGCTGACGCACCCCCGGGTGGGGGATCCCCTGCGCGTTCTGTTGCAGAGCCTCTGGATGATAGTGCGTCGCCCACAGCCCATCCCTCTGCGCTGGCCTGCCTCCTGGCAGCGGATCTGGCACCGGGGCACCCAGACTCTCGGCGCCTTCCTGGCCCGCCAGGAGGAGAAAGGGCTGGCCGCCGCTAGGGCCACGCCCCGCGAGGCACGCTGGAAGAGCGTGCTGCTCTGCGTGGTGGCCGGGAGCCTCTCTCTGCTCTGCGTCACCCAGCCGTTCACCCTGCAGGCGCAGCTGGTGTTCGTCCTCCTGTTGGCGGCCATGGCCTTTATCCTGCGCGCCGTGCCGGGCCGTTATCCCATGCTGATGATGATGGTGCTCTCCCTCACCATCTCCTGCCGCTACATCTGGTGGCGCTACACCTCGACCCTCGACTGGTTCGACCCCGTCAGCCTGACCTGCGGCCTGCTGCTGCTGGCCGCCGAGACCTATGCCTGGCTGGTGCTGCTGCTCGGCTACTGGCAGACCGCATGGCCCCTGCACCGCCCCCCGGCACAACTGCCGGCGGATCCGGCCCAGTGGCCCAGCGTGGATCTGATGATCCCCACCTACAACGAGGATCTCGCCATCGTGAAGGGGACTGTCTACGCCGCCATGGGGCTCGACTGGCCCGCCGACAAGCTGACCATCTGGCTGCTTGACGACGGGGGGCGGGCGGCGTTTCGCGACTTCGCCGAGGAGGCCGGGATCCGCTATGTGGCCCGGTCGACCCATGAGCACGCCAAGGCGGGCAACATCAATCACGCCCTCAAGATGGCCACCGGGGATCTGGTCGCCATCTTCGACTGTGACCACCTGCCGACCCGCTCCTTCCTGCAGATGACGGTGGGCTGGTTCTACCGGGATCCCCGTCTGGGCGTGGTCCAGACCCCCCACCACTTCTTCTCCGCCGATCCGTTCGAGCACAACCTGCAACGGTTTCGCAAGATGCCGAACGAGGGGGCACTCTTCTACGGCCTGGTGCAGGATGGCAACGACATGTGGGATGCGAGCTTCTTCTGCGGCTCTTGCGCCGTCATCAAGCGCACCGCCCTTGACGAGATCGGCGGCATCGCGGTGGAGACGGTCACCGAGGATGCCCACACCTCCCTGCGGCTGCACCGCCTCGGCTACACCTCGGCCTATATCCGGATCCCGCTGGCGGCGGGGCTGGCCACCGAAAGCCTCTCTGCCCACATCGGTCAGCGCATCCGGTGGGCGCGCGGTATGGTGCAGATCCTGCGTCTGGACAACCCCCTCTTCGGCAAGGGGCTCAAGCTGGGGCAGCGGCTGTGCTACTTCAATGCCATGCTGCATTTCCTCTCGGGCATACCGAGGCTCATCTTCCTGACGGCGCCGCTCGCCTTCCTGATCCTGCACGCCTACATCATCTATGCCCCGGCGGCGGCCATCGCCCTCTACATGTTGCCGCACATCTTCCACAGCGCCCTGACCAACTCCCGGTTGCAGGGCAAGGTGCGCCACTCCTTCTGGGGCGAGGTCTATGAGACGGTGCTGGCCTGGTACATCGCCAGGCCGACCACGGTGGCGCTCTTTGCACCCCACAAGGGGACGTTCAACGTGACCGCCAAGGGGGAGATGACGGAGGAGGTGTTCCTCGATCTGTCGGTCTCCCGCCCCTATCTGCTGCTGATCCTGCTCAATCTGTGCGGGCTGGGGTTCGGCCTCTGGCGCATCGGCACCGGCCCTGCCGACGAGGTGCCGACCCTGATCCTCAGCATGATCTGGACCCTCTACAACATGACCATACTGGGCGGCGCCCTGGCGGTGGCCTTCGAGTCGCGGCAGGTCCGTGCCAATCCCAGGGTGGAGATGGTAATGCCGGCGGCCATCAGGCTGGCGAACGGTCACCTCTACCCCTGTACTGTCAGGGATTACTCCAACGGGGGGGTCGGGGTGCTGCTCGAGGCGCCCCTGCCCCTGGCCGACAAGGAGAGGGTCTGGTTGCTGCTGCGCCATGACCAGCGGGAGCAGGCGTTCGCCGCCAAGGTGCAGCGGGTGTTCGGCTGCAAGCTGGGACTGGAGCTGGAGCCCATGGCGCAGGCACAGCATGTCGAGTTCATCCAGTGCACCTTCGCCCGGGCCGATACCTGGTCCCTGTGGCAGCAGCGTCTGGGCAAGGATCGCCCCCTCCACAGCCTGATCGACATTACCCTGCTCGGCTGGGGGGCTTACTGGCGTCTGGCCCGTACCTCACCCATCGGCTTTGTTTGTATCCTCCTCGAGAAGCTGGCTCGCTGGCTCCTCTCCTTCGTTCCCCGTCGCGTCTCCCCAGATTTCCGGGCCGGGACTCCGACCTCACAGACAGTGAAAGGATGATGAAACCACAACGCTACCTTATTCCTCTCCTGCTGATGGCGCAGGGTGCGACCGCCGCCGAGGCCGTCGGCCCCCTGCCGCCCGTTCCCGCTCCGGTGCGCACCCAGGGGATGAGCTTCGAACAGATGGCGTCATCGCCAGGCACCCTCTCCCTGCGCGGCAATGCGCCAGACGGACTGGCCGACTTCACCGTGCGGCGGGACGAGGTGGTGACCCGGGCCACCCTGGACCTGAACTTCACGCCATCGCCCTCCCTGCTGCCGCTCATCTCCCAGGTCAAGGTCTATCTCAATGACGAGCTGATGGGGGTGACGGCTCTCAACCAGGATCAGATGGGGACGATGACCCATGCCAGCATCGAGCTGGATCCCCGCTATGCCAAGGATTTCAACCGCCTCAAGGTGAGCTTCGTTGGCCACTATCAGAAAGTGTGCGAGAACCCGGCGAGCGATACCCTCTGGCTCAACGTCAACCGGGACAGCAAGCTGACCCTGCAGTTGCAGACCCTGCCGGTGCGCAACGAGCTCTCCTTCTTCCCCATGCCGTTCCTCGACGTGCGGGACAATGGCAAGCTGACTCTGCCCATGGTGTTCACGGGCTCAGTACCCCCGGAGCAGCAGCAGGCGGCGGCGGTGCTGGCCTCCTGGTTCGGCACCAAGGCCCAGTGGCGGGGCCAGCATTTCCCGGTGCTCATCAACCAGTTGCCGGATCGCAACGCCGTGATCTTTGCCACCAATGACGCGCGCCCCGATTTCCTGGTGGACTATCCCGAGGTGAAGGGGCCCACCATCGACATGATCAGCTCCCCCGACAACCCCTATGTGAAGCTGCTGCTGATCCTGGGGCGGGATCAGCAGGATCTGCTGACGGCGGTGCAGGGGCTGGCGCGAGGCGATGTCATGCTGCGTGGCCAGAGCGTCATGGTGGACGAGGTGAAGCCGCTCTCGCCGCGTCAACCCTACGACGCCCCGAACTGGGTGCGACTGGATCGCAAGATGCGCTTTGATGAGCTCACGGAGTACCCGGGCCAGTTGCAGGCAACGGGACGCACGCTGTGGCCCATGAGCCTGACGCTGCGCCTGCCGCCGGATCTCTATCTGCTGGGGGAGAACGGCATCAGGACGGAGCTGAAGTATCACCACACCTCGCCCACCCTGCGCGACGGTTCCCGGCTGGATGTGGGGGTCAACGGCCAGCTCATGAAGTCGTTCACGCTCGAGCCCGGCGAGGTCAAGAGTGAGCGGTTGCTGACCCTGCCGCTCTGGTTTGCCGACGACGGCGACACCATGGCGCTGCGCATGCCCGGGCTCAAGACCACCCAGGCCAACAGTCTGAGCTTCTCGTTCGAGTATGCCCAGCAATACATGGGAGGAACGGAGGATGGCCGTTGCGACCTGGTGATGCCGCCAGCCCATCAGGTGCGCATCGACGAGGGCTCCACCATCGACTTCACCGGCTATCGCCACTTCATCGAGATGCCCGACCTCAAGGCGTTCGCCTATGCCGGCTTCCCGTTCAGCCGGATGGCGGATCTCGCCGACACCCAGATTGTCATGCCGGCCAGACCCCATCCCGGGCAGATCACCACCTTGCTCGATGCCGTCGGTGCCATCGGGGCCGAGACCGGGTATCCGGCGCTTTCCCTGCAGGTTCTGGACGACTGGGAGCGAGCGCGCACCGCGGATCGGGATACCCTGCTCATCGGCACCCTGCCGGAGGAGTTTCGAGGGGATCTGGCTCCCGATGCCCTGCTGCAATCCACGCGCAGCTGGGTCAACGAGCCAACCCGCCAGCACAAGGGAGATCTGCTGCACACCATGGCCGATCGCCAGCCCCAGGCCCGGGTGGGCATGACGGGCAATCGGGCCATCGCCGTCATCCTGGGGCTGCAATCGCCGACCCATGATCAGCGCAGCCTGGTGGCCTTGCTGGCGGATGGGCCGGCGGGGGTCACATTGCTCAATGATGCCCTGCAGACCCGGACCCTGCGCGATCAGGTGGCAGGCTCGGTGGCCATCATCCGGGAATCCGGGGTGAAGAGCCTGGTGGTGGGGGATCGCTACGAGGTGGGCTACCTGCCGTGGTGGGAGCGTCTCTGGCAACTGTTTGCCCGTTATCCGGTGCGTCTTGCCGGGCTGACCCTGCTCTGCATGCTGGTACTGGGCTGGGGCCTGCGGGTGCTGCTTGCCAGTGCCAGTCGCCGCCGTCTGAAGGAAGATTAAGAGATGACTCAGATGAAAAATGTCTGTGGTGCCCTGCTCCTCTGGGCCCTTTGTTCCCTCCCGGCGCAGGCCGTCTGCCACTGGCCGGAGTGGGATCACTTTCGCCAGCACTACATCAGCGAAGAGGGCAGGGTCATCGACCCTGCCGAGGGGCGCCGCATCACCACCTCGGAAGGCCAGAGCTATGCCCTCTTCTTCGCCCTGGTCAACGATGACAGGGAGACCTTTGCCCGCCTGCTCGACTGGACGGAGCGGCAGCTCGCCCGCGGGGATCTGACCGGCTTCCTGCCATCCTGGCTCTGGGGCAGGCAGCAGGACGGCAGTTGGGGTGTGCTGGATGCAAACAGCGCGTCCGATTCGGATCTCTGGATAGCCTACAGCCTGCTGGAGGCGGGTCGCCTGTGGGACAACCACAGCTACTCTGCCCTCGGCACCCTGTTGCTGCGCCGCATCGCTCGGGAGGAGGTCGCCACGCTGCCGGGTCTCGGCCCCGTGTTGCTGCCCGGGGCGAAAGGCTATGAGGGAGAGGGACGCTGGACCCTCAACCCCAGCTATCTGCCTCCACAACTGCTGGCCAGATTCGCCTCCTTCAAGGGGCCTTGGGGCGAGATGCGGGCCCTCTTGCCCAAGCTGCTGCAGGAGAGTGCGCCCCGTGGCTTTGCCCCGGACTGGGTGGACTGGCAGGCCGACAAGGGATGGCAGGTGACGGCGGACAAGGGCGACACTGGTGGCTATGACGCCATCCGCGTCTATCTCTGGCTCGGCATGTTGAGCGAGGAGGATCCCGCCAGGGCTTCCCTGGTGGCCCACTTTGCCCCCATGCTGGCGCAGCTGACCGAATCGGGTCATCTGCCCGAGCGGGTCTCCAGCCAAAGTGGTCAGGTTCAGGGCAAGGGGCCGAGCGGCTTTGCCGCCGCCCTCCTGCCCCTGTCACGGGGCTTGCCGGCGCAGGTCACCTTGCGCAAGCAGGTCTCCGATCACGGGCTGGATGCGGATGCCTACTACGGCAGCGTGCTGACCCTGTTCGGTGCAGGCTGGGATCAGGGGCGTTATCGCTTTGCCGCCGACGGTACCCTGCAGCCGGATTGGAGCGAGTCATGTCAGGCAGAGTGACCCTGGGGTGCCTGCTCGCCTGCCTGATGAGCGGAGCCCTGGCGCAAGGGACGGTACAGCCGGTGGCCTGGCTGCTGGAGCAGGTCAGGATTGGCGAGGCCCGTGGGCGGGAAGATCTCGTCAGCAACAGCCTCTATTCCCTCTCCCTGGTTGAGCCCGATCATCCGGAGCTGCTGGCAGCCCAGGCCCGTCAGGCCCTGCGCCAGGGCAAGGTCAAGGAGGCCGGGGCACTGCTGGCCCGCCTTGGCAAGCAAGACCCCGACTCTGCGCTCTATCGTCAGGGCATGGCCAACCTGGCCCTGAACGAACCGGCCAGGCGCCAGCAACTGCAACAAGCCAGGCTGCTGACCAGCGCCGGCAGGCTGGAGGAGGCCGAGCGTCTCTATCGCTCCCTGTTCTCCGGTGATTTGCCCCCCAATCTCGACGTGGCGGTGGATTATGCCCTGTTGCAGACACGGATCCCGGCCATGAAGGCAAAGGGGCTGGCGGCCCTGGAGGCACTCAACCGGCAATATCCGGGTGAGCCCAGAGTGCGGGGCGGGCTGGCTCGCCTCTATCTGGCGGAGGGTCGGCGCCAGGGGGCGCAGAACCTGTTGCGCGAGATGGCGCGAGATCCCTATCAGCGGGACGAGGCCGCCGAGATCTGGCTCGCGGACATCGAATCCCTGCCCATCGGTCCCGGGAGCATCGCTGCCTTGCAGGAGTACATGGTGCTCTTTGGCGAAGGGGATACCACCAAGGCGGAACAGCTGCTCGCGGCCCAGGAGGAGAAGTGGGCCTCGCCTGCCTATCGCGCACGCCAGTCGGCGCTCGCAAGCACGGCGGGAGGTGGTGCCTCCATCTCCCGCTTGCAGCGTGCCCTGGCTGCCAACCCGGGGGATCCCGAACTCATGGGGGCCCTGGGGCAGGCCTACTCCCGCAACGATCAGCGAGCGCTGGCCATCGCCCAGTTTGAACGGGTGCTGGCACACCCCGAGGTGACCGACAAGGACAAATGGCGCAGCCTGCTGGCTACCAACCGCTACTGGCTGCTGGTGAGCCAGGGGCGCAGCGCCCTGGAACGGGAGCAGTGGGATGAGGCGGCGACCCTGTATCGCCGTGCCATCGCCCAGGATGGGCATGAACCCGAAGCCTGGCTGGGGCTCGGAGACAGCGAGCGTGGCCGCCATCGCGATGCCGACGCGGAGTCCGCCTATCGCAAGGCGCTCGCCATGGGGAGCGCGCGGGAGCGGGCCCTGGCCCGCCTGTTCGATCTCTACAAGGAGCAGGATCCGGCACGTGCCCTGGCCCTGCTGGAGCAGCAGGGCACC
Source organism: Aeromonas sp. R2-1 (assembly GCF_040908425.1). Classification (NCBI taxonomy): domain Bacteria; kingdom Pseudomonadati; phylum Pseudomonadota; class Gammaproteobacteria; order Aeromonadales; family Aeromonadaceae; genus Aeromonas; species Aeromonas sp. R2-1. Next base: position 29,567 of record NZ_JBFODR010000024.1, read on the forward strand.
CCCGGGATGCAGGCCGAAGGGCGGCGGCTCAAGGCCGGGCTGTTGCAGGAGGAGGCCGATCAGCTTGATCGGGCCGGCAAGGTGGCGGCGGCGCTGCGCCTTCGCGAGCAGGCACTTGCGCTGACCCCGGAAGAGGTGTGGCTGGCCTATCGAGTGGCCGATACCCGGGCCCGCCTCGGGGAGGCTGGCAGCGGGGAGCGGCTCTTGCGGGAACGGCTGGCGGCGCACCCGCAGGATGCCACCCTGCGCTACGCCACCGCCCTCTATCTCTCGGGGCAGGACAAGATGGTGGAGGCGAGAGGGGTGCTGGCCGCCATCCCTAGGTCCGGCTGGACACAGGATATGGATGCGCTGGATCAGCGCCTCGCCCGTGACGAGGTGCTCGCCAGGGCGAGGGCGCGTCACGAGGCCGGGGATGATGAGGGGGCCGAACGCCTGCTTCAGCCGTTGCAGCCGGATGAAGAGGTAAGTCTGATGCTGGCGGAGTGGGCCACGGATCGGGGGGCCTATGCACTGGCGGAGCAGCGCTATCAGGAGGTGCTTGCCCGCACGCCGCAACAGCCCGAGGCCAGGCTTGGCATGGCCGAACTGGCCCAGGCCAGGGGCGATCTGGCAAAGGCCCGTCACTGGCTGCCCGCCTGGCCGGTCAGCCCGCTGCCCCCGGAGGGGGCCAACTACTACCGCCGGGTAGCCAATCTCTATCAGGCGCTGGGAGAGGGCGAGACAGCCCGCGCCATTTTCACCGACTACGAACCCCTGGTGGCGATGCAACCGGCCTCCCAGCAGGCGGCACTGTTCTGGCGCGATGCCGCCCGCCAGCGCGTTGCCGAGCATGATGTGGAAGAGGCCCTGGTGCGGGATCGCAAGGGGCTGGTGGCCGCAGGTCTGGCCCCCCGCGAGGATCTGGAGGGGGGCGAGCTGACCCGGCTGGCCCGCAGTCAGGATGGGGAGGGGTGGCTGGCATCCGGCCTGCGCAGCGATCTCGACAGGCATTACCGGCAGAGCCAGACCACCTTCTCCCTCGACAGCGATTACTGGGGCTCCAGCGGTACCGGGGGCTACTCGGATTTGCGGGCGCTGACCCAGATGGCGCAACTGGATACGCCGCTGGCCGGTGGTACCGCCTTCGGCCGCCTTGAACTGGTCGACATGGATGCCGGAGATCTGCCGGACTCCCCTTACCGGGCGCAGTTCGGTACCTGTGCGGCCAGGGACTGTCGCGGGGACGCGCACCAGCAGAGCCGGGGGACCACCCTGGCGGCAGGCTGGCAGCGGGGGGCCTGGGCGTTCGATCTGGGGACCACGCCCCTCGGTTTCGAGGTGGTGGACTGGGTTGGTGGCGCCACCTTGACCGGTGACTGGCACACGCTGGGGTGGGGGATGACCCTCTCGCGTCGGCCCGTCAGCAGCTCGCTGCTCTCCTATGGGGGAACGGTGGATCCGGGCACGGGCATCAGCTGGGGCGGGGTGCGGGCGAACGGGGTCCGCCTCGATCTCAGCCGGGATCTGGGAGGGGCCGTCGGGTTCTGGGGCAGCGCCCAGCAGCACCTGCTGACCGGCAAGAACGTGCCCGACAACTGGCGCACCCGGCTCATGGGAGGGGGCTATTACAAGTTCGTCAACGAGACCCATCGCCGTGCCAGCGTGGGGATCAGCACCATGCTGTGGCACTACCAGCAGGATCTGGGGGGCTATACCCTGGGGCAGGGGGGGTATTACAGCCCGCAGGGGTACTTCTCGCTCTCGGTGCCGGTGAGCTACCGGCAGCGTACCCCGGACTGGTCGTGGGAGCTGGGGGGATCGGGATCCTGGTCCTACGCCCGTACCGACGACAGTCGCCGCTACCCGCTGGAAGGCCTGTTGCCAAGCGGTTTGCCAGACAGAAATGCGCCTGTGAAAGGGGGCAGTAGCAGTGGATTCGGCTACACCCTGAATGGCGTGGTGGAACACAGGCTGACGGAGCACTGGCGCATCGGTGGCCGGGTGGACATCCAGCAGGCGGATGACTATGCCCCCAGCCATGTCACCCTGTTCCTGCGCTATACCTTCAAGCCCTGGCAAGGGGATCTCGATATGCCGCCAAGGCCTCTCACTCCCTACGCGGACTTCGACTGACAGGGGCGCCCGTCATCACCGGGCGCCCTTATTTCAGATAGGAACGCAGTACCCTCACCACCTGATCCAGATCCTCCAGCCGCTCGGCATGGGTTGCCTCCTCGGCGCCAAGATGCTCGCGCATGTGTCCCTCCAGCACCTCCAGCATCAGGCCGTTGACGGCGCCGCGGATGGCGGCAATCTGCTGCAGGATGGCGGCGCAGTCTGTTTCCTGTTCCAGAGCGCTCTCCAGGGCACCGGTCTGCCCCTTGATGCGCCTGACCCGTGCCAGCAGCTTCTTCTTGTCGTGAACCGTGTGTGACATGCAGGATCCTCTCGATCAATAAAACTATACTGGGGTATAGTATATAGCATCCTTGTTTTCAGGAGAAATCCATGCCATCCCTCGCTTCATCCCACTGCCACCACCCCGTCGTCCACGAAGGGAATCCCCTGGCCGAACAGAAGACCCGCTGGGCCGTGCTGCTCACCGTCGTCATGATGGTGGCGGAGATCGGTGGGGGCTGGTTCTACAACTCCATGGCGCTGCTGGCCGACGGCTGGCACATGAGCTCCCATGCCCTGGCCCTCGGCCTTTCGGTGCTGGCCTATCGCGCTGCCCGCCACTTCGCGCGGGATCACAGGTTCAGCTTCGGTACCTGGAAGATAGAGGTGCTGGGGGGCTTCAGCAGCGCCCTGCTGCTGGTGGGGGTGGCGGGATTGATGCTGTTCGAGTCGGTGGCCAGGTTGCTGGACCCCAGCCCCATCCATTATCAGCAGGCGATCGGCATTGCCCTGCTGGGCCTGCTGGTGAATCTGGCCTGTGCCTGGCTGCTCAGGGACGATCACGGCCATCACCATGGTCACGACCACCATCACGGTCATCACGACCACTCGCACGATCACCACCACGGCCATCAGGATCTCAACCTGCGGGCCGCCTACCTCCACGTGCTGGCGGACGCGGCCACCTCGGTGCTGGCGATTGTGGCGCTGGTGGGAGGCATGTTGTGGGGGGCGGACTGGCTGGATCCCCTGATGGGCATCGCCGGGGCCGTGCTGGTGGCGGTGTGGGCCAGGGGGCTGCTGCGTGATACCGGGCGCGTCTTGCTGGATGCGGAGATGGATGCGCCCCTGGTGGACGAGATCCGCGAGGTGATCGCCGAGCTGCCTGGCGCCGAGATCCGCGATCTTCACGTCTGGCGGGTGGGGCAGACGCAGTATGCCGCCGCGATGTCGTTGCAGATGGCGACCCCGGTCCCGGCACAGGCGATCCGCGAGCGCCTCGCCATCCACGAGGAGCTGGTGCACCTGACCATCGAAGTGTCTGCCGACTGACGCCCCTGGCGGGCGTCAGCGGGGAGGCTCGCTCCCCTGATCCTGCCAGAGGGAGCCCAGCATCAGCCTCAGCAGCAGTCCCGGCGGGTCGTCGAGCAGGCGGCCCGGCTCCAGCAGCAGGTGGCCGTCGGCATGAAAGCTCAGGCTGGCGTGAACCTTGCCTTCCTCGCCACACACCTGGAGGAGGCCGTTCAGGGAACCCCCCTCGCCGGGTTGACAGCGCAGCCGCAGCTCCCGTGGTTCCCCCAGCAGGGTGAAGGCGCGGGCGAGGGGCGGGCTCTCTTCATAATCCGGCCAGTTGAAGAAGTGATAGCGTTCGGCGAGCACGCCGGCCTGCTGGCAGAACTGATCGAACAACTGGGCAATGCCCTGATACTCCTGGTCCAGCCGCCTGGCCTGCTCCTCAATCCGTTTCATCACCCAGCCCCCTCTATCCATTTGATTGGACATTGATTTCGTCACTCGCTCCCCTCTTCACGCTGGTATGGGCCGAAAGCGGTGCCAGGTCTGTGAGCGCGATCTAACTTTCGTTATGAAAACGTTATCTTGTTGATGCGGATTGGTTTTTTTTGCCCATCCGCTCACATTTACGGCAATTCCCGCTGATTAATATGGCACCGCTCGGCAATGACCGGGTACTCGGATATCGAGACTAACTACAGCGGGAATTATAAAAAAATGGATATGAAAAAGACCAAAGTGGCGCTGGTAACAGCCTCACTGCTCGCGCTTTTGTCAGGCTGTAACGACAACAGTTCTTCTGCTCCTGCCCCTCAGGATGAGCCCGTCGCTCGTCTTCCCAACGTCCAGCCCCCGGCCGAACTGCTGACGGCCGGCCCCGACGAAGCGGTCATCGCCCTGGTGGATACCCAGACCAGCGCGGCGCGCGGTGTCACCGGCCCGTTCGCCAGCCACAGCCTGCACCTGTGGAACAACGATGCCTGCAACTCGACCTCGGAGGGCGGCCTCAACACAGGTTGGGATGACAAGAGCAAGACGCCGTCCGCGGCGGACAGTTTTGGTCCGGCCTGGGTCGTACCGCTCTCCAAGATGGAAGGCTGCATCAACTTCATCGCCCGCAACGGCGATCTCGCGAACCTGACCGGCAGCGACATGAAGGTGGTCTTCAGCGATCACCCGGATCGCACCGTGGCCATCGTCGCCGGCAAGAACGAGATCTTCGGCAGCCGGGCGGAAGCCTTCACCGCCGCTTTCGGCGTGGCGGGGGCCAGTGCCCACCTCATCGACGACAACACCCTGATTTGGCAAGGGGGCAAGGACAAGCCCTATGTGCGCCTCTACTACACAGAGTCAGGCACCATCACCGCAAACAGCGAGGGTGTATTCGATTTCCCCTACCTCAAGCTGACTCCGACCAGCCTGACCGAAGAGCAGCAGGCCAAATACCCGCACCTCAAGGATGCCGCCGCCTTCGCCCTGCCTGCGGGGAAAGATCTCAAGCCCCTGCTCAAGGGTGAGCTGGTCGCCATCGGGACCGATGCGGACGGCATCCTGCAGGGGGCGACCCTGGTGCAGAGTGCCGGTGCCCTCGATGCCCTTTACAGCGAGGCGGCCACCAAGCTGGCCTACGGCGCCGTGGTGGAGGGGGGCAATGTCACCTTCCGGCTCTGGGCACCGACCGCCAAGTCGGTCAAGCTGGCGCTGTTCGACGAGCAGCACAAGTCGCTTGGCGAGCGCGCCATGACCCTGGACGAGGCCAGCGGCAGCTGGAGCGTGCAGGGGGGCAGCGATCTTGTCGGCAAATACTACCGCTACGATATCCAGGTCTATCACCCGGTCAGCCGCAAGCTGGAATCCTATCAGGTGACCGACCCCTACTCCTTGAGCCTGGCGATGAACTCCGAGTTCAGCCAGGTGGTGGATCTCGACGATCCGGCCCTCAAGCCGGAAGGCTGGGACAGCCTCAAGGCGCCCCACAGCCAGAAGAACCCCGCCGACATCACCATCTATGAGGCCCACGTCCGGGATCTGACCGGCAACGACGAGTCGACGCCGGTGGAGCACCGCGGCAAGTTCCTCGGGCTGACCGACAGCGACAGCGTGCCCGTCACACACCTGAAATCCCTGGCCAAGAGCGGCGTCAGCCACCTGCACCTGCTGCCGGTGTTCGACATCGCCACCGTCAACGAGGACCCGGCCAAGGTGGCCAACATCGGCGATGACTTCAGCAAGCTGTGCGAGGTCAATCCCGAGGTCAAGAACTCCAGGTTTGCCAGCCACTGTGGTGGCGGCGAGACCATCGAAGCCGTGCTCGGTGATCTGCAAGCCAGCGACAGCAAGGAGAACCCCGTGGTGCAGGAGCTGTACGGCTATCTGCGCGGGGTGGACTCCTTCAACTGGGGCTATGACCCCTACCACTACACCACCCCGGAAGGCTCCTACGCCACCAATGCGGAGGGGACGACCCGGATCAAGGAGTTCCGCGAGATGGTGCAGGCCATCAAGCAGAACATCGGCATGAACGTGGTGATGGACGTGGTCTACAACCACACCAACGAAGCGGGTCTCGGGTCCAAATCCGTGCTCGACAAGATTGTGCCCTGGTACTACCAGCGCCTCAATCCGGAGACCGGTTCGGTGGAAAACTCCACCTGCTGCTCCAACACGGCGCCGGAACACGCCATGTTCGCCAAGCTGATGGATGACTCCCTGGTCACCTGGGCACGGGACTACAAGATCGATGCCTTCCGCTTCGACCTCATGGGCCATCACCCGAAAGATCAGATGGTGCAGGCCCTGGCCGAGGTGAAGAAGGTCAATCCGGACATGTACTTCTACGGCGAGGGGTGGAACTTCGGTGAGGTACAGGATGACAAGCGCTTCGTGCAGGCGACCCAGAAGCATCTGGCCGGTACCGGCATCGGCTCCTTCTCCGACCGGCTGCGTGACGCGGTGCGCGGCGGCAGCCCGTTCGACGGCGGCGAAGCCATTCGCAAGACCCAGGGCTTTGGCAACGGCGCCCTGGTGGATGCCAACGAGCTGGACGGCGTCGATCTCGCCACCGCCCTGCATCAGTCCGATCTGGTGCGCCTCGGCATGGCGGGCAACCTCAAGGAGTTCGTGCTGACCGACAAGGACGGCATTCCGAAGAAAGGCTCCGACATCGACTACAACGGTCAACCGGCGGGCTATGCCCAGGATCCGACCGAAATCCAGAACTATGTCGACAAGCACGACAACCAGACCCTGTTCGACAACCTGGCGTACAAGGCACCCGCCGGGGCCGACCTGGTGCGGATGCAGGGGGTCTCTCTGGCGACTGCCATGCTGGGTCAGGGCATTCCTTTCACCCACGCGGGTGTCGAACTGCTGCGCTCCAAGTCCATGGAGCGGGACAGCTACGACTCCGGTGACTGGTACAACCGGGTCGATTACACCCTTGGCGACAACAACTTCGACAAGGGCTTGCCGCGCAAGGACAAGGACGAGGCCAACTACGAGCTGATCGAGCAGGTGCTCGGCCAGCACGCCAAGCCGGGTTCGGCCGAGATGCATCAGATGGTGAACTTCTACCAGGAGCTCTCCGAACTGCGTCAATCCTCTCGTCTGCTGCGTCTTGGCAGCGGCGCCGAGGTGATCAAGCGGGTCGACTTCCGCAACACCGGCCCTGAGCAGATCCCGGGTCTCATCGTGATGAGTGTGGATGACGGGGTGGGCGCCGGTGCGGATCTGGATCCGGCCATCGACGGCCTGGTGGTGATGATCAACGCCACCAATCAGCCCCAGAGCATCGGCGATTTCCGTGACGGCAAGGATCAGCCCATCGATCTGACCGGCATGGTCCTGAGCGGTGCCCACCGTGACTCCGACAGCATCGCCAGCGGGGCGGCCAATGACAGCGGTCAGCTGACCCTTGGCGCCTGGTCGGCGGCGGTGTTCGTCAAGCCGCAGAGCGGTGCTCAGGGCGCGGGGCTGCCGGTGAGCAAGAAGACGGATCTGAGCACACTGCCTCCCTTCGGTGACACCGAGGTGTTCGTGCGCGGTTTCCTGAATCAGTGGGATCCGGTCAACAAGATGAACTTCAGTGGCAACTTCACCTATGAGTTCACCACCGAGGTGACGGCGGATCAGCTGGGGTCGACCCAGGTGAAGATCGCTGGCAACGAGTGGAGCGGCCCCGTCAATTACGGCAAGTGCAGCGATACCGACCAGCTTGCGACCGGCCAGGTCAATACGCTCTGTGCCAATGGCGGGGATCTGCCGTTCAACGTGGAGAAGGCTGGCACCTACAAGTTTGTCTTCACCGCCATGAACAAGGACAAGCCCACCCTGAGTGTCAGCTACACCGAACCGGCGCAGAGCTGCAAGGTGCTGGATACCGTCGCGGGCAATCCGCTCGGCTTCCCGCTCTATGTGCGCGGCAGTCTGAGCGACTGGAACGCCCAACCGGCCTACCAGCTGAGCTACAAGGGGATGGAAGGCAACCTCGCCATCTACCAGGCCGCCTTCAACTACGCGGGCAGCTTTGACTTCAAGTTTGCCAACGACGATGTCAACTGGAGCAAGCAGTTCTTCGTGAAGGATGCCGGTGGCACCCTGATCGCACTGGAGCCCGAGCAGGTTTACCCGCTCCAGCACGGCGACGGTGGCATGGGCAACAACAGCATCACGCTGGAACAGGGTCTGTGGAGCTTCCTGGTGAAGGTTGACCCGACTCAGACTTCCGGCGAGGTGGGCAGCGTCATCATCCAGGAGTGCAGCGCCAAGTAAGTCTTTCCCATCGAGCCCGGGGTTGGCTCGGCAGCCCCGGGTTGAATTCCGCCTCGCCAAGGGCGGGATAACACCGAGAGAGTAAGCAAAGCGCGACTGCCGACCGGCAGCCGCGCTTTTTCTTTGCTGTGGGCGAGGCAATAAAAAAGCCGCCCCGTTGGGGCGGCTGTTGGTTGTACCGTTAACGGTCGGCCTAGCGTTTTCGCAGCAGGCGCAGGGCGTTGGCGGTGACCAGGGCGGTGGCGCCGGTGTCGGCCAGCACCGCAATCCACAGGCCGGTGATGCCGAGCAGGCTGGTGACCAGGAAGATGGCCTTGAGCCCCAGCGCCAGCGCGATGTTCTGGTGGATGTTGGCCAGCGCCGCGCGGGAGAGCCGGATCATGGCGGCGACCCCGCCGAGCTGGTTGTGGGTCAGCGCCGCATCGGCGGTCTCCAGCGCCACGTCGGTGCCACCTCCCATGGCGATGCCGATGCTGGCCCGCTTCATGGCCGGGGCGTCGTTGATGCCGTCGCCGATCATCGCGACTTTCTGGTTGAGGCCGAGCTTGGCGATCTCATCGACCTTGCCCTCCGGCAGCAGGCCGGCGCGCCAGCCCATGCCGAGCTCGCCGGCGATCGCCTCGGCGGCGCGGGGGTTGTCACCGGTCAGCATGATGCTCTTGAGACCAAGCTCGCTCAGCTCTTGCAGCGCCGCAGCCGCCTCCGGCCGGATCTGGTCGCGCAGGGCCAGCAGGGCGGCCGGGGCGACGTCAGGCTGACCGAGCACCACCACTGTCTTGCCTTGCTGCTCCAGGGTGGCGACCCGGGCCTGCATCGCCGCATCCAGGGTGGCGACCCGGCTCGGTGCCAGCAACTGCCAGAGGGTACCGTCGATGCGACCCTCTACCCCCATGCCGGGCAGGGCGCGCAGATCCTGGGCGGCGGCGAGGTTGAGGCCCCGTTCACTGGCCGCCGTCACCACGGCGCGGGCCAGCGGGTGGTGGGAGCCCTGTTCGATGGCGGCCGCCAGTGCCAGCAGGTCGGCCTCAGGCTGGCCATTGAGGCTCACCAGTTCGGTCAGCTGCGGCTTGCCCAGGGTCAGGGTGCCGGTCTTGTCAAAGGCCAGGGTATCGATGTGGGCGAGGCGCTCCAGGGCGGCGCCCCCCTTGATGAGAGCCCCCTGCCGGGTGGCTGCCGCCAGCGCCGAGGTGACCGCCGCCGGGGTGGAGATGACCAGGGCGCAGGGGCAACCGATCAGCAGCAGCGCCAGCCCGCGATAGACCCACTCGTCCCAGCTCTGGCCGAAGGCGAGCGGCGGTACCAGCACCACCAGCAGGGCGACCAGCATCATGGCCGGGGTATACCAGCGACTGAAGCGGTCGATGAAGCGCTCGATGGGGGCGCGCTGGGTCTCGGCCTCCTCGATGAGATGCAGGATGCGGTCGATGGCGTTGTTGCCGGGTTCGGACACCACCTCGAGGCGCAGCACCCGATCCGCCGCCAGACTGCCGGCGGGGACCTTGTCACCCCGGCGGCGCTCCACCGGGATGGATTCGCCGGTCAGGGCGCTCTCGTCAAAGGCGCCGAGGGGGTCGAGCAGGCGGGCATCGGCGGCCAGGCGGGCACCCGGGGCGATTTCGATGATGTCACCGGGACGCAGCTGGTCGGCAGCGACTTCTTCCCGTACCTCGCCCTCGGCAGTGGTGCGGATGCGCAGCGCCTTGTCGGGCACCAGCGCCATCAGGGCGGTGACCCCGGCGCGGGCGCGGCCAGCGGCGTAGGCTTCCAGATGTTCCCCCAGCATGAACAGCAGCAGCACCATGGCCGCTTCGGCGGTTTCGCCGAGGAACAGGGCCCCCACGGCGGCGACCGTCATCAGGGTCTCGATGGCGAAGGGGGAGCCGCTTCTGGTCAGTGCCCACGCCTTGCGGGCGACGGGCCACAGCCCCCAGAGGGTGGCCAGGGTAAAGAGCGGCTGACCGATCTGGCTCGGCAGCAGGGCCGCCACCCCCATCAATCCGGCGAGCGACAGGGGCTGCCAATATTTGGCGAGCAGATTGCTGACTCTCTGCATCAGCGGGCTGCGGCCCGGTTCGCTGCGAGCCGTGTTTTGAGCGCCTCCTTTGAGCTGGAAGCCTGCGGCCAGCACGGCGGCGGTAACGGGATCGGGGGAGAGGCCGGGGGCCAGATCCACCACCAGCTTCTCGGTGGCAAACAGCACCCGAGCCTGCTGTACGCCCTCCACCCGGCTGACGGCGGTCTCTATCTTGCGTGCACAGCTGGGACAATCCATGCCCAGCACCTGCCAGCTATGGCGGCGGCTGTTCTGCTCGGGGGTAGCCAGCGGCGGCTCGGTCGCGGCGGCCGTGTGGGCGTGCCCCTGCTCATGATGATCGTGGTCGTGGTCGTGGTCGTGGTCGTGGGCTGTGTCGGTGGCGCAAGCGCCTCTGGGGGGCTCTTCATCCCCCGGGCCGTCTGCGCCACTTTGCCCCTGATGATCGTGGCGGGTCGGGTTGGCGACACCACTGGCCTGTGTCGCGTTGTCGCAGCAGTGGCTGGTGTGGCTGTGCCCGGCCTGTGGGGTGGCGGCCTTGCTGACGGCCTTGATGGGGGCAGCGGCGTGTTGATGGCTGCAGCAGGATTTGCTCATGATGCGTTCCTCTTGAGGGATCCCGCCCCTGCGGGATCCTGGATGACTGAGCCGAGTGTAAACCTTGGTGTAAAGTCCAAGGTCAAGTCCTCTTCTCCTCTTTGTCCGGGACCATGACCGTGGCCGCTGATCTGCCCCTGGAGCTGGAGGGACGCAAAGGGATGCCAAATCCCTTTCATTAGCGGGTGTTTGTCATCCCGTGGCGGGCCTATACTGGGGACCCTGGATCCCACATCAATCATCAAGGACCTAACATGAGCAATACCGTCACCCTGCAAGGCAACCCCGTCTCCGTCTCCGGCCACTTCCCCGTTGCCGGTGAGCAGGCCAAGCCCTTCTCCCTGGTTGCTGGCGATCTGTCCGATGCGACCCTGGCGACCTTCGCCGGCAAGCGCAAGATCCTGAACATCTTCCCGAGCGTCGACACCCCGACCTGCGCCACTTCCGTGCGCAAGTTCAACGAGCAGGCAAGCGCCCTGAACAACACCGTCGTGCTGTGCATCTCCGCCGACCTGCCGTTCGCCCAGGCCCGTTTCTGCGGCGCCGAGGGTCTGGACAAGGTGGTGAACCTCTCCACCCTGCGTGGTGTCTCCTTCCTGCAGGACTACGGCGTGGCCTTCTCCTCCGGCCCGCTGGTGGGTCTGGCTGCCCGTGCCATCGTGGTACTGGATGAGCACGACAAGGTGCTGCACAGCGAGCTGGTGGCCGAAGTCGCCGACGAGCCGAACTACGCCGCCGCCCTGGCCGTTCTGTAAGTCGCGCCACAGGCTGATTGCCTGACGGCCTGCCCCGTTCACACGGGGCAGGCCGTTTTTATTGCGCTCCCGAACCTTTTACTTATGGGGTGGGTCTGGCTAGACTTCGCCTCCACATCCTCGTTCAGCCTGTATCTGCGATCCCCATGACGTTTGACGAACTCGCCCTTGCCCCCGCCCTGTTGCCCCTGCTGCCCGCAGCGCTGGAAAAACCGACCCCCATTCAGCAGCTAGCCATTCCTGCTGCCTTGTCAGGACGGGATCTGCTTGCCCTGGCCAGGACCGGCAGTGGCAAGACCCTGGCATTCGGCCTGCCGCTGCTGCAGAGGCTGGACGCAGCCAGCGACCGGGTACAGGGATTGGTACTGGTCCCCACCCGGGAGCTGGCAAGCCAGGTGAGCGCCGCCCTGCAGGAGATTGCCGACGGGTTGGGGGTGCGCCTTCTGACCCTGTGTGGCGGGGTGGCCCAGGAGTGGCAGGAGCGGGAACTGGCTCTCGGCCCCCAACTGCTGGTGGCGACCCCCGGACGGTTGCGGGACTTGCTGGCCCAGCAGACGCTGGGGCTGGGTGCCCTGCGCATGCTGGTGCTGGATGAAGCGGATCGCCTGCTGGAGATGGGGTTCTGGCCCGATATCCAGTGGCTGATGAAGGCGATGCCGGAGGCGCGGCAGCAGATGCTCTTCTCCGCCACCTTGCCGGTCGAGCTGGAGAGCCTGGCCTCTGGCCTGCTGCAGGATCCGGTGCGCATCGAGGCCGAGCCGCTCAACAGCCTGGTGAGCGACATCGAGGAGCGGCTCTATCTGGTCAACAGGAGCAGCAAGGTGCCTGCGCTGATCGCCCTGCTGGAGGCCGGAGAGTGGCCCCAGGCGCTGGTCTTCATCAGTGCCAGGGACGACGCGGACGGGGTGGCCAAGAAACTCGCCAGGGCTGGCATGACGGTGGCGGTCCTGCACGGAAACAAGGATCAGGCCGCGCGGGAGCAGGCGCTGGCGGATTTCAAGGAGGGCAGGGTGCGGGTGCTGGTGGCCACGGACCTGATGGCGCGCGGCATCCACGTGGAGGCATTGCCGGTGGTGATCAATCTGGATCTGCCGGACCATGCCCCCGTCTACGTGCATCGTATCGGTCGTACCGCCCGTGCCGGGCAGAGCGGTCTGGCCATCTCCCTTACCTGTCACGGGGATGGGGAGGCGCTCAAGGGGATCCGGGCCCTGACCGGTCGGCCCCTGCCCCTGGCGGCGCTGGCAGGTTTCCCGGTGACCGACAAACCCGCCAGCGGGGAGAGCAAACGGGCGCCAAGAGACAAGCAGGCGAACCGTCGCACCCAGGGCAAGCGCAGCATCAAGCAGTTCAAGGGCAAATCCTGAGACGGACTTCTTGCCCCCGGCGGGAGCCTGTCGTCGTGAAGGAGAGGAGAGATCGGCAGCGCGCCCGGGGGCGCGCCAAACTACACGGCAAGGGGGTCAGTCGTGGAACTGGTTGATCAGGCGGGAGAGGTTTTGCAGCCGCTCCACCAGCAAGGTGATGCCATCGAGGGCTTGACGGCTGTTGTCCGCGGTGTGGCTCGCCAGTTGGTGGATCTGGTGGATCCCCTGATCCAGGGTGCTGGTGACATCCGCCTGCTGGCTCACCGCCTGGGCTATCTCGTCGCTGGTGTGGGTCACCCGGGCCAGCATCCGGTTGATCTGGTCGAGCACCTCGGCGGTGGCCCCCATGTGCTGCTGGCAGAGCACTGATGTCTGGGCCCCCTGCTCCATGCCATCGGACAGTTGCCGGGTGCTCTGTTGCAGCGCCCCTATCATGTCGCTTATCTCGCCGGTGGAGCTGCGGGTCTTCTGGGCCAGGGCCCGTATCTCGTCGGCCACCACCGCAAAGCCGCGCCCTTGTTCACCGGCCCGTGCCGCCTCGATGGCCGCATTGAGGGAGAGCAGGTTGGTCTGATCCGCAATCTGCCCGATCACCTCCAGAATGCCGTTGATCTTCTGGCTGTCCTGGGTCAGGCGCGCCAGCACGCCCTGGCTGGCGTCCAGCTCCTGATGAAGCCTGTCGACCGAATCCCGGGTGGTGGCCAGCGCCTGCTGACCACTGGCGGACACCTGCTGGACCTCGCCCACCAGCGCATTGGCCTGGTGGGCATTGTCAGCCACATCGCGGATGGACTGGCTCATCTGGGTGATGGCCGCCGCCAGTTGCTCGCTCTGGGCCCGCTGCTGTTGCAGGTGAGTGTCTATGGTCTGGATATGCCCCCTGTCATCTTCCGCCGCCTGCAGGATCTGCTGGTTGGTGTCCGCGCTGCGACCCACCACGGCGCGCAGCTCCGCCTTCTTCATGCGCAGCAGCAGTTCAAGGGCGGCCAGGCTGTCCTGACGCCTGGCATAGAGTACCTGGCAAAGGGCGCTGCCCTGCTCCTCGCCCGCCATGGCCAGCAGTCTGGCCAGCCGCCGTTGCAGATGCCAGCCATGCCCCATCTGGGCCAGCAAGCAGAGCAGGGTGATGACGCCCCACCCCGGCTGGCCGGTGACCAGACTGGCCCCCATGCCGAGCAGGGCGGTGCCAGAGAGCAGCAGACACAGCTGCCCCGGCTCCAGGGTCAGCCGGGTCAGCCAGGGCAGTGCCTTGCCGTCACGGATCCGGGCATAGAGCTGCTCTGCCCAGGCGATGTCGTGATCCTGGGGACGGGTGCGGACAGACTGGTATTCGATGATCTGCTGCTGATCGTTGAGAATCGGCGTGACGTAGGCGTTGACCCAGTAGAACTGACCACTCTTGGCGCGGTTCTTTACCAGCCCCATCCAGCTCTTACCTTGTTGCAGGCGGCGCCACATGTCGGCGAACGCGGCCTTGGGCATGTCGGGGTGGCGGACCAGATTGTGGGGCTCCCCTTCCATTTCGGTCGCGCTGTAGCCCGCCACATCGCAAAAGTGCTGGTTGGCATAAGTGATGTGACTGGCGGGATCCGTGGTCGAGATCAGTGAGATGTGATCGGGGAAACGGATCTCCCCTTCGTGCCGGGTTGTGGTCATGTGCGCATCCTGAATGAGCCAAGTAACTGATAAAGTTATTTTTTATATTTGTGATTGTTACGGCGTCATTGTAGATGCGGACTGTTACACCACCTTGGCTTGGGTCAATAAATCAACACGGGAAAGGCTGAAAAAAGTCGTAGATGGCGGGCTCAGCCGCGGGGAGTGAAGTCGTGGATCTCCCCCGTCCTCGGTTTGAAGCGGGGGTCATTGTCTTCTGCGCTGGCGACCCAGGCCATGGCCTGGCAGAAACTCTCCTGCTTGGCGAAGGCATCCCGGGCCTGATCGATGGCTCGTTCGGCATTGCGCCGCTCCATCTTGCTGGCCTTGCGGTCGCTGAACTGCTTCTGCTGGCTCAACATCCATTCGAGGAAGGCCTGGCGGCATTCGGTTTCATCGGCGGCCTTGGCGGGAAGGGCAACAAACAGGGCAATCAGGAGCAGAGCACGCATGGCAGGATCGGATCACGGGGTTGATGAATGAAAAGAGGCGGCATTTTATGCCGGGAACTTGAACAGGAACAGTGCCAGGAGGGGTCAGATGTCCCGACCCCTCCCCGGACTCAGTGTTTGACGAGGTAGAGCTGACGGCTGTAGGCCACGTCTTCCGGGTTGTTGATGGGATACCCCTTGAGCCAGGGCTTGATGAGCCGGGCATTGGTGTACTGGTAGATGGGGGCGATGGGGGCCTCCTTCTGCAAGATGGCCTCGGCCTCATCGAACAGGCGGGCCCGCTCTGCGGGATCCTGACTGTTGGCCGCCTGCGCCAGCAGCTTGTCGTAAGCCGGGTTGGTGAACCGGGCCATGTTGCCGCTGTGGCCCGATCCCCAGAGCCCGAGGAAGGCGGAGGGGTCGTTGTAATCGGCGACCCAGGAGGAGCGGATCACCTCGAACTGGCCGCTTTGACGGCTGTCGAGATAGGTTTTCCACTCCTGGTTGGTGAGCTCGACCCGGGCCCCCAGCTTCTGTTTCCACAGGTTGGCGATGGCCAGCGCCATCTTCTTGTGAATTTCCGCCGTGTTGTAGAGCAGGGTCAGCCTGAGGGGATTGCTTGGGCCGTAGCCCGCTTCTTTCAGCAGGGCTCTGGCACGCTCGTCCAGCGCTTGCTGACTGCTGGTGGAGAGCAGATTGGGCTTGGGGTCGAAGCCGGCGGTCACGTCCGGGGTGAAGTGGTAGGCCGGTTTCTCCCCGGTGCCCAGCACCTTGTCGGCAATCAGGCCCCTGTCGATGGTGTAGGAGAGCGCCTGGCGAACCCGTACATCATTGAGGGGCGGGCGCTGGGTGTTGAAGGCGTAGTAGTAGGTGCCGAGCTGTTCCGGGGTATAGACCTCCCCCGGGATCTGGGCCATCAGGCTCTGGTACTGCTCCTTGGGGAAGGATTCGGTGATGTGCAGATCCCCGGCCAGATAGCGGTGGGTGGCCGCGCTCTCCTGGTTGATGGGCACGAAGGTGACGCGGGTCAGCACCGTGTGGGCGCGATCCCAGTAGTAGGGATTGGGCGTCAGCTCCAGTTTCTCGTTCACCACCCGGTGACTCAACACGAAGGCGCCGTTGCCCACCAGCTTGCCGGGCTGGGTCCACTGGTTGCCATATTGCTCCATGCTGGCCTGGTGCAGGGGCGACAGGCTGGGGTGGGTCAGCAGGCTCAGGAAATAGGGCACCGGCTGGGAGAGGGTCACCTTCAGGGTATGGTCATCGACGGCCTCCACCCCGAGCGCATCGGGGGCCAGCTTGCCTGCCACTATGTCGTCCACCTTGTCGAAGCGGGCAAGCTGGGCGAACCAGGCGAAAGTGGCGGCTTCCCTGGGGTCAACCAGCTTGCGCCAACCATAGACGAAGTCGGCGGCGCGCACGGGGTCGCCGTTGGACCAGCGGGCATCCGGCCTCAGGTGGAAGGTGAATGTCTGGTTCCCCTCGTTGTCCCAGCGGGATGCCACCCCGGGCAGCACCTTGCCGTCCGGCCCCTGGGTCAGCAGCCCCTCGTAAAGGTCTCTGAGGACCTGCAGCTCCGGCAGTCCCACCAGCTTGAGAGGGCTCAGGCTCGCCGGTTCATCCTTGAGATGACGGACGACGGCTTGTTCAGCGGCGAGTGGGGTACCGGGCGGCACATCGGCGGCCTGGACGCAGGCACAGCCCAGCAGGGCCAGTAGGGGGCTCCATCCTTTCATGGTGAATCCTTCAAAATGTGTGAAGCGAGGAGAAAACTCGGCGAGAATGCATCGCCGGCAGATGGGAAATCATGATATCCCCTTTGCTGGTCAGACCGCCAGCATGAGTCCCATGATATCCGATGCGGCTGTCAACGAGGGGGCGCCGTGAGCGCCAGGAAAAGGAGAGAGTGATGAGAGCATGGATCTTGTTGGCCTGCGTGCTGAGCCAGGGCGCCTGGGCGTTGTCCCCGTGCGAGAAGAGCAGCTCGGTGGGAAGCTGGTGCGAAGTGAACATAGAGGCGCTGCACCCCACCCAGGGCGGCGTCGGTCAGTTGCAGGTGGATACCACAGCCCGGGAGCTGGCGGACAAGAGCGAGAAGCAGCTCGACAAGCTGATGAAAAAGAAAGAGATCCCCATCGTCATCGCGCCGGATGGGGGTTACTGGCTGGTGGACAGGCACCACCTGACCAAGGCGCTGTGGCAGCAGGGGGTGAAGCAGGTCAGGGTCAAGGTGATTGCACGGTTGCAGGACAGGGCCAATTTCTGGAGCCAGATGCAGAACAACCACTGGGCCTGGCTCAAGGATGAACGGGGTCAACCCCTGACTCCCGAGCAGTTGCCCGGCCATATCGGTGAATTGCCGGATTACCCCTACCGCACCCTGGCGGGGCTGTTGCAGGATGCGGGCTACTTCAGCAAGAAGGATCAGGTCTACTTCGTCGAGTTTGCCTGGGCCAGCTGGCTCGGCCAGCAGATGGCCTGGCAGCCGATCGATGAGGTCAACCTCGCGGATCGCCTCGCCGAAGCCAAACGGCTGGCGTGCAGCAGCAAGGCGTCGGATCTGCCTGGTTACCCCGGCAAGCAGTGTCGCGTCAATCAGCCCAGAACGGCGGGTTGAGGGATCCTGCACAAAGGGTCTGGTTGATATTTGTTCTCGATTGGCCATGATACAAACTCCACTCGTGTCGGCAAAGGAGAGGAACATGGAACATCAGAACTGGCAACGTTACATGCTGGAGGCGGAGAACGCCCTTGGCATGGGGGCTTTGGGCACGGCGATCTGCCTCTATCAGCAGGCCCTGGGGGAAGTGTATGAGCTGGCCTCCGGGGATCTGGACGAACTGGCCAGCATGCGGGTCGCCACCTGTCACCGCATGGCCGACTTCTGGCGTGCCATGGAAGAGCCCGCCTATGAACTGCGCTACCTCAAGCTCGCCTCCGAGCTGGTCACTGCCCTGGTGCCCCAGTGCCCCAACCGGGAGTGCGAATCCCTCATCAGCGAGCTGGGCTGCTGCCGCGCCGCCCTGCTCTCCTTCTTGAAGCGCCACCCCAATCCGGAGATCGCCCGGCTTATCCAGGTGCAGGACAGGGTGCAGGGCTGCGAGTTGATAGGCCGGTTCCGTCTCAACTGAGTTCAGCGCCGTTTTTGCAGCTTGCTGGCGATGCGGTTTTGCGCCTCTTCCCCTTGCAGGGCCTGGGCGAAGGCGCGCGCTTCCAGGTCGATGACGAAATGCACCGCCTGTTTGAGCTCCTGCTTGAGCAGCGCCTTGCTCTTCTGGAGCGCCATCGGCGGCTTGGCCGCTAGTTTCAATCCTTGCTCCCGAGCGAAGGGGAGCAGGTCCGCCGGGGCCAGCACCCGGTTGGCGAGCCCGAGACGCAGCGCCTCTTCCCCATCGATGGCCTCTGCCAGCAGCAACAGCTCCGCCGCCTTGAGGTGACCGACGGCGCGTGGCAGCAGCAGGCTGGCGGCAAACTCCGGCACCAGTCCCAGCTCGACGAAAGGCAGCTGCAGCCGGGCGTTGTCACCCAGATAGACCAGGTCGCAGTGCAGCAGCAGGGTAGTGCCGATGCCGACTGCCGGGCCGCCCACTGCGGCGATCACAGGTTTGGGGAAGTCGGCCAGGGTGTGCAGAAATTGCAGGATGGGGTCGTCCGGCTCAAGGGCATGCTTGCCAACAAAGTCGGCCAGATCGTTGCCGGCGGTGAAGCACTCCGCCTGGCCCTGCAACAGCAGCACATGGACCTCTTCGTCCCGGGCTGCCTGGCGCAGTGCATCGGTCAGCGCCAGATACGTCTCCGTGTTGAGGGCATTGCGCTTTTCCGGTCGATTGAAGGTCAGGGTGAGCAAGCCGTCCTGCTGTTCGGCCAGAATTGTGAGGGCCATGTCTGAATCCTTGTTGTCGGGGGCTGTCAAAAGCTTGCCACAGGGGTAAGCTTTGTCTCGTTTAACAACATCATAAAAGGATTTCAACCATGTTTAAACGTGCGTTTTATTCCACCATGGCACTGCTTCTGGCCGCCCCGGCCCTGGCCAAGGTCGACGCGGTCGATGGTTATGTGCGCCTGCTGCCCCCTGGTTCGCCGAACACGGCGGCGTTCATGGTGCTCAGGAACGATGGAGACAAACCGGTGAAACTGGTGGCGGGAGCGTCTCCTGAGGCGGGCCGTGTCGAGCTGCACACCCATTTGCACGAGAACGGCGTCATGAAGATGCGCCAGGTGGAGAGTATCGAGATCCCGGCCAAGGGGGAGGCCGTGCTCAAGCCCGGCAGCCTGCACATCATGTTGTTCGACATCCATACCCTGTCCCAGGGCACGCCCTTCCCGCTGACCCTGACCCTGGACGATGGGCAGACGCTGTCACTGAGCCTGCCCGTGAAGCCGGTCGAACCCATGAAAGGGATGAAGCACTGACATTTATGGACGCTTGTTCAGCTTTTTACTCTAGGTATTCCTTGCCCAGCGGGTAAAATGATGGCCTTTCCAGTCCAAAATGGAGCGAAGTGATGAAGAAGACCCTGATTGCCGGCACTGTGATGGCTCTGCTCAGCCATGGGGCCATGGCCGCCAATGACTGGCGTTTTGCGGCGGGTGCCGATCTGTGGAATGCCCAGGGAAGTGGCCAGGTCAGCAGCGTGGGTGCCGATGGCAGCTACGACGAGAACTACAACTGGAGCGGCTACCTGCAACTGGAGCACGGCATCCTGCTGCTGCCCAACGCCAAGTTCGAAATGTCCGACTTCAGCAGCAGCGGTGGCAGCTTCAACAACGATCTGCTGGCTTACGACCTGAGCCTCTACTATCGCCTGTTCAACAACGATCTGTTCCAGATCGATCTGGGTCTGACCGGTCGTCGCTACGACGGTGATTTCAACACCCAGCACTACTCCTATGACAAGGATGTGCTGATGGCCTACACCGGGGGTGAAGTACGCATCCCGGGGACCGGCTTTGCGGCGTTTGGCGATATGCGGGTGCAGGATGCCGACAACTACGACTACCGTCTGGGCGGCTCCTACAAGTTCTCTTCCGTGCCGCTCAAGATCCGCGCCGGCTGGCGTGAGGCCGAGATGGACTTCGATCGCGTCGATCAGACCATCGACGGCTGGTTCATCGGTGGTGAATTTACCTTCTGATCTCCCTGAGGAGCACGCATGGGCCACATCATAGTGACTGGCGCGGGGTCCGGACTGGGCCGCGCCCTGACCATAGGGCTGGTTGAACGCGGCCATCAGGTTTCCATGATGGGTCGCCGTTACCAGAAACTGCAGGAGCAGGAAGAGCTGCTCGGTAAGGCGGTGATCGGCATTGCCGCCGATCTGGCACACCACGAAGAGGTGGATGTCGCCTTTGCCGCTGCGGTGGAGTGGGGCGGCCTGCCCGACATGGTGATCCACTGTGCCGGTGTCGGCGAGTTCGGCCCGGTGGGTGTCTACACCGCCGAGCAGATCCGCCGGGTGGTGGAGAGCAATCTCATCTCCACCATACTGGTGGCCCAGCAGACGGTGCGTCTCATCGGTGACAAGGGCGGCGTGCTGGCGAATGTGCTCTCCTCTGCCGCCCAGACCGGCAAGGCCAACGAGAGCCTCTATTGCGCCTCCAAATGGGGCATGCGCGGCTTTCTCGAATCCTTGCGGGCCGAGCTGAAGAGTGCTCCCCTGCGACTGGTGAACCTCTATCCGAGCGGGATCCGCAGCGAGTTCTGGGAGAATTCGGATCACGTGGATTCGAGTGGCTTCATGACGCCGGAAGACGCGGCGGCCTACATGCTGGATGCGTTGGCCGCGAGAAGCAGCTGCCATGTGACCGATCTCTTCATCGGTCGCAATAGTTGAGATAGTGGGCTCCGGCCCTTGCCGCCCAGAAGAGCAGAAACAAAAAGCGCGCCATTTGGCGCGCTTTTTTATCTCGGCAAGAGGGCGGAATTAACGACCCAGCTTGGCCTTGAGCAGGGCAACGATCTCGCCGATGGCCACTTCCTGCTTCTCGCCGGAGCGGCGGCACTTGTACTCCACCACGCCGTTGTCGAGACCACGGTCGCCGATGACGATGGCGTGGGGCACACCGATCAGCTCCATGTCGGCGAACATCACACCCGGGCGCTCCTTGCGGTCGTCAAACAGCACGTCCACACCGGCGGCTTTGAGCTCGGCGTAGAACTGTTGTGCCTGCTCGGCCACGCGCTCGGACTTGTGCATGTTCATCGGCACGATGGCCACTTCGAACGGGGCGATGGCGTCCGGCCAGATGATGCCGTACTGGTCGTTATTCTGCTCGATAGCGGCAGCCACCAGACGGGAAACCCCGATACCGTAGCAACCCATCTCCATGGTGACGGACTTGCCGCCTTCGTTCAGCACGCTCGCCTTCATCGCTTCGGAGTACTTGGTACCCAGCTGGAAGATGTGGCCCACTTCGATACCGCGCTTGAGCAGCAGCTTGCCCTGGCCGCACGGGCTCGGGTCGCCTTCTACCACGTTGCGCAGGTCGGCAACCTCAAAAGAGGTGATGTCGCGATCCCAGTTGGCACCGGTCAGGTGGAAACCGGTCTCGTTGGCGCCGCAAACAAAATCGCTCAGATGGGCGGCGCTGCGATCGACGATGATGCGACCGGCAAAGCCGACCGGGCCGATGGAGCCTGCATCGCAACCGGCGGCCGCTTTGATCTGCTCGTCATTGGCGAAGGTCAGCGGGTTAGCCACGCCAGAAAGCTTCTCAGCCTTGATTTCGTTCAGCTCGTGGTCGCCACGCAATACCAGGGCGATGACGGCCTGTTTGCCGTGCTCGTCTTCCTCGGCCAGTACCAGCAGGGTCTTGGCGATGGCGGTCGGCGCCACGTTCAGGAAAGCGGCCACTTCGTCGATGGTGTGGACGGCCGGGGTGGCCACCTTGGTCAGGGCTTTGGTTGCGGCAGCGCGCTCGCCAGCCGGTGCCAGGGCTTCGGCCATCTCGATGTTGGCGGCGTAATCGGATGTATCGGAGAAGGCGATCAAGTCTTCACCGCTCTCAGCCAGCACCTGGAATTCGTGGGAGCCGGTGCCCCCGATGGAGCCGGTATCGGCCTGCACCGGGCGGAAGTTCAGACCCATGCGAGTGAAGGCGGTGCAGTAGGCCGCGTGCATCTTCTCATAGGTATCGACCAGGGAAGCCTTGTCGATGTGGAAGGAGTAGGCATCCTTCATCAGGAATTCGCGGCCGCGCATCACGCCGAAACGGGGGCGCACTTCATCGCGGAACTTGGTCTGGATCTGGTACAGATTCAGCGGCAGTTGCTTGTAGCTGTTCACTTCGTAACGGACCAGCGCGGTGATCACCTCTTCGTGGGTCGGGCCCAGCACGAAGGGGCGGTTGTGACGGTCGGTCAGGCGGCACAGCTCGGGGCCGTAGTCATCCCAGCGGCCGGACTCCTGCCACAGCTCGGCGGGCTGTACCACCGGCATGGATACTTCGACGGCACCCGCATTGTTCATCTCTTCGCGGACGATGTTTTCAATCTTCTTCAGGACCCGCAGGCCGGTCGGCAGCCAGGCGTACATGCCGGAAGCGAGTTTGCGGATCATCCCGGCGCGCAGCATCAGCTGGTGGCTGACAACTTCAGCGTCGGAGGGGGTTTCCTTGAGAGTGGAAAGCAGATATTGGCTGGTACGCATCGCGGTAGACCTTCGCTAGTTCGGGCGGCTTGGCCCTGGAAAATTTCAAGTGCGGAATTTTAACAGGCGAAGCCCCCCGGCCCAAGGGCTAAATTCAGCGGCGCTGGGGGGAGGGCGGGGGCCTTGCCCCGCCCACACTAGACCCGAAATTGCGACAGCAACTGCTGTTGCTGCTTGCTGGCCTGATGGAGGGAGGAGGCCAGTTGCAGGCACTCCTGGGCTTCCTGTTCGCCCGTCTGGGCCTGCAGGCTGATATCCGAAACCTTGCCCGTGGTGTGTCCCAGGGTGTGGGAGAGCTGGCTGGTCGCCTCTGCTACCTGTTGCACCATGTCGGCGAGTTGATCGATGGCCTCTTCTACCTTGAACAGGATCTGTTTGGTGTTGTCGGAGTCCGCCATACCCGATTCCACGGTTTTCAGGTTGCGTTGCATCATCAGATAGGCCTGCTCTGTCTGCTGCTGGATGCTGTTGATCACGTCCGTTATCTCGGCGCTGGAGGTGGCGGTGCGATTGGCCAGGGTGCGCACCTCGTCGGCCACCACGGCAAAACCGCGTCCCATCTCGCCCGCCCGGGCGGCTTCGATGGCGGCATTGAGTGCCAGCAGGTTGGTCTGCTCCGAAATATTGCTGATGGTGGAGATGATCTGGCCAATCTGCCCTGCCTGCTCCTTGAGGGCATTGATGGCGGTGGCACATTCACCCACCTCCATGACCACCCGCTGCATGCCGGCGGTGGCGGAGGAGACATACTGGCTGCTTTGCGTGGTGAGCTGGCGTACCTCGTTGGCGTTGTGTGCCGCCAGGTTGCAGTTGTCCGAGATGGTGGTGGCCACCTGCACCATCTGCTCGCTGTCGTGGTGCAGCGCCTGGGCATGCGCAGCGGTCTGGCGGCTGCTCTGGCTGATGGCCTGGACCCGGTTGACCGAGGTGTGCACGTGCTGGTTGATGTGCTGGTTGTTGTCCATGGTGGCGCTGATCATCTTCTGCAGCTTCTCGATGAAGCGATCCACGCTGCCGGCCAGGGAGCCAATCTCGTCGTCGCGTGAGAGGTTGATGCGGGCATTGAGATCTCCCTCCCCGGCGGCGATGTCCTGCATGCGCTTGTCGACCTGGAGTAGCGGGCGAACAATGGTGCGAACCAGCCAGAAGCCGCAGCAGGTGACGATCAGCAGGCTGAGCAGCAAGCCCCCCAGGATGAGTCCCCTGGTGTAGTCGATGATGGCGTTGAGCTGGTGAACCTGATCCTCGACGGTGGCGTCCCCCTGGGCCTCGACCTCGACCAGCGCCAGCCTGAGCTGGTCGGCACTGTGTTCGTAACGGGCCAGCTGGTTCTGATAAGCGCTCAGGGCTGTGGTCCATTCACGGATCAGGCGGGCATTGTCGGCTTGCAGGGCGCGATACTGGGTGGAGAGCATTTGGCCTGCAAACTCCCCGTCGCCGGGCACATCGAACTGGCCGGTTGCCAGCATGCCGTCAACCGCCTCCTGATAGAAGCGGGTGGCTTGTGCCAGCTCGGCCTGGATGGCAGGAGTAGGGCCTTCGCTCTGCATCTTCTCCAGCGCATAGAGCTGGCGCAAGAATCCGATGTTGGCCTCCATGCCGCCATCGGCCGCCTGCCAGCGGGTCGCGAGGCCGCCGTTCCAGCTGATGGCCTGATCCGGTGAGCGGGTGAGGCTCTCGACGGCCTCGTCACCGATCACCTCCAGCCTGGTGGAGAGGCGTGACATGCGTTCAGAACTGGCGCGCAGCGCCTCATCGGCGCTCGTGAAGGTGCGATAGAGGGTCAGCAGCTGTGCCTGCTCTTGCTGATAGGTCTGCTCATGCTGCTTCAGCGTGGTGATGGCTGCCGCATCGATGAGCCCGCCTTGCTCCACCCGGCGCAAAGCGTCGCTGGCCGCCTCTTTTGCCCGTTGCAGCTCCGGTGCGTCGAGGGGGATCCCCGAGAGCATTTTCTGGATATAGAGCGACTGGTTGCCGAGTTCGATGGAACCCTCCATGGCACCATCTGCCGTCTGCCAGGCGGCACCCAGGACGTAGGAGAGCAGATCAGCCAGCCGCTGGCTGCCATACCAGCCGATCGCCCCCATGCCCAGGGTGCAGCCGAGCAGAATGGTGAGTCCGAGGTTGGATGTGGTGACGATTTTCATGATTCAAGCCTTCCATGGTGCCGAACAAGACCATTTCAGTGTTCAATCAATGACGAAGATGTGCCATCCCCGATGGAAAATAAAGTGACAGACTGTGTTCTGAACGAGGGAAATGGCCGGGTATGAAGAGCGGGTCATCCCATGATCTGCATGGACCTATGCTGGATACTTATCCAGTTATTCTTTATGCTATGACCCAATTTGCGAGAGTCTGCGTGGCGAGGAAAAGAACATGATCGGTCGCTTGAGAGGCGTCATCATCGAGAAGCAACCCCCCGAGGTGTTGCTGGAAGTCGGAGGGGTGGGATATGAGGTTCATATGCCCATGAGCTGCTTCTATGATCTGCCCGAACTCGGGAAGGAGGCCGTTATTCACACCCACTTCGTGGTGCGTGAAGATGCCCAGCTGCTCTACGGCTTCAACCACAAGCAGGAGCGGGCGCTGTTTCGCGAGCTGATCAAGACCAACGGGGTCGGCCCCAAGCTGGCCCTGGCCATTCTCTCCGGCATGACGGCCACCCAGTTTGTGATGAGCGTCGAGCGCGAGGAGATAAGCTCACTGGTCAAGTTGCCCGGCGTGGGCAAGAAGACCGCCGAGCGCCTGGTGGTGGAGATGAAAGACCGCCTCAAGGGCTGGGTCAGCCACGATCTCTTCTCCCCGGCCGAAATCACCCTGCCCGCGAAAGAGAGTCCGCTGCGTGCCCCGGATGCGAGCGAGGAGGCGGCCAGTGCACTGGTGGCCCTCGGCTACAAGCCGCAGCAGGCCAGCCAGATCGTCAGCAAGGTGGCCGCCGACGGCATGTCGGTAGAGGAGATCATTCGTGAATCCCTGCGCAGCCTGGTGTGAGGTAGACAATGATTGAAGCGGATCGCCTCATCTCGGCCGGTGCCGCCCGTGAGGACGAGATCATCGATCGGGCCATCCGGCCCAGAAAGCTGGCCGATTACACCGGACAGGATCACGTCTGCGATCAGATGGAGATCTTCATCGAGGCCGCCCGCCAGCGCGGGGAGGCCCTCGATCATCTGCTGATCTTCGGGCCTCCCGGCCTTGGCAAGACCACGCTGGCCAACATCGTCGCCAACGAGATGGCGGTCAACATCAAGACCACCTCAGGCCCCGTGCTGGAGAAGGCCGGCGATCTGGCGGCGCTCCTCACCAACCTGGAACCGAACGATGTGCTCTTCATCGACGAGATCCACCGTCTCAGCCCGGTGGTGGAGGAGGTGCTCTACCCGGCCATGGAGGACTACCAGCTCGACATCATGATAGGGGAGGGGCCAGCGGCCCGCTCCATCAAGCTCGATCTCCCTCCCTTCACCCTGATCGGTGCCACCACCCGGGCCGGCTCCCTCACCAGCCCCCTGCGGGATCGGTTTGGCATCGTGCAGCGCCTCGAGTTTTACAACGTCAAGGACCTGACCGACATCGTCTCTCGCAGCGCCCGCTGCCTCGGGCTCGACATGACGGAAGACGGCGCTCTCGAGGTAGCCCGTCGCTCCCGGGGGACACCGCGGATTGCTAACCGTTTGTTAAGGCGGGTACGAGATTTTGCCCAGGTGAAGTCTGACGGGCGAATTGACGGACCCATTGCGGCCCGTGCCATGGACATGCTGGACGTGGACAACGAAGGTTTCGACTTCATGGATCGCAAGCTATTGTTGGCCGTCATCGACAAGTTTATGGGGGGGCCCGTCGGGCTCGACAACCTGGCCGCCGCCATCGGTGAGGAGAAGGACACCATAGAAGACGTGCTGGAACCTTATCTGATCCAGCAAGGCTATCTGCAACGTACACCCAGAGGGCGGATCGCAACTCAGAGAGCCTACGCACACTTTGGCCTGGAACGACCGGCAGATCAGTAGACGTTGCGCTATGAACCAAAAAGCCGCCCTTGAGGCGGCTTTTTGTTTTGCGGGCAAAAAAAAGCCCACGGCACAGGCGGTGGGCAAAGACAATTCAGGATGGATGTTCACAGACAGTGAGCGCGTCTGCAGACCGGTCGGGAAAAAACAGAGGAGCCGTCGCGAGGCTTCAGAGTCGGTTCATTTGATAGAGTTGAACGAAAGAAAGCTTGTAGTAACGGATGGTCTTGGCAACAAACTTTTTCATCATTAATCCCAACAAACAGGTTCGAAATGTTCATCGAATACGTACCGGGAACCCGGAATGACCGGCCTGTATTCAGAGGTATGCCCTCACTGCGAGGCGCATTGTAGGAGCTCTTTCCGGGTGGGGCAAACAAGAAAATCTATGGGCTTTTGATTAGATAAACTAATGAATTTGGTGGGGGTGTCAATCCGCATAAACATGTGTTTTTACTGGGTTTAAATTGATTTTTGGATGAGCCTGGCCATTTATTGAAATAATCGAGATGCGAGGGCTTTATTTCCGGGGTTGCGTATTTGTTTAACAGAATTGAAACTATTTTGATGTGTCATAAAATTGATTTAAATCAATTATTTACGACTTGGTGTTTTTTGTGATGAAGCTCCCATAATTAATGGGAAAAGCCCTATAAGTTGCCTTGAAAAAACATGTATTGAGGGTGGTTTTACATTGATTTCAATCAAATAAAGGTGATATAAAACAGCGATCATTATAGGCGGGAATAGAACCCTGGTTATTGTTTATTAGATGTTAAACATTAGCTTTTTTTGTTCCTGTATATTGCCTTGTTGTTAATGTGGTGGCAGTCGAATCCGGTCAGTCCGCGAGGGGTGACCGACCGTTCGGGGACTTCCAATGGAAGCTTTGTCCTTAAAACTTAAAATAGCCGTGCCAATAATCGGTGAGGAAACATCATGATTGCTGAGCATGTGGTAGACCTATCGCGGTTCCAATTTGCTGCGACGGCCCTTTATCACTTCCTGTTTGTACCCTTGACGCTGGGGATGGCCTTCATCCTGGCGATCATGGAGTCTGTCTATGTGATGACCAACAACACAGTGTACCGGGACATGACCAAGTTCTGGGGCAAGTTGTTCGGTATCAACTTTGCCCTCGGGGTTACCACCGGGCTCACCATGGAGTTTCAGTTCGGTACCAACTGGGCTTACTACTCCCACTATGTCGGCGACATCTTCGGGGCCCCGCTGGCCATCGAAGGCTTGATGGCCTTCTTCCTGGAGTCCACCTTCGTCGGTATGTTCTTCTTCGGTTGGGATCGTCTCAGCAAGCGCCAGCACCTGGCGGCTACCTGGCTGATGGCGCTCGGGACCAACCTCTCCGCACTGTGGATCCTGGTCGCCAACGGCTGGATGCAGAACCCGGTGGGTGCCGAGTTCAACTTCGAATCCATGCGCATGGAGATGGTGAGCTTCGCCGACCTGGTGTTCAACCCGGTTGCCCAGGTCAAGTTCGTACACACCGTGGCGGCAGGCTATACCACGGGCGCCATGTTCGTGCTCGGGATCTCCTCCTATTACCTGCTGAAGAATCGTGATGTGGCATTCGCTCGTCGCTCCTTCGCCATCGCGGCCGCGTTCGGCATGGCCTCCATCCTCTCCGTGCTGGTGCTGGGTGACGAGTCCGGCTACGAGACCGGGGAAGTGCAGAAGGTGAAACTGGCGGCCATCGAGGCCGAGTGGAACACGGAGCCGGCTCCGGCATCCTTCACCCTGTTCGGGATCCCGAACCAGGAAGAGATGCGCACCGACTACGCCATCAAGATCCCCTATGCCCTCGGCATCATCGCCACCCGTTCCCTGGACGGTCAGGTGACTGGTCTCAAGGATCTCAAGAGCGAGCATGAGCTGCGGGTGCGCAACGGCATGACCGCCTACGACCTGCTGACCAAGCTGCAATCCGGTGACAAGTCCGACGATACCCGCGCCCGCTTCGACGAAGTGAAGCAGGATCTGGGCTACGGTCTGCTGCTCAAGCGTTACACCCCCAACGTGACCGACGCCACCGACGAGCAGATCAAGGCTGCCGTGGATGACTCCATCCCGCAGGTACTGCCGCTGTTCTTCGCCTTCCGCATCATGGTCGCCTGCGGCATCCTGATGCTGGTGCTGATCGGTCTGGCCTTCTATGACAGCACCCGCCACAAGATCGGCGAGCGCAAGTGGCTGCTCAAGGCGCTGCTGTACGGCATTCCGCTGCCCTGGATCGCCATCGAGGCTGGCTGGTTTGTCGCTGAATATGGTCGTCAACCCTGGACCATCGCCGAGATGCTGCCGACTTATGTCTCTGCATCCAACATTCCTGCGTCCGAGATCTGGTTCTCTCTGATCGGGATCTTCCTGTTCTACACCGTACTGCTGATCATCGAGATGTACCTGATGTTCAAGTATGCGCGCCTGGGCCCAAGCAGCCTGAAGACGGGCAAGTACCACTTCGAACAGAGCAAGGCATAAGGAGAGTGACCCATGTTTGATTACGAACTGTTGCGTCTGGTCTGGTGGGTGCTGGTCGGCGTGCTGCTGATCGGGTTTGCCATCACCGACGGTTTCGATATGGGGGTGGGCGCCCTGCTCCCCTTCGTCGGCAAGAAGGATGTGGAGCGTCGCGTGATGCTCAACACCATGGGGCCGCACTGGGAAGGCAACCAGGTCTGGCTGGTGACCGCCGGTGGCGCCCTGTTCGCCGCCTGGCCCATGGTCTATGCGGCGGCCTTCTCCGGCTTCTACATCGCCATGATCCTGACCCTGATGGCGCTGTTCTTCCGTCCGGTCGGCTTCAAGTACCGCTCCCTGCAGGAAGATGCCAAGTGGCGCTCCAACTGGGACTGGGCTCTGTTTGCCGGTAGCGCCATTCCCCCTGTCATCTTCGGGGTGGCGTTCGGCAACCTGCTGCAGGGTGTACCGTTCAGCTTCAACCAGTTCCTGATGATGACCTATCACGGCAACTTCTTCGGTCTGCTCAATCCGTTCGGTCTGCTGGCCGGTCTGGTGAGCCTCTTCATGATCATCACCCAGGGTGCAACCTGGCTGATGATGAAGACCGAAGGTGAAGTGCTGGCGCGCTCTCGCACCGCCGCCATGATCTTCTCCCTGCTGACCCTGGTGCTGTTCGCCCTGGCCGGTGTCTGGGTGAGCGGCATGGATGGTTATGTGATTGTGGGCTCCGTCGCCACCGACGCCGTCACCAACCCCCTTCACAAGGAAGTGGTGGTGCAGGCCGGTGCCTGGATGCAGAACTACAACCTCTATCCCTGGATGATTGCCGCACCCGTGCTGGGTCTGGTGATGTGTCTGCTGACCGCCGTGGCGGCCAAGCTGGACAAGGGTTGGGTGGCGTTCCTGTTCTCCTCCCTGGCCATCGCCGGCATCATCCTGACCGCGGGCTTCTCCATGTTCCCGTTCGTGATGCCCTCGAGCCTCGAGCCGTCCCAGAGCCTGACCATGTGGGATTCCACCGCCTCCTTCAACACCCTCAAGGTGATGACGGTAGTCGCAGTCGTCTTCGTGCCGACCGTGCTGGCTTACACCATCTGGACCTACATCAAGATGTTCGGCCGGGTGAGTAACAAGCACATCGAAGACAACCAACAATCGCTCTACTAAGAAGGTGCCCTGATATGTGGTATTTCACCTGGATCCTGGGGCTGCTGCTGGCCTGTGCGTTTGGGATTATCAATGCGCTCTGGCTGGAGCACACCGAGAACCTGGATCGTCAGATTGATGAAGACAAGTGACAGGCTCGCCCGGCTGGCCGCTCCTCTGGAGCGCCAGCCATGGCAAGGTCTGATGCTGCTGGCGGCGGCCCTGCTGGCTGTCGCCATCTTGCAGGCGCCCAACCTGGTCGCGGCCAACACCAGTGAGCACGGCCTCTGGCTTGCGCCCTGGCTGATGTGGGCGGTCTGTTGCGGTGTCATGCATGGACTGGGGTTTCACCCGCGCAGCCTGGTGGGTCGCGTGCTGTTCTTCCCCTGGCTCGCCCTGCCCAGTCTGCTCTGCGGGCTCTGGCTGACCAGCAGCTACTACCTGCCATAAATGATGAAGGAGGTCGGCATCAGCCCACCTCCTTCTTCTTTTTGAGGGGCGTGCCGTCGCCCGGTCAGAGCGACAGAACCTCGCTCGTCACGCCGCTCGCAGCCACTGCTCTTGTCCGCTTTTCTTGCGATGCTGACAGCCCTGTGGTCTTCGGCCTGTCGGCGCCGCAGCACGCCATAAAAAACAGGGGGAGAGGGGATTTCCCTGTCTCCCCCTGCTTCTTTCCTATTCAGCCCTGCGCTATGATAGCCCCCCATCTGACTGTCGAATGGATCACAGATTTTTATGGGGGAAGTCTCTGAGTTTCCGGTGCGTGTCTACTACGAAGACACGGATGCCGGAGGCATCGTCTACAACGCCAATTATCTCAAGTTTATGGAACGGGCCCGCACCGAATTCCTGCGCGCAGGCGGCATCGAACAGGATGTCCTGCTGCAGGCGGGGATCGCGTTTGTGGTGAGTCGCACCGAAATCGACTTCCGCGCGGCTGCCCGCTTCAATGAACTGCTGACCGTAATGACGCAAGTAACTGAAGTGAAACGCGCTTCCATGCGTTTTTCACAGCAGATCCTGGCGGCTGATGGACGGCTGATCACTCAGGCCATGGTACAGATCGCCTGTGTCAGTCATCCGCAAATGAAACCTGTTGCAATACCTGAAAAAATCAAGGGAGTGCTGTTAAGTGCACGCTGAAATTTCGTTTATTGGCCTGTTCTGGCAAGCCAGTCTGTTGGTGAAACTGGTCATGATGACCCTGATGGGCATGTCGGTCGTCTCCTGGGCGCTGATCATCCAGCGCTCCAAGGCCATCAAGGCGGCCAACCTCGCCTCGGAGCAGTTTGAAGACAGATTCTGGTCCGGGGTCGACCTCAATCGTCTCTACCAGGAGTCCTCCTCCCGTCGTGACGACATTGAAGGCATGGAAGACATCTTCTACTCCGGCTTCAAGGAGTATGCCCGCCTGCTCAAGGCCGGTGCCCGTGGTCAGGATGCGGTGATGGACGGCACCTATCGTGCCATGCGCGTCTCCCTGTCCCGTGCAGTGGACGATCTCGAGTCCAACCTGCCGGTGTTGGCGACCATCGGTTCCATCAGCCCCTATATCGGTCTGTTCGGTACCGTCTGGGGGATCATGAACGCCTTTATCGCTCTGGGTCAGGTTCAGCAGGCGACCCTGCAGATGGTGGCACCGGGTATCGCGGAGGCGCTGATCGCCACCGCCATGGGTCTGTTTGCCGCCATCCCGGCCGTTATCTTCTACAACCGCTTCACCAACAAGGTCGAACGGCTGGAAAACGCCTACGCCAACTTCATGGACGAGTTCACCACCATTCTGAACCGCCAAATCGCACAGCAGGGTGAGAAGTAATGCAAACCTATCAGCGGCTCAAACGCAAGAAGGTCGCCGAGATCAACGTGGTGCCCTATATCGACGTCATGCTGGTGCTGCTCATCATCTTCATGGCGGTCACGCCCGTGATCACGCAGGGGGTCAAGGTCGACCTGCCCCAGGCGGAGTCCGAGCAGTTGCCGGAAGACTCCAAGCCGCCTTTCATCGTCAGCGTCAATACCGAGGGTGAGTACGTCATCAAGGCCGGTGAGGCGGATGACGAACCTGTACCGAGTGGCACACCAGAGGCGATGCAGCAGTACATCACCGAGAAGGCCATGGGCTATCTGGCCATCAACCAGAACGCGCCCGTGGTGGTCGCCGGTGACAAGTCCGTGCGCTACGAGGAGGTGATCCTGCTGATGGTGGCCCTCAAGAAAGCCGGTGTGCCTCAGGTTGGTCTGATGACGGATCCGGTGAACTGACGGAGATGGATGTGAAGCGTGGTATTTCCGGTTATCTCGTCGCGTCGCTGCTGCTGCATCTGATCATCGGCATCATCCTGCTGGTCGGTGTCGACTTCAGCAAACCCAAGCGCCCCGAGTCCAAGGGACAGATCGTCAATGCGGTCATGATGGACAGCGAAATGCTGGAGCAGCAGATGCAGCAGGTCCAGCAGCAGAAGCAGGCCCAGCCCAAGGCTGCACAGCAGCAGAAGGACAAGGAAGACGCTGAGCGCGTCAAACGCGAGCTGGCACAGGAGCAGGAGCGTCTGCGTATCGCCGAGACCAAGCGCAAGCAGGCCGAAGAGGCGACCCGCAAGGCCGAAGCCGACAAGCAGAAGAAAGAGGCTGAACAGAAGCAGGCGGAAGAGAAGGCCCAGAAAGCCGAGGAAGCCCGCAAGCTGGAAGAGCAGAAGACCAAGAAGGCCGAAGCCGAACGCAAGGCGGCGGAAGAGGCCAAGGCGCTGGCGCTCAAGAAGAAAAAAGAAGAGCTGGAGAAGAAGCAGGCTGAAGAGAAGGCCAAGGCGGAAGAGGCCAAGGCCAAGAAAGCGGAAGCCGAGAAGAAGGCCAAGGCCGAAGCCGAGAAAAAGGCGAAGGCGGAAGCCGAGAAGAAAGCCAAGGCCGAGGCCGAGAAGAAGGCGAAGGAAGAGGCTGACAAGAAGGCAAAAGCTGACGCAGAGAAGAAGGCGAAGGCCGAGGCTGACAGAAAGGCCAAGATTGAGGCGGAGCGCAAGCGCAAGGTGGCCGAAGAGGCCAAGTTGCAAAAAGAGATGGAAGCCATGATGGAGCAGCAGCTGGCCGCCGAGGCCAATGCGCGCAGTCAGGCAGCATCGGCAGCCGCCAAGGGCGAGGTCGACAAGTATGCCGCCCTCATCAAGGCCACGGTCGAGCGCTACATGATTTTGGATCCCACCATGCGGGGCAAAACATGTACTATCGGTGTCAAGTTGGCCAGTAGCGGCTTCGTCATCTCGGTGGACAACGGTCAGGGTGATCCGGCGGTCTGCCGCTCCGGCAAGGCGGCGGTGCTGAAGGCCAACCAGTTGCCGGTGCCGAAGGATCCGGCGGCATTCGAGATGTTGAAGGAGTTTAACCTCAAGTTAGAACCGAGCATCTAAGCGTGATAGAACGGGGTCAATGACCGTGGTTGGCAGCATCTGCTGATAAAGGGATTTCACCTCTCATTTTTTTGGAACAGAGTATTTAAGCCATGATAAGAAAAGTGTTTTTTGCTTTGGTTGGCTGCCTTCTGCTAGGCCAGAGCGCTCAGGCGGCCTTGGACATCGTCATCACCGGCGGTATCGACAGTGCACGCCCCATCGCCATCGCCCCCTTCAAGTGGGAGGGCAATGGCCAGTTGCCGCAGGATATCGCGGAAGTGGTCTCCAACGACCTGATGCGCAGCGGCAAGTTCAAGCCGCTGGCCCGTGGCCAGATGCCGCAGACGCCGAGCACCAGCGGCGAGATCAACTTCGCGCCCTGGGCTTCCCAGGGGGTCGAAGCCGTGGTGGTCGGCTCCATCGCCGCCGTGGGTGATGGCACCTACAAGATCAACTTCGAGCTGGTCGACGTCCTGAAAGGCCAGCTGGCCAAGACCCAGGGCGGTGAAGCGAACGGTTACATCCTGGACAGCCGCATGGCGACCATCCCGGGTGCCCAGATGCGCCAGTTTGCCCACCGCATCTCCGACATCGTCTACGAGCGTCTGACCGGGGAGCGTGGTGCCTTCCTGACTCGTCTGGCCTATGTCTCCGTGCAGCAGGGCACCCAGTTCCCGTATCAGCTGCGGATCTCCGACTACGACGGCTACAACGAGAAGACTCTGCTGCGCTCCCGTGAACCCCTGATGTCCCCGGCCTGGTCGCCGGATGGCAGCAAGCTGGCTTACGTGAGCTTCGAGAACCAGAAGTCCGAGATCTATGTGCAGGACATCTACACCCAGCAGCGCAGTCTGATCACCAGCTTCCGTGGCATCAACGGTGCGCCGGAGTGGTCTCCAGATGGTCGTCGTTTGGCTATTGTTCTGTCCAAAGATGGGCAGCCTGACATCTATGTCGTTGATGTTGCTAGCAAGCAACTCACTCGAGTCACAAATAACCGCACCATCGACACCGAACCCTCCTGGATGCCGGACGGTCAAACTTTGCTGTTCACCTCTGAACGTGGTGGCAAACCCCAGATTTATAGCGTAAATTTGGCGACTGGCATGACTCGCCGGATGACCTGGGAAGGGGATTCCAACCAGGGGGCATCCATCACACCGGACGGCAAGTCCATGGTGATGGTGACCCGGGTTCAGGGACAATATCGCATCGCTCGCCAGGATATGGAAAATGGAGCCATGCTGGTACTGACCCAGAGTGCTCTGGATGAATCGCCAAGTGTGGCTCCCAATGGCAGCATGATCATTTATGCCACCATCTATCAGGGTCGTAAGAGTCTTGCATTGGTGTCGACCGACGGTCGCTTCAAGGCAGTGCTTCCGACCAGTAGCGGTGAAATTCGTGCACCAGCTTGGTCGCCCTTCTTGAATTGATAAAAATCGATTGTTTTTTGTTTTGTTATAAAGGTTTAAGGAAATAGCATGCAACTCAATAAACTGCTCAAGGGTCTGGCCATCGCACTGCCACTGTTCACCCTGGCTGCCTGTAGTTCCTCTTCCGACTCCGACGCCGCTGGCGCCGAGTCCGGCATGACCGACGGCATGGGCGGTGTACAAACCGGCGGCGCCAATGGCATGTTGTCCCCGGAAGAGCAGATGCGTCAGAAGTTCGAAGCGCTGCAACGCGACAACGTGATCTACTTCCCGTACGATGGTTACGACATCCAGGGTCAGTACGCCGACCTGCTGGATGCCCACGCCAGCTACCTGCGTGAACGTCCGAGCGTCAAGGTACTGATCGAAGGCCACGCCGACGAGCGCGGTACGCCGGAATACAACATCGCGCTGGGTGAGCGTCGTGCCAAGGCTGTTGCCAAGTATCTGCAAACCCTGGGTGTGCAGGCCGAGCAGCTCTCCATCGTCAGCTATGGCGAAGAGAAGCCGCTGGATCTGTCCCACACCGAGGAAGCCTTTGCCAAGAACCGCCGTGCGGTCCTGGTTTACTAAGGTTTGAGTCGAACGAAGTTCGTTTATATGCAAGCGGCCATTTCGATGGCCGTTTTATTTGCACTAAACGTCAAGGTTTGATCCGAATGAAATCTGTATCAGCGAGCGACGATGGCGCTGGCCGTTTTATTTGCACTAAACGCTAAGGTTTGATCCGAATGAAATCTGTGTACAAGCAAGCTGGTGTTGCGCTGGCCGTGTTGGTTGCTTTGAATGCGCAAGCGGCGGCACCCGTGAGCGATCTGAGCGGGGATTCTGGCAGCAGCGGCGTGGTGCTGAGCGGCAACAATGGTGCCATCGTACCAACCGGCAGCCTGGAGGACCGGGTTGCTCTGCTGGAGCGTACCCTCAACGCCCGTCTGCGTCTGCAGGCCGAACTGCAGCAACAGGTCGACTCCCTGCAAGGGGAGGTCTCCGAGCTGCGTGGTCAGCTGGAGCAGCAGACCTACCAGATGGAGCAGTCCCAGGAGCGCCAGCGCCAACTCTACCAAGAGCTTGACAAGGTGGCCAACAGCCAGCCAGCCGCCACGCCCGCAACACCTGCTGCAGGTGCTGCAACGCCTCCTGCCGCGGCTGCCAACTACTCCACCAACCAGGATGAGAACCAGGCCTACGACGCGGCCGTGAACATGGTGCTCAAGGAGAAGAACTACGACAAGGCCATTCCTGCCTTCGAAGGGTTCATCAAGCAGTTCCCGAACTCCAGCTATGTCCCCAATGCCCACTACTGGCTCGGCCAGCTGATGTTCAACAAGGGTGACAGGGCGGGGGCCGCGAGCCAGTTCTCCACGGTGGCGAACAAATACAGCAAGTCACCCAAGCGGGCCGATGCCCTGCTGAAACTCGGCATGCTCGCCCAGCTTGACGGCAAGAAAGCAGAGGCCAAGGCCTTCTATGAGCAGGTGATCAAGGGTTACCCCAACACCTCGCCGGCCCAGCTGGCCAAACAGAGTCTGGCCAAGCTGTGACATTGCTGCATGTCACTGTTTTCGTAACACTCTTGTAAATACCGCCGTGCTTTGTATGCGCAGTGAACAATCAGATTTAATTTAAGATTTTTCTATTGCGCCAGGATGATAAATCCGTAATATAGGCCGCCGTCAGAGCCGGAGCAGTAATGCAGTCGGCACTGGTCGTGGTGAGGGTCGTTAGCTCAGTCGGTAGAGCAGTTGACTTTTAATCAATTGGTCGCTGGTTCGAATCCAGCACGACCCACCATTTCTTCACAGCAGGTGAAGACAATATTCCCAGGTCGTTTAGCTCAGCTGGGAGAGCACCTCCCTTACAAGGAGGGGGTCACTGGTTCGAGCCCAGTAACGACCACCATGTTGTAACACTGGCCGCCACATGCGGTTGGTGAAAGGTTCAGGATGTGGGTCGTTAGCTCAGTCGGTAGAGCAGTTGACTCTTAATCAATTGGTCGTAGGTTCGAACCCTACACGACCCACCACTCTGAATATTGAATCCCAGGTCGTTTAGCTCAGCTGGGAGAGCACCTCCCTTACAAGGAGGGGGTCACTGGTTCGAGCCCAGTAACGACCACCATGTTGTAACGCTGGCCGCCCATGCGGCTGGTGAAAGGTTCAGGATGTGGGTCGTTAGCTCAGTCGGTAGAGCAGTTGACTCTTAATCAATTGGTCGTAGGTTCGAACCCTACACGACCCACC
>NZ_JBFODR010000025.1:0-16492 GCF_040908425.1 Aeromonas sp. R2-1
GTACTGGACTGCTACAGCCGCCACGCCTGGGGACGGCTCTACACCAGCAAGCTGCCGGTGACCTCGGTCCATGTGCTCAACGAAACGGTCCTGCCGTTCTTCGAGGCTCACGAGGCGCGGGTCTATACCATCCTGTCGGACAACGGGCGCGAGTTCTGCGGGCGCCCTGACCATCACCCCTACGAGCTGTTCCTGCAACTGGAGGGGATTGAGCACCGGACCACCAAGGTACGCAGGCCGCAGAGCAACGGCTTTATCGAGCGGCTACATCGCACCCTGCTGGATGAACACTTCCGTATCAAGGGGAGGACGATCTGGTATGAATCAGTGGAGCAGATGCAGACAGACCTGGACAGCTATCTGGATCACTACAACACCCAGCGGCCACATCAGGGCAGGATGATGGAGGGTCAAACCCCCTACAGCATGTTCAAAAAGGGTCTGAAATTGATACCGAAGGAAGTGCGCACTAAAGTAGCGTAAACAAGACACCGGTTTGAGGCCGGTGTCAGGTGATAACTAGATCTGTACAGGCTATGAAGTTATTGATTTCTATTATAAAAACGAAGACCGCCATGAAAGAATATTATATTCAGGGGGGTTAACAGATGTTATAAATTATTCCATCCACATCCTTAAAATTTCTTTTTAAAAACAACATAATTTTTCATACAGATGGAATTTTCAAAAATATTATAAATGCATAACCATTACAATAAATTCCAAGTTGCTATCAATCTGCCCAATTAATCGTGCGAAAACATGGCGAAAGCAACGATGTAAAGCCCCCAATATACATCAAGCTGGGCGAATACCTACCAGCTTAGCTCAGATAGATAATTTAACACTTGGTAGTAAGCAAGTCATAGCGATGTTGTCCCAAGAAAGCCTTCATAAGGCCATGGCACCGACGCCATGTATCATACGGAACCGATTGAACAGCCTTCTCCGGCATACATCCGATGTTACCAGCCCCCGCCATGAGCCTTACGCAAGGCTTTTTATCGACAAGAGCCACGCTTTGGCTTCCCGTTCACGCATCTTCCTGGTATCTTTGTTAGCTGATCAAAAACACAGTATTAGACCATGAACACCGTTTTATCACCTATCCCAATTATCGATTTATTTGCTGGTCCAGGAGGACTAGGCGAAGGTTTCTCTTCACTTAATGAAGGTTCTTCCTTCCAGATTATGGTCTCTGCAGAGAAGGATCCTGTTGCTCACCAGACTCTAAGACTCAGGGCTTACTATCGATTACTCAAAAGCAACTTTCCTGATGGGCTATCAGATTACTATCAGTTTTGCAATGGGAAATCACCTAATCCTTTCACTGAGAGAACCTATGAGTATTGGGAGCGAGCAAATCATGAAGCGATGTGTATTGCTATCGGTAGTGATAAGGGGAATGCAGCCCTTGACTCTGCAATTACAGCTGCATTAGGCAATAAGGATTTACCATGGGTCCTCATTGGCGGACCTCCATGTCAAGCATATTCTCTTGCTGGGCGCTCGAGGAATAAAGGTAACTCTAACTATATACCCGAAGATGATTCTAGGCACTTCCTATACTTGGAGTATTTAAGAATCATAAAAAACAATAAGCCAGATATTTTTGTCATGGAGAACGTGAAGGGTATTCTTTCATCAAAAATAAATGGTGGTTTAATTTTTCATCAAATCCTAAAAGATCTTGCAAATCCTAGCATGGCATTGGATAAAAAAGATAACGGCTTACGATATAATATCGTATCTCTTGTCAATGATGAAATATTCATGGATGGTGATGATCCACAAAAAATAGATGCAACTAATTTCATTATTCGCTCCGAAGACTATGGAATACCTCAGGCTCGTCATAGAGTAATTCTACTCGGTATCAGAGACGATCGTTTCAGCCATAATTTACCTAAGCTAAACAAAGAGAGTCGGATTACAGTTAATAATGCTATTGGTAATCTACCCCCATTACGCAGTAAATTAAGTCGAGAAGAGGACTCTGCTGCTGCATGGGAACAAAAAATCCGAGAAGGATTAAAACTGCTTGCAAACAATGCAATTAAAGAGTCCAAACTCACTTCAGAGCTGATAGATAATATTCGTAAAACAGCTGATTTCCTTCAGAATGTTGATACAGGCTCTCTCCAATATCCAAGAGAGAAAAATGAAGGTACTACTGGTATTAGTGAACTTGACAAATGGTTCAATGATGATCGACTAAAAGTTTGGCTGAACCACGAAACCAGAGGTCATAGAATTGATGATTTGATTCGATACGGATTTGCTGCATGTTTTGCTAAAATAGAAGGAAGATCGCCAAAGGGGCACAAAGAATTTTGTCTTGACTCCTTAGCTCCAGCGCACAAGAATTGGGAAAGTGGGCATTTTTCGGATCGGTTCCGAGTTCAACTTTCTGATGCACCTTCTACAACAATTACAAGTCATATATCTAAAGATGGGCATTACTTCATTCATCCTGATCCGACACAGTGTCGCAGCCTCACAGTAAGAGAAGCTGCTCGTTTACAAACCTTTCCTGATAATTATTTTTTCCAAGGTGGACGAACTCAGCAATATCATCAAGTGGGTAATGCAGTGCCTCCCCTATTAGCAAACAAAATAGCTCGTTTGGTGTTAGACATTTTGCAAAAATCTTCTACTTATAGAAGCTGATATCTTAGATGTCTTATCTGTGTCAGAAGTATATAAGAAACCATAACACTATGGCTTGGTAAGCCCAAGCCATAGTGTAAGGATTAATAAGATAAATTTAATTAACCTATGCAATGTTAA
Organism: Aeromonas sp. R2-1; assembly: GCF_040908425.1. Classification (NCBI taxonomy): domain Bacteria; kingdom Pseudomonadati; phylum Pseudomonadota; class Gammaproteobacteria; order Aeromonadales; family Aeromonadaceae; genus Aeromonas; species Aeromonas sp. R2-1. The sequence goes on from NZ_JBFODR010000025.1 coordinate 2,791, forward strand.
ATATTAGGAGCAATTTAATTCTGGAATATCTACTCTTGGCTGAGAGAATGGACGAGAGAACATAATCTCCCTACATTCAGGCCGCTTCGCCCACTCTGAAATCATTCGCCCGTTTGCAGTCGCATGAAGCTGTGCATTCACCTCGTCTGACCATATTTCAATCTGTTCGAGAAGTTGCGGCGATACAGTCTGGGTGGACCAAATACGCTCCAGACTCAGTAGCTCACCAAGCTTCAGGGACACAAGAGAGACTGTATATGCAATCACGTTCGCTTGGAATGCGGCAAAGCGTGGGCGTATTCTACGCTGCGCTTCCTTGAATAAAATGACTTGAGCAATGATGCTCTTGTACTCAGCAACATCAGTCAGCCCCCTAGCCTCGCCAGCTGCATTAATAATATCCATGAACGCTTTGAAGTTCTTTTGGCCCCCTAGACTCACCAAGTCTGGTCGCTGCATCCAAGCACTTTGATATTTTGCAAGATCCGTTTTAGTAATCTTGCGAGTTGATGGTATACCTTCCTGTATACGCTTGATACCAGCTGGTGTTTTACCTTCACGTTCAAGCATCACTTTGTAGCTGCCTGTGGCCCGCTCATAGAACCACCGACTAACTCCATCAGGGCAATATGTAGCCATAGCAAGTTTTTCGAGCTCTACGTGATAAGGCATATTTGCAGACAAATCAGACAGTTGAACTTTATTCTGACTATTGGCATAGCGTGATATATCTGAAATCAGACGTTCTTCCTGCTCTGAACCTACATTTTTCAACACGATGATTTTAGCGGGAACTCTGACCTGAGAGAGATTAATATCTGGAAATTTTTTCTTCGTGAAGAACATCGATGCTGTCGTCTGACCACCATTCACGATCTGCATGCCTTTAAGCCCGAAAATACCGAGGCTGCCATCCTCGGTACGTCCCAAGCTGGCCTCATCAGCAATAATGACAACCCCATTATTGTAGGCCATAAACCGTTCAGGCTGCTTGCGTAAAGTCTCTGCAATCCCTTTATTGACCCCGCCAACTTGGCTCAGAAACGAACGGACATTGGCTTCAAGAATACGTGCACCATATTTTTCATACAAAAATCGTAGGGCTTCACCGGGAATAGCTGTCATTGCATAATCATATTCTCCCATCTGGTCCGGAACCCAGATACAGGGCAGAGGGCCGCCAGATATATCTTGGAAATTGACAATGAGTTCATCTCGTGGACGCCCCTCCTGCCAGTGATTAAACAAACGCTGGATATCCATAACTTCAAGCTTTACAATCTTACCGGATATTGTACGCGGTTGATATGTACGAACTTTTGCACGCCTGTCGGTCAAAACAAAGACTCGGATCTGCTCAAGGTCAGGATAAACCTGCTTAATTGTGAGCACTAGAGCATATGCCGGATGGGACTCGTCCATTTCCTTGGCTAGTTTTCCCTCCACACACATCGAAAGAAAGCGCAGGCATTGTTCGGCTGCTTTCTGTGCTTCGGCATTAGGAATATCGACAATTTCATCTAGGCCTTCGTAGTCGCTCACATACAGATCTAGCTGTTCATTGTCTTCAGAAACAGCGAAACCACTCAACCTCACATTTCCTGAACCTAATCCACTTCCAACTCTGGCATCGTATGCACACACTTCAGGATCAAAAGTCATCCCGATATCGGCCATATGTCTTGTAACGATCTCAGTAAAAAGTAGCTCCGGGAATGCTGCTTCTCCGCCCTCAATTCCTCTTTCGACAGTTTCATCACGAACCTGTTGTTGCGTTTGACGTAAAAAATCAACCAATTCCATTCAATTCATCCCAATCATTTCAATTACTGCGTCAGCTAGGCACTCTTTAGCATCAATCGCATCCAGCTCTATCTCATACTTTGCACGGACCACACCAACCGGAACATTCCCGCCAGTAAGCCTCGGAAAAGTTTCATCGATAAGCATGTAACGTGTACTCACTTCGGCAAACTGTCTTGTATACAAATCGGCGTGCGCATCGAGGTACCCCGCATGCAGTAAGGCAAAACCGAAAACCACTGCTGTGGCCTCATCCATCTGCTCTTTTAACGATGCAATACGAACAGGCAGAGAAACCCCTGACGGATCAACTGAAAATCGGCAAGCACAAAGAAACAGAGGTTTGCGAACACTGTCATCTAACTGCTCAAGCGACAGAATAGAGGCGGAAAATCCGTCTCTTGCCAATGTACTTTTGACTTCAATAGCCCCATGTCCAAGCTGAAAATCTTGCAAGCCATCCATCGGGCCAGTCCAGCCTTCCACAACACTTTCAGCCGAGCAGCCTGCAGCTAGCAATGTGGACATGCACTGTAATTCACCAACTAGACCCAACTCCGCTTCGGGGCCGAGCATGGTAGCTCCTTTCTTCATGAAGCTCATCCACGCACGCAAACGCTTCATGAATATATTCAATAGTTGGCGCCCATCTAGAATTGAGCTACCCAACAAAACTGCAACAAGATCTGTCACGACCGTAGCAAACAGATCAAGGTTTCCTCCTGGCTGGCGTACCAATGCCAACCACTCTTCATTATTATTCCCTAGCTTAATTTTTTTGACCTTGAATCCAGTGGCCGCAGGTAGTCCATGTAATGAACCAATATCTCCATTGCCAAACCGGACTAACAAACCTTCCTCATTCCCAGGAAAACAACGGCCAGCTCGCAAAGTACACACACCTTCCGGCACAAGCAAAATCGTTCTCCATACGTCCTCGTTCGACACACCTGATAACGCGCGCCATGTCCCGAGGATGTCTTCCTTACTCAGCAGATCCAAACTCTTGCTCCCAGAAAATATGTCCGACCTTGTAGTCGACCTTGATCCCACTGTTGTTGCTGGGAAAACTGATCCCGAATGCCACGACAGGCTCATGACCCTCAGGTAAACCTGCATCCACTGGATTCAGCAAATAAATCAGCAATAATCCCGTTTCCGGGGAGGCAGGAATTCTCTCCGCACCGAATCCACGTATCTTTCTCAGGGCTGGCCCATTTGGAGTCACAGGTTCCTTCTTGCCATCCGGTCTAGCGGGGTCGGCATGCCAGAGTCTTTTCGTTTCATCGAGCGCAGCAAGCCAAGCTACTTCGTCAAGATCCAGCGCCTCATCTCGCGGAGACAGCAGTCGACCAATTGCGTAGCGACCGGCGGCCTGCTGTCGATTAGCCCGTTGGGTTAGCGGTACAACAAGGTCTTCGATCTGCCAAGCGCCCTTGTCAATGCTTCCGCCAACTACAGCCACGTTCCAGTTCAGCAGATAACCATCAAGCGCCATTGAGTCGATGAACTCACACAGCATCTGGCTGTTCACCTTGTACGCGCTAGGGTGAGTTGTATAACCGGCAAGAAACGACGTCACCTCAGCATGGGATACATTTGACCAATACGCTCCAGTCCAGCGATCGCGTCCATCCCCACGTTTCCTCTCCGGTATGGTTGAAGGCTTTCCGATCACAGAAACAAAACTCTGGAACGAATCGAAGTTTGCACGAACAATCACAGACTCTTTGTGCATTGACACTGTTTCGACCACATGCCCACTAAAGGAAAGTCGCAATGTCTTTGCAGATCGCATTTTCAAGGGAGAAGTCACCATCAGTACAGGATGCGATACGACCTTGAGACCGTAATCACGTGGTGTCCCACCACTTGCAACCATCATGTCGAACTCTTCACGCAGCTCTTCTGAGGCATCCGCAATATGCTCAAACCACTCGACCAGATCCGCTGTCGTGTAGAGACGGCAAAGATCAAGGTAACCAGGCCGATAACCAAACCACCTTCCCATTTGCATCAAAGTGTCATACATTTTTGATGCACGCAGGAAATAGCTTACACATAGTCCCTCTAAGGTCAGCCCCCGTGCGAGCTTATCACCACCAATTGCAATAACCTTGAGTCCCTTGCCAGAATCTGCGTAATCCAGTGCGTCCTTGGCCGTACCATTAATCATCCTGACAGAAAGTTCCGAAACAATATCCGGTATCTGCTCAACAATTTGCTCCCACGAATAATCGTACCGGCTGACCATATCAGGTATTTGTGCATGTAATTCGGTGGAAACAGGCAAGAAATCCTTTTGCCAGAGTTCGGCAAGGCGCCCCAAAAATCCTTCATGGCCGATTTGACGTTCTACTCGTTGCAACTGTTGTCGAATATACTGGTCTACTACAGCATGTACCGCCGCCTGAGTCTGATTAAATCTTGTTACGTGAATAAGCATTGAACTATGGGAATCACCCTGTCCCCGCAGTTTTCTCAATGCACACGTAAGTACAAATGAATCTATCGCCCGTACCAACGACTCAGGCATGCCAAATTCATTGTCGATTTTGGGATTGTGTCCATTCTTGTGAGATATCGGCATCCAGCCAGTCTTGCCATCGTCAGAACAGTGGTCATCAACCTTGCGTACAAGAGGCAATGCATCCGCACGAGTTCCACCATTGTTGATTCCAAACAGGCGAGTTGGCCCTACATAACTGGATGGTGCGCCGAGATTGACAATAAATGCGGCCGGAAAGAGATCTGGCCCCTCTTTCGGGGTGGCATTTCGCTCATGAATGAAAATGTTCGCAAACGGTGTAGCTGTATAGCCAACATAGGCCTTACGCTGAAAAGCGTGCAGTATCTTACGAATAAGTCCATTAATGGCTTTAGGCTGATGCTCCTCGTCAGGCAGTCCATTCTCGCCAAAAATTTGTTCACCCGTATCAACAGAAGCATTGTCTGCCTCATCATCGATGACCAGCAAGGGAAGATGTGTCACGATCTTGCGACCGGACTCTGCCTCGACGGTGTTGGCTACATGATTGACGATCCACTTGTGCAGACGTTCAAGGACTTTCTTATTCTTCTTGACAACAAACAACCACGGTCGCTCTTCCGGAGAAATCCCGAGATTCTTCGCGGCGGCCATGCTGAAGTCACCTTTTTCGGAACGTGTTGTTGCGTAGTGCGGGCGAATCGCAGGATCCCGGTCAATCAGACCGACACCGATCGGCCGGGGTTCGTTACTGGAAGAGTGTGTCTCATACCCCAGAAACCCCTCATCAAGACGCATCTGAGTCTGAGAGCGCAAGTTGTTGTGCATTCCAGCCAGAACAATGATGACCTTGTAACCAGCATCGGCCGCCTTGCAGATCAACCCGGTATAGTTGCCCGTTTTTCCTGATTGCACATGACCGACTACGAGACCTCGGCGATCCCAAGCACCTTCGCGGCAAGGGTCCTCCAGCATGGACAACACCTGATCGGATGTTTCATCCAGATTGGCAACCGCACTTGCTGATAGTCGTGTCTCCTGCATTTCACGATAACGCTGCCAGTAACGCCACTCCTTCTTACGTTGTGCGGTCAGCCAAGCAACGTGATCCGACTCATCACCGAGCATGCCCCCCGTCCCAACCCATTCGCTATGGCGGCGGATCAGCTCGTTAATAACGGACTCACGATCCAGATCTTCAGTCCAACGAGGATTCAGCGCGAGCACGAGGTTTATTTTTTCAGAGATCAGACTGTGAGGAATAGACTGAGCATCCTCTGCCAGCAGCAATTCCTGAACGATTTTGACCACACTGATCTTGTTTGCTTCACCTATTAAAGACACACGGCATTCCTTGTTTATAGCTGTTCAGGCAAGCTGGCAACCAGCTCTGGATATTGATTGAACGGCTCGCTTCTCGATAGCCGTTCGCGCGCCATGCTCGAGGACATACCTTTCACGCCTACCATATTTCGATAAAGCACCTCGAGCACCGATTTCACTTCTGCGGGTGGCTCCCCGGCAAAGCCGGTGCACGGAGCCTCTTTATTCTCGGCGGTGTCCAGCCAGATTCGCTGGACTGGAACTGTTTCTTCCAAGACGCGCAGCATGGCCTTTATCTGAGGCAGCAAAACACCGGCATCATCCAATACCGAACGGACCACCGGATGGTCCGTATCAATCCGGTAACGCATACCGCCAGCAAAGTGCTCTGCTTTCCAAGATTGTGCAACCTCACCCCCCCCAGGCATTTTCGGTGCGATTCCGCGATGCACGAATGCTTTGCGGGCTCTGGAACGTGTATCTTCGGCATATCCAATCAACCAGCTTCGCAATGCAACGGGGGGCCTAGCCGTAGACTTGCGAATATCGATTTTCCAGTCGGCATCAGCTGTGTTAGGAATATCAAGGCGAATACGCGCCAGACGGTGCGCCTCGTCTTTTGTCCACGATCGCCCTTGGCCAAGCCCCAGCCAGCTGCCTGCAACCAGAAGACGCTCATTGCGATAGACATAGAACCCTTGCTGCGCCGTCCAGCCGTCAGGTCCTTCTGCAGTCTCGAACTCGGACGGTGATAACTTATCCTTATGCGGTAACACATTGCATTGCAGCTTGACTGCCGCATTTCCTGGCGGTGATACGGAAGGTGATTGCCATGGTTTGCCAGGATGCCCCACAAGGAACGGGTCCCATGGTTTCACCGGCTGACCATTGATACGCAACAACAAACGTCGGGGATGCTCCAGATAACGATGAAAAACCATGCCAAGGTGCCGGTCTACCGCATCGATCAGATCCAGAAACTCTTGCTCTCCAACTCCTTTAGTCACAATGCGATCCATCGCCTCCCACAGAACGAGAGTACCCCGCCCAGCGTCCTTGAGAGGAGCCAAATATCCTTCTGAACCTTCAGCTGGACCTTCAAGCAAGTACCAACCATCATTCTTTCCAGCGGCAAGCACATCTAGATCCCAGCGCAGGCATTGCAAACCATCCGGCCCACAAGCAGCCACGGTCAGGCAACGGCACTGTGAAAACGAAGCTGTCTTCAAGCCGAGGCCGAAACGCCCTAGGTCATCTGCACTGCGCTCATCGAGAGGGCTCCTCTCCCCAAGCCGCATTGCTTTGTCGATTTCAGCTGCGCTCATACCGCGGCCGTCGTCCTGAATTTCAATCCGGCTCTGCTCATTGTTCCAAACAAAGCGCAAGTCAACTGTTGCGGCACCAGCTGCAATGCTGTTATCGATGATGTCTGCCAGCGCGGTCGCAGTGTTGTAACCTAACCCGCGCAAGGCTTCGATCATTGCGGCTGCACGAGGTGGGGCATGTCGCATATTCTGTACTTTCATATTCATCGGCCTTCATCAATATCATCATGCAGATCGTTTTCATCCCAAAACATAGCCAGCACCATACGTCGATTCGGATGGCGCAGTTTGCGCAGGGCCTTGGCTTCGATCTGGCGAATCCGTTCCCGTGTGACATCGAACATTATGCCGACCTGTTCCAGAGTGAAGTCATCCCCTAACCCTATGCCAAAGCGATATTTGATAATCTGATGTTCACGCTCTGACAACTCGGATAGAGCAGCTCTGATTGCATTCGCTAGTTCGTCATTTTCTACACAATGGAAACCATCAGACTCGTTCCCAGCGAGTAATTCCGGACTGTCAATTTCATCAAAGCCACTAAGGAAAATTACTTCACGATCGGCAACTTGTTTTATCTTGCAAACTTCATTGACGCTCATATCGAGCGACACAGCTAACTCGCTATCGCTTACACCACCAAGGGATTTTCCCTCCAGCTCACGAATACCGCGTTGCACTTTGTTGATTTTTTCCACTAAATGAACCGGCACCCGCACCAAACGAAGCTGATCAGCAATGCAGCGGGTAATGGCCTGACGAATCCACCAAGTAGCATAAGTAGAAAATTTGAAGCCAAGTTGAACTTCAAATTTCTCGGCAGCTTTCATCAGGCCGATATTGCCCTCTTGGATCAGGTCTTCTAGGTATATGCCGCTATTGCTATATTTGCTGGCAATGCTCATTACCAGTCGCAGATTGGCATTAACTAGGTCATGGCGGGCTTTCTCGAAAATCCGAATATGCTCTAACGCCAGCTCAGGCTGGAGCTCCGGATCAAACAAATGCAATTTCTTGATCAAACCGGCCAGTAACGATGCGGAAGGGCGAGGGATCATTTCATCGGTCTTACCAGAAATGTCTCCAGCACGTAAAATATTCACATAATCTTCAAAGCTTCCGGAAAAACGACCTTCTTCATCAGTTATCTCGATCTGCTCCAGATCTACGGCTTCATCCTCATCTAGCTCATCAGCACTTACCTCTTGTTGCGGCTGCACATCCTCAAAACAGTCCACCCAAGCGCTATCGGGCAAGGCAGCCAGATACCGTGCAAGAGCCTTGATGGCGGAGTCCATACGGGTCCCAAGCAATATTTCCCCATCTTTGGAAATCAAGCCGACTGCACGTGCATCCTGCGAATACGTTCTCAGAGTGCTTGAATTGAATGTATGCACCTCTGACAATGATTCACTTAGGTACGCCTCCAACCTCTCGAATGCCTCATCCAGCAGAACCGCAAGCTCCTCATTCACCACACCTTCCGCTGTGAAACTGTCCTGATTGGCTTCTTCAACCTTGATACCATAATCTTCAAGTATCTGAAGAGTAGCGGGAAGTAATGCATCAGCAGCAGGGCCCGCATCAAGCTGGCAAGCCTCAGCGACCTTGTCAAAAGTGACCCACCCACGTTGAAAACCCTCGACAAAGAGTGCTCTCAGAAACTCCTGCTCCTCGGAGCCCCGGATGACTGCAGGTTTCACCTCTGGCAGCTCAAGCTCCACATCCTCCCAAGATTCGTCAGTATTCAAAGCACGGTGTCTGGATATACGACGATGGGTTTGCGTCACGGAAATCAGGAGGGACACATCTGATTTTGGCGTTACCACTTCCTCCTCTGCCTTCCAGCCAGAATCATCTTCTTCATGTAAATGAGCTGAGTCATTTTTCTCCTCCAGCTCAGTAACAGGAACATCTGAAAAAGGAAGGCGCAAACGAACAAAATCATGTGGCCCGGCTTGTGCAATATCATCAAACTGCGCACTTGTATCTGCATCAACCCATGCAGAATCTTCCGAAGGGGGGAAATCAATTAGACCATCAGATGCTTCATTCCAACTGGAATTAACTCTCTGTTGTTCTATACCAATCACATCTGGCTGGCTCAGTAATACATCCGGAACGATCGGCGTAACCCCCTTACCAGGATTATCTGATAAGGCAATCCACTGACAGGAATCACCTTCAATATCAGTGGACCTAGCTATATCTTCATCCCCTGAATCTCCATAATCAGATGGACCTGTATCCGCTGAAGAAACACCAGAACTTCCGGCAGAAAATACATCTTGGTGAGTCTGAGATACGGCTTGGACGCCCATGAAATAACCCAAGGATGTGGACTCAGCAGCTCTTTCATCCCTTAGAACTACAGCTTTATCATCACCAACTATTTCATGCCGATGAATGTCTTCAGGCGTCACTACAACTTCAAATAACGAAGAACCAGCTGGTTCATCTTGAGCGCGATGCAGCATGCATCCGAGCACGTCATAACCCATCTCCGCAGCTATGCTAGATGCTGTTTTACCTTCATTGCTAACCAGTGCTGGATTGGCCCCCGCATCAAGCAACAGCTCGCACAACTCTTGGCTTCCTTTTTCCGCAGCGAGCATCAACGGTGTCCTCCCCTGATCATCTCTAGCATCAAGCATGGAGCGGTTACGTATCTGTAGTTCCACTGCAGCCTTGGCACCGGATTTGATTGCAAAACGCAACATCGCACTGATTCTGGGGGGTGATTGATTTTCAAGCATGATAAAGCTACTCGGCGGGAGTGAATCTAGTAGCCAGCACCGAACTAACTACTTCATGTTGGGCATCTGATTGCCTATGACCGACTGTCACTCTGAACTATGTTCTGGTCTGATATACAGTCTGTGGGATCGTGCATGGGTAAAAGCTAAGTCCAATTGCAAAATGGTTACAGCCTATTTTATTTATCAAAGCCCATGGTAACAGACTCAATGCGAACACGTTCTGTTTACCTAGCCTTTTTCTCACGATTTGGTCTGTGATGAATGTACCTAAAAGGCCTTTTGTGATCTGAAATGTCGGTCACAAATGCAATAATTTAATCAAAAATTCGATTAGAGGTCATTGATTTAGAACATTATTTCTAACACTGCTGACAGAAAAGTCAATTTGTAGGTCAGTGTGATGCTTCGTGCCATGAACCACTAACAAACGAATGTCGACGTTGCTTCTCAAATCGATGTAGCTTGAATGGAACTAACTAACAACGTGGCATCCGCATTACTGATTTTTTTGTTATCTATTGGCACTATGGTACGCCATCACTGGCATGCGGGACTTGCGCTGGTTCAAAGGTGGTGCGCTATAATGCCTGTATATAAATACAGGTGTTGTTGCCATGAAGCTGTTAACCCCAGACCCATCACCCGCCGAGGTGACCATCCCGCTGTTCTTGCACCGCGCCTCTTGCGGCTTTCCCAGCCCAGCCAGCGACTATCTGGAAGGGAAGTTGGACCTCAACACCCACTGCGTGCCGCACCCTGCAGCAACCTTCTATCTGCGTGCCGAGGGGGATAGCATGACCGGGGTCGGCATCTTTCCCGGTGACTTGCTGGTGGTCGATAAGAGCCTCACCCCGCGCCATGGTGATGTGGTGATTGCACTACTCGATGGTGGCTTCACGGTAAAGACCTTGCAGCTCAAGCCGAGGTTGCGGCTGTTGCCAGCCAATCCGGCGTTCGCGCCTATCGACCCTTGTATGAGCCTCTCCCTGGAGTTGTTCGGAGTGGTCACCCATGTGATTGGCAATCTGAGGCAGCGTGATGGCTATAGCGCTCGTTGATGTAAACAACTTCTACGCCAGCTGTGAGCGGCTATTTCGCCCCGAGCTGCGTGGCCGCCCGATCGTGGTGCTCTCCAACAACGATGGATGCGTGGTGTCGCGCAGCCCCGAAGCCAAGGCGCTGGGTATCAAGATGGCCGGGCCCTACTTCAAGATCCGCGAGCAGTTCGAGGCGCATGGCGGTGTGGCATTCAGCTCCAACTACGCGCTCTACGGTGATATGTCTGGCAGGGTGATGAGCACGTTGGAGACCATGGCCCCCGAGCTTGAGGTCTACTCCATCGATGAAGCGTTCATGGCGTTGTCGGAGTCGTTTGCCGGGGACCTGACAGCATATGGACAACAGATCCGGCAGCGAGTGTGGCAGTGGACCGGCCTAACGGTAGGGGTTGGGATTGGCCCCACCAAGACCCTCGCCAAGCTGGCCAACTATGCAGCCAAAAAGTGGCCTGCCACGGGCGGCGTTGTGGACTTGCGTGACGAGCTGCGCCGTGCCCGGCTGATGGCTATCACCCCGGTGGACGAGGTGTGGGGCATAGGACGGCGCTTGGGAGCCAAGTTGGTGGCACAAGGCATCAACACCGTTGCTGACCTGGTGGCTAGCGACGCCAAAGGGTTACGCGCCCAATACGGCGTGGTGGTCGAGCAGATCGTACAGGAGCTGCGTAGCCTGCCTTGCGCAGAGCTGACCGTTGAACCGGCGGCGAAGCAGCAGATCCTCTCGAGCCGTTCCTTTGGTGAGCGCGTGACTGACCGTGGAGAAATGGCCCAAGCGTTGTCAGGCTTTATGGCTCGCGCAGCCGAGAAGCTGCGGGCCGAGGGGATGTGTTGCCAGCGGGTGCACCTGTTCGTGCGAACCAGCCCCTTTGATGAACGAGCCCCTTACTACAGTGAGCAGGCTGGCGTCCGGCTGGTCTGCCCTAGCGATGATACCCGGTTGCTGCTGCAGCAAGTGAACGTGCTGCTAGCGCAGATTTGGCGCGACGGTTACCGCTATCAGAAGGGGGGCGTCATGCTGAGTGAGTTCACCCCCAAGGGGCAGCAACAGGCCGACCTGTTTGCCCCGTCCTCCGCTCAATCGGACGCGCTGATGACCGTAATGGACCAGATCAAAGCCAAGGGATTGGGGCGCGTAGGCTTTGCCAGCCAGGGCACTGGGTCGCCTGAGTGGATGATGCGACAAGCGCACCTGAGCCCCTGTTACACCACCCGCTGGGAGGACCTGCCGGTGGCGAGGTAAAAGCCACCGAAGGTTGAACAGTCTATTCAAAGCTCGCTGGACAAGTAAATTTTGGACGGGGAATTTTTTTCCAAACGAGGAGCTGATACAACAGAGAGCGCCAATTTTCGCAAGAGTCAGTTACCTTTTGAGAAAGGTGAGATTTAAAATTTCCTCCACGGCCAATTAACCACATATGACCATTCCAGCCCAGATAACACTATGTTATTGCAGAAGTTCTGATGTTAGGCATACGGTTAGGCATATTGAAATTTTCTGAATTGGCGATTTTTATTTTAAATCAAGAAATTAACTATCCAGTTCAACCTCCCCCAGCCCAAACGTTTGGAAAGGGCCACTTCGCAAGAAGTGGCCCTTTTTGTATCCTTTTACTCACCTTCAGAGGTTGTATCCGCCCCGCGAGTGCTGTGCATCTCCAGACCAAGGGCCAAAGGCTCTGCGGGTCGTGACTGCATTTGACATGGGCCAGCATGAATCGCCCCTACTTTCCTAGACACCTCAAGAGCCTCAAACTGAGGTCAATCAGGAGGTGTTATGAGCAAGCAGCAACGTTACACGGAAGAATTCAAACTGGCCGCCGTCAAGCAGGTGACTGAGCGCCATTACCCAGTGGCAGAGGTCGCTGAGCGACTTGGTGTTTCCAGCCACAGTCTTTACGCCTGGATCAGGCGCTACAGCCAGCCCGCCGTGCAGCAACAGCATGACTCCAGCCAGCAAGCCGAAATTCGGCGCCTCAAGGCTGAACTGCGCCGCGTCACCGATGAGCGAGATATCTTAAAAAAGGCCGCCGCGTACTTTGCCAAGCTGTCAGGGTAAGGTACGCCTTCATCCGGGTGCACGCGTCCACACATCCCATCCGCCGACTGTGTCGGATGATGAATGTCCACCCGAGCGGTTATTACGCCTGGCAGCACCAGCCTTTATCTGCCCGCGCACTTGAAGACCAACGCCTCCTGGGCCAGATCAAGCAATGTTGGCTAGAAAGCGGGGGCGTCTATGGCTATCGCAAGATCCGGGATGACCTGCGAGAGATGGGCGAGACCTGTGGGAAACACCGGGTGGCGCGATTAATGCGTCATGAAGGTTTGCGTTCACAAACCGGTTATCGTCGCCGTCCCGGTCATTATGGTGGCCGGCCAACGGTGGTTGCACCGAATCATCTTGAACGCCAGTTCGATGTGACTGAGCCAAATAAGGTCTGGGTAACGGACATCACTTATATTCGAACCCATGAAGGCTGGCTCTATCTGGCCGCGGTATTGGATTTGTTTTCACGACAAGTCATTGGTTGGTCAATGGGGCCACGGATCGACCGAGAGTTGGCCATCAGCGCGTTACTGATGGCAGTGTGGCGACGGCGACCCGAGCAGGAAGTGCTGGTTCATTCTGACCAAGGGAGCCAGTTTAGCAGCTATGACTGGCAGGATTTTTTGCGGGAGCACCGGCTCAAGGCCAGCATGAGCAGACGTGGCAATTGCCATGATAACGCGGTGGCGGAGAGTTTCTTCCAACTCCTCAAACGCGAGCGGATCCGACGTAAAACCTATGCAGATCGGGAGGAGGCCCGGCAGGATGTGTTCGATTACATTGAAATGTTTTACAACCCCAAGCGTCGGCACAGTTTCAACAATGGGCTATCGCCAGTAGAGTGTGAAAAGCAATATTTCGAACGGCTCAAAAGTGTCTAGAGAAGCCGGGGCGATTCA
>NZ_JBFODR010000026.1:0-6973 GCF_040908425.1 Aeromonas sp. R2-1
GTACTGGACTGCTACAGCCGCCACGCCTGGGGACGGCTCTACACCAGCAAGCTGCCGGTGACCTCGGTCCATGTGCTCAACGAAACGGTCCTGCCGTTCTTCGAGGCTCACGAGGCGCGGGTCTATACCATCCTGTCGGACAACGGGCGCGAGTTCTGCGGGCGCCCTGACCATCACCCCTACGAGCTGTTCCTGCAACTGGAGGGGATTGAGCACCGGACCACCAAGGTACGCAGGCCGCAGAGCAACGGCTTTATCGAGCGGCTACATCGCACCCTGCTGGATGAACACTTCCGTATCAAGGGGAGGACGATCTGGTATGAATCAGTGGAGCAGATGCAGACAGACCTGGACAGCTATCTGGATCACTACAACACCCAGCGGCCACATCAGGGCAGGATGATGGAGGGTCAAACCCCCTACAGCATGTTCAAAAAGGGTCTGAAATTGATACCGAAGGAAGTGCGCACTAAAGTAGCGTAAACAAGACACCGGTTTGAGGCCGGTGTCAGGTGATAACTAGATCTGTACACCTTGAGGCTTTCCACTCCTATCTTCCCTGTTTCCTGGTAGAGCTATGGGCTGTGCTGGATTTTCTCCCTCAGTTCAAGCTATTTTCCCCGTTACAACCGCTCCCTAGCGTGTCTTTTCAGCCAGCACTTGCAGCAGTTTCTTGGCCACAGAATCGGCCAGCACTGATTGCTTACGCAAAAAAACCGAATATCAGTCTCCATCTCCCCCCTCCTCATCGATATCTGGCAACCAGTTAGTGCTAACTAGGAAGCCGAACGTCACTGCATCCTGCCTTCCTTATCCCAAGCTCACAGCTGCCACCGCAACAAATCTGTGATCCCATCCTGATTCAGTGCTCATTACACTCAACAATCGGAACCATATGAGTTACCATCCCATTCTAGTTAAGTTCCGAACCGAGCCGATGACGATATTAAAAATCATATTATCACAATTCTATAAACCTTAGAGAGATCACCTATATCAATGAGTTATCCATACTATCCGACACTTTTTCCATACAATCTAAATGCACAGTAACTCACATCAACTACAAACATAACACATATAAGAAGACAGAAAATGATCAATATTTACGCGCCAACGTTAAAAAAGCCCTCTCCAACATCAAACTCTTGGTACCGTAGCTTTCATAATTCATTCTATATATCTCAACTAGTAAATAACATACTACTATCTTATATGGACAGTTATATCGAGCATGTAAAACTACTCGATATAATAGAGCAACATAGTGATGAACTATACAATTCTGGAGCACTGAAAGACTACCCTGAATTATCTGTCACAGCTATTGACAGACCCTCGATATATGCAATTGATGTTGAAACTGGTTTGCGAGAATTAATTTCAAAATTTAAAAGCACGTTTTATGAACATGCACACTTGCTAAGTTGCTCAGGAATTGATATTGGTAACTACATGAATAGAGATGTAGATATATCTCTAGAGTCATTGAGAACCTCTGTTCAAACTGAAAACTGGTATACTCTTATAAAGGGTTTCTTGAATGTCTGGGAGTTTATTTTTCTATTCAGCATAGCTGAAAGCACGTTTAAATCAGTTGTTAATGTAGAAAATACAAACACTAGTGATCTGATTGGAAAAATATTAAAGTCAAATAAAGAAATGATTAATGTTATGACATCCAGGCATAATATGGATCGGCAATTCATGCTGTCACTGTGGACTCTTTACTGTAAGTTACGTAATGTTTATTCACATACGCATGGTGTAATCTCACAGGAAAATAGGATAGATCTAATAAAAGCTGCATCACCATTCAAATGTAATTTTGAAAAAGCATATCATAAAAATGATTTTCTACTTCCTCTAGTCACAATTAAAACAGATAAGATATTCGAATTTTATAAAATCGAAACTAATAAATTCTATTTAATATCCGATGAAGAGTTAAATATTTTCAGGAATTTCCTATCTGAGTTTACATCATCTCTAGATGAATTATAGAATTAGATATGTATGAACGTTTAAGTAGAACTTTGACCAAAGAGTATAAGTTATGCATCGATATATAATAAAGAACATTGGTGAATATGTTGTAAAAATCTCCGAAATAACAGAACGTGAAGATGGGAATGCATGGTTTAGAGGGCATGGACTGGCTTCATATAGACTAATCCCATCGGTTTTACGCGATATAATTCCATTGTCTGATTCTAGGGGTAATTCACTACGGGGTGATGAGCCAATAATATCTAGCGGTGTTACCATGACCGGAATTGACCCAGAAAGATTGCTTAGTGAATTTAAAAGGCAAGCAATTCATCTAATTAATGAAAAACCGAGGAATGATTTTGAATGGTTGTTTTTAATGCAACATTATGGAGTAAAAACTCGGTTGCTTGATTGGACAACTAATGCCTTAGTAGCTTTGTATTTCGCACTTGAAAATGAGCCACAAGGCATGAAGCCATCAAAAGAATCCAATCCATCTTCTGATTTTATCTCTGGCACACATATGAGAGATGATGGCGCCGCCGTTTATGTCATGAATCCAAACAAATTCAATCATGAGTCAACCGAATTCGATCATCCAATTGATGTTGCAAATTATTATGAACACTGGAAACACTATGTAAGGCCAACAGAAGATAGCAGAGCCATGTTACCTATCTGCATAGTAGCCCCTCATTCTTCACCAAGGATTAGAGCACAAGCAGGCACTTTTACATTACATGGTTCAATGACCCAAGACATTGAAAGTTATGATCCGATAGACAGAATACTACACAAAATATTTATCCCATGTAAATTCATATCAAAGATGAAGAAAGATTTACGCGCACTGGGAATGACTAAAGCGTTTATATATCAAGATTTAGATAGTTTATCTGAAGACATAATGAAAAACGAAAAAAGAATATATCAATCAGTACGCCATAAGTATCTTAATTCACTTAAAGGAAAATGACTTATATATTTAGTCATGCAGCATGAAAATTATTATTACGCTTTTTACAATGAGAGAAAAAAATGCCTAGAGTTTATTCATACAACAGAGAGTTCTTGGATGCAACATACAACGTTGGCACAGTTGATGGTGTATTTGGACTAATCATAGAATCTTGGGGACCAAAAAATAGGAACCCTGATTATGCATGTGCTGTTCGCTATATTATTCAAAGACTAAGAGAGGCTAACCTATCTTTCATTAAAGTGTATGTTATATCGAGAAATTTATCAAAGGCCTTACCAAATATTGAAGATAGAGCAGTAAAACTATATAACAATGTAGATACTGATATATATATAAGACATGTGCATGCAGATGATATTAGACTAGCAATTGGTCGTGAGGTAGGAGAGATGAAAGAACCTCACAACATTAAATCAAAAGGTGGAAATAGATTCAAAAGAATTTTAATACATAGCCCACTTATGACTGATAAATACTGGCACACTCTTGCATCAACCATGGATAAATTAGATCTTTTTGAGCCAACTGCTGACCATGAAAAATTCAACCTACTTGTAGATTCTCTTCTAAAACAGAAAATAGAAGAGCCAATAGGCTCTATTCATCCTAAGCAAAGCAACATAACTACGACGGTATATCTTCGAGACCCATTTGTTAAAGCATGGGTACTTAGCAATGCAGTGGGAAAATGTGAAGCCTGTCAACTACCCGCACCTTTCCATCGGACAGATGGCACACCTTATCTAGAAGTGCATCATTTAATACCATTATCAGAAGGAGGAAGTGATACCATTTCAAATGCGCTTGCAGTTTGTCCAAACTGCCATCGTAAACTTCATTTCAGCCTAGATAAAGAATCCCTTAAACTGGAGATTGAATCGAAAATACCAAGATTAATACGAGCATGACTCTCGGTCTTTAATTAATTTTATGAACAGGTACTTCACATTGTTAATGTTGCAATTTTAAAGAGACTAGCCCGCCATGTACAAATATTTTTCATTTTCAGAGAACTCAATATCCAACTTACTCAACCATGAACTATACATGAGTCATTTTGAAGCATTCAATGACCCATTTGAATGTAGTTGTGAGGTACTCTCTGGCTTCCCAAAAATAACAGAGCAATCCTCTAGACTTCAGGAAATAATAAAAGCATGGGGATTTGAGGATGTATCAGATCACATCGTGCTTGAAAACTATGATGCTTATGCTGACAGCTTGAAATTATCAGAACCAGTTGTATCTACCATAATAGATAGAGCCAGGATTAGCTGCTTTAGTAAAGATGCTGACAGTTTGCTAATGTGGTCACATTATGCGGATGGACTAAGAGGGTATTGTATTGAATTTAATCCAGACTATATACAATCTCATAATGAAGAGCACCTTGTAATTATGGACGTATTATATGAAGATGCTCCACCAAAAATTGACACTGCTGTAATGGCTGTTATACATGATCAAATCACATACCATCAGGAAGCCATTCACAGCACAGAAGTACTGATGAAACATCTTGGACAAGACAAGCGACAAGAATTAGGTTTGTACGAAGATGCTCTCGACAGATCATTCAACTCTCATGATGAAATATACCAAAAAATGCTAGCGACCAAGCCAACATGCTGGAAATATGAAAATGAAGTTAGAGTGATTTGCCAAGCCAAAAACACCGAAATAAAGGCGCACTTCCTAAAATACCCTATCAACGCAATAAAAAGTTTCACAATAGGTGAGAAAATGCCTAGAAAGAAAGTGGAAACCCTATACAACATAATAATTACCCACTTTCCTCATGCAAATATTTACATAGCATCGAAAATCCATGGTGCTTTTGAACTTTCGATAAAAGAATACAATCCCTTCTCCTTTGAAGAAATATTGTGAAATTATTCCATATTTTCATTTAAATTACGAACGCATAACAACCTCAGCTCCTTGGCGAGCCTTTTCAGCCAGCACAACATCTAACTCTGAGGTAACCTCATCTGCCGGCACACTGCGATCCCGCAGGTACACCCTCACCTCCGCCTCCATCTCACATACTCGCAGAGACACCTGGCGGCCAACTGGCGCGGCGCGGACGGGGTTATTCCGCAGGATGGCGGTCCTCTCCGCCGGCCGCGCGAACTGTCGATCTCCTCCTTCCCCAAGCAACAGAGCAGCTCTCACACCTACTCCCCCTTGCTCTTACGTAGACCCAAGAGTTTCCACCTCAAACCAGCCAAACTGTGATCACATATTGATTTACCGCTTAATTGATTAACAATAAGCCTCATTTGGAGTATGGTTAGTGGTTGGCACCAATGCTGCTGGCGGAAGCACACAGCACACCGGGGAGAGTGGTAGAAATGAGTGGTTATGTTTGGACTCACTTTGGAGTCCTGACGAAGGTCTGCGCAGACGGTCGAATGGTCACCATCACCAATGAATCTGGCTCAACACGCAAGATGAGCATTGAGAAGTACAAAGAAAATGCGGAGGCTGTGTACCACAACTGCTTTTCCTTGATAGGGCGAGCTGTAGATATTCAGACAAGCCAGAACACTGCTGAGTGGAACGCCTATGTGTGGTTTAGTGATATTGCGCAGCACTGACAGCTTCTGATATAAGTCAAACTGCACTGATTTAAACATTTCAAAGAGGACCTATTATATTCTGTTTCTGCTATTCACAACCAAAGATTTTATCGCATTTTTAATGCACTCCACATCATAGTAAGGGAACATAATGAAGTACGATGAATTACAAGTTATTGCAAATGCAATCATCGATTCAAACGATAGATTGATATTGCTCAATCTGATAATACTTCTGTTTTCAATTGCGGGCATTTATTGCGCCGCCTTTATTAAAAAAAAGGCTGAATTAGAGGCAATAAACAAAAACTTCCAAAACATTGCCGATCAAAATAGAGCTATAACCACTGATACAGAATTGATAAAAAACCAATTAAGCAAAGGTACTATAGAATATCAAATCAGACTATCTCGATATCATGAAAAACAAATAAATGCGATAGAGAAAATATATGAAAAATTAGCTATTTTGTTTATGTCTTCCAAAAAAATAATTCTAATGAAAGATGATGGCGCAGATGAAAATTTCAACAATGCCGTAACAGCATTTCGCGAAAATTTTGAAATTGAAAAACTTTGGTTAGATGCATCGATTAGTAATGAAATAGAAGAGTTTGCTATAGAGATAGACAAACAGGTTAAATTGTACCAAGGCGCAACATTCATCGCTGGATTAAAAAACCTAAATGAATCTCAGATTGCTCAGGCTTATAATAAACAAGATAATTTTTATAAATTTACTGTGAGTACGTCTAATACGCTGAAAAATAAATTAGAGAGTCAATTAAGATCTTATTTATCACCAGAGAAAAGCACCTAACAAATCGTCCCAGATAGATTTAGCAATCTCTTACATTAAAATTGTATTTTTTTGTTTGGATTACATGTACAGATCTAGTTATCACCTGACACCGGCCTCAAACCGGTGTCTTGTTTACGCTACTTTAGTGCGCACTTCCTTCGGTATCAATTTCAGACCCTTTTTGAACATGCTGTAGGGGGTTTGACCCTCCATCATCCTGCCCTGATGTGGCCGCTGGGTGTTGTAGTGATCCAGATAGCTGTCCAGGTCTGTCTGCATCTGCTCCACTGATTCATACCAGATCGTCCTCCCCTTGATACGGAAGTGTTCATCCAGCAGGGTGCGATGTAGCCGCTCGATAAAGCCGTTGCTCTGCGGCCTGCGTACCTTGGTGGTCCGGTGCTCAATCCCCTCCAGTTGCAGGAACAGCTCGTAGGGGTGATGGTCAGGGCGCCCGCAGAACTCGCGCCCGTTGTCCGACAGGATGGTATAGACCCGCGCCTCGTGAGCCTCGAAGAACGGCAGGACCGTTTCGTTGAGCACATGGACCGAGGTCACCGGCAGCTTGCTGGTGTAGAGCCGTCCCCAGGCGTGGCGGCTGTAGCAGTCCAGTAC
>NZ_JBFODR010000027.1:0-64916 GCF_040908425.1 Aeromonas sp. R2-1
CCTGAGTACCTGAGTACCTGAGTACCTGAGTACCTGAGTACCTGAGTACCTGAGTACCTGAGTACCTGAGTACCTGAGTACCTGAGTACCTGAGTGCCTGAGTGCCTGAGTGCCTGAGTGCCTGAGTGCCTGAGTGCCTGAGTGCCTGAGTGCCTGAGTGCCGGTGGGCACATCCGTGCATCAAGCGCAGGAGGGGAGTGGAGAGGGGCATCATAGAGAGGGGCGTTAGGAGGCTAACGTCTGGCCGAGCCTGCGGGTCAGAGCCTGTGAGTCAGGGGGCCTGTGAGGTAGGAAACGGCTTGCACACCGGCTAACGGCCATAAAAAAACCGGCGCCTGGGCGCCGGTTTTTGTTCACCGAGACGCTATTACAGAGAAGCGGTGAAGGTACGGGTGATGACGTCTTGCTGTTGCTCCTTGGTCAAGGAGTTGAAGCGAACGGCATAACCGGATACGCGGATGGTCAACTGCGGATATTTCTCCGGGTTTTCCATGGCGTCCAGCAGCATTTCACGGTTCATTACGTTGACGTTCAGGTGCTGACCACCTTCCAGGTTGGCTTCATGGTGGAAGTAACCATCCATCAGGCCGGCCAGGTTGGCTTTCTGGGCTTCCATGTCTTTGCCCAGCGCGTTCGGCACGATGGAGAAGGTATAGGAGATACCATCTTTGGCGTAGGCGAACGGCAGCTTGGCGACGGACGTCAGGGAAGCAACGGCACCCTTCTGGTCACGACCGTGCATCGGGTTGGCACCCGGGCCGAACGGCGCACCGGCGCGACGACCATCCGGGGTGTTACCGGTCTTCTTGCCGTACACCACGTTGGAGGTGATGGTCAGCACGGACTGGGTAGCCACGGCACCGCGGTAGGTGTTGAGCTTCTGAATCTTCTTCATGAAGCGCTCGACCAGGTCGCAGGCGATGTCATCGACGCGAGCGTCGTTGTTGCCGAACTGCGGGTACTCGCCTTCGATTTCGAAGTCGATGGAGACGCCATCGGCATCACGTACCGGCTTGACCTTGGCGTACTTGATGGCAGACAGGGAGTCAGCGGCTACGGACAGACCGGCGATACCACAGGCCATGGTGCGATAGACGTCACGGTCGTGCAGCGCCATCAGGGAGGCTTCGTAGCTGTACTTGTCGTGCATGTAGTGGATGATGTTCAGGGCGGCGACATACTGCTTGGCCAGCCAGTCCATGAAGTGATCCAGTCTGTCCATCACGTCGTTGTAGTCGAGGTACTCGGAGGTGACCATTTCGGTCTTAGGACCGACCTGGATCTTGAGCTTCTCGTCCATACCGCCGTTGATTGCATACAGCATGGTCTTGGCCAGGTTGGCACGGGCACCGAAGAACTGCATCTGTTTGCCGACGATCATCGGAGACACACAGCAAGCGATGGCGTAGTCATCGTTGTTGAAGTCCGGACGCATCAGGTCGTCGTTCTCGTACTGAACGGAAGAGGTCTCGATGGATACCTTGGCGCAGTACTTCTTGAAACCGACCGGCAGCTTCTCGGACCACAGGATGGTCAGGTTCGGCTCAGGGGACGGGCCCATGGTGTACAGGGTGTTCAGCATACGGAAGCTGTTCTTGGTGACCAGGGTACGGCCATCAACGCCCATACCGGCCAGGGTCTCGGTGGCCCACATCGGGTCGCCGGAGAACAGTGAATCGTATTCCGGGGTACGCAGGAAGCGAACCATACGCAGCTTCATGACCATGTGGTCCATCAGCTCCTGGGCTTCTTGCTCGGTGATCAGGCCTTTTTGCAGGTCACGCTCGATGTAGATGTCCAGGAAGCTGGAGGTACGACCGAAGGACATGGCCGCGCCGTTCTGGGACTTGACTGCCGCCAGGTAGGCGAAGTAGGTCCACTGGACGGCTTCTTTGGCGGTCTTGGCCGGTACGGAGATGTCGCAGCCATATTTGGCAGCCATCACCTTCATCTGGGCCAGGGCACGGTGCTGCTCGGAGATCTCTTCGCGCAGACGGATGGTGGCTTCCAGGTTGACACCGTTTTCCAGGTCAGCCTGCAGGGACTTGAACTGAGCCAGTTTGTCGGCCATCAGGAAGTCGATACCGTACAGGGCAACACGGCGGTAGTCACCGATGATGCGGCCACGGCCGTAGGCATCCGGCAGACCGGTGATGACGCCGGACTTGCGGCAGTTCAGGATGTCTTTGGTGTAGACGTCGAACACGCCCTGGTTGTGAGTCTTGCGGTACTCGGTGAAGATCTTCTCGACCATGGGGTCAAGCTGGCGACCGTACACTTCGCAAGAGGTCTTGACCATCTTGATACCGCCGTTGGCGATGATGGCGCGCTTGAGCGGTTTGTCGGTCTGCAGACCAACGATTTGCTCCAGGCTCTGGTCGATATAGCCGGCATCGTGAGCGGTAATGGTGGAGGGCAGGTCGGTATCAAAATCGACCGGCGCGTGAGTGCGGTTCTCGATCTTGATGCCTTCCATGACCTTGTCCCACAGCTTGGTGGTGGCTTCGGTCGCGCCAGCCAGGAAGGACTCGTCACCTTCATACGGGGTGTAGTTCTTCTGGATGAAGTCACGGGTGTTGACAGAGGTCTGCCATTCACCGGCTGCGAAGCCTTCCCATGCTTTTTGGAACTGTTCGTTAAGTTCTGCCATTTTCATTACCTCTCAAGGTATTTATGTGTCTGCCGCCATCCTTAATGATGGCGACGGAAGATAAACCAGTAAGTCAGCCCAACCATGACGCCACCACCAATGATATTACCTATGGTGACGGGAATGAGGTTGTGCAGGACGAAGTTGGACACGGTCAGGTCGGCAAAGGTTGCCGGATCCTGGCCGATGGCCTGCCAGAATTCCGGGCTCGCGACGCTGTGGATGGCGATACCGACCGGGATCATAAACATGTTTGCGATGCTGTGC
This sequence comes from Aeromonas sp. R2-1, assembly GCF_040908425.1. Taxonomy (NCBI): domain Bacteria; kingdom Pseudomonadati; phylum Pseudomonadota; class Gammaproteobacteria; order Aeromonadales; family Aeromonadaceae; genus Aeromonas; species Aeromonas sp. R2-1. Next base: position 2,918 of record NZ_JBFODR010000027.1, read on the forward strand.
TCGAAACCTGAGGCCACGAACATGGCGACGGGGAGCAACATCACCATCACCTTGTCGGTGGCGCTGCGGGCGCCGAAGGCCATCCACACGGCGAGACACACCATGAGGTTGCAGAGGATGCCAAGGGCCACGGCTTCAAAGAAGGTGTGGTGGATCTTGTGCTGGGCCACTTTCATGGCGTTCAGCCCCCACTGACCATCCGCTGCCGTGTATTCCGCCGACATGATGATGAGGCCGACGATGATGAGACCGCCGATGAGGTTGCCGAAGTAGACCAGTCCCCAGTTCTTGAGCAGCTGGGCCCAGCTGATGCGATTCGCCGCCTTGGCTACCAGGGTGAGGGTAGTGGAGGTGAACAGTTCGGCGCCGAGCAGGACGCAGAGGATGAGACCGAGGGAGAAGCAGATGCCGCCCACCAGCTTGGACATGCCCCAGGCCATGCCGCTTGAGCCCGTGGTGACGGTGATATAGAAGACGAAGGCGATGGCGATGAAGGCGCCAGCGGTGATGGCCAGGGGAATGACCTTGTATGCGGGCTTGGTGGCCTTGGCATAGGTAATGTCTTCGGCCAGGGCGGCGATGGCTTCGGGCTTCAGACAATCAAAGGGAGATTCTGCTTTCAATTCTCAGTACCTGCATATTTTGCCTGTGGAAATCATAACAAAGGGGCTGATCCCCAAAATTGACTCCGATCAAGAATTACAGATTGTGAATGTAATTTTACTACAGGATTTTTCGCCATCCGGAAGCGTTTCTTTACACCAGGTTTCAGGTGAAACAGAAATGAGTCTGTTATTAATTTTATGATTTTTAAGAACTTATAAAGGACACCCTGAAAAACGTACCGGCAAGGCACCTGTGCAGCCGCACTGCACCATGAGTGCCAAATTAACAACCCCCTAAGAGGTATTTTTTGTCTTTTATTTCATCTTTGTGGCACGGCCAGCCAAAGCGTAGACCATAAAACAGAAGGGGCCATAAGGCCCCTTCGTCACGCTAGCATATCAGTTCCAGGTATGGATTCGTTTGGCTTTTTGCAATTTCTCGTAAGCGGCCAGCAGTTTCTGGTGCAGCGGGAACTGGGAGAGGGAGAGATCGGCGGCTTCCAGACCGTGGAAGCGCGCCTCGCCGCGGGCGTTGGCCCACGCCTGCGCCAGGGTCTCTTCCCCGAACATGCGGGCGAACACCGGGCGGTACTGCTCGGGGTCGCGATCCTCGTCGAGGAAAAGCTCGACGCAGGCGCGCAGGGCGCGGTAGTAAGCGGCGCGATCCGCCGGGAACACCGACTGGTTGAACTCCATGGTCCAGTCGATGAGGTCGAGGGCGCTCTCCAGGTCGCCTGCGGCCAGCGCCAGCATGGCTTTGAGCTCACCGACGCGCAGGGTGTGCAGGGCAGTGCCCTTGGCGGCGGCGATGCCGAGCAGCTCGCGCACCCGGGTCCGCTCGTCGTGCCCCTCTTCATCCAGCTGGTCGAACAGGGCCATGTACTGCTCTGCGTCCCACTCGAGCGCCGGCAGCGCCAGGATGGTCTCCCGCAGGTGGGCCCCCATGGTGTTGTTGGCCAGCAGCAGATCTTCCACCGGATAGATGTCGGACATGCCGGGCACCAGGATACGGCAGGCGTAGACACCCAGATGCTCGTAGTCGGCGATGTAGACCGGCTGCTCCAGCTCGTGGAAGATGCCGATCAGGTGGTCGAACTCCTCTTGCGAGGTGCCACGGAAGTCCCAGTCGGCAAACTCGAAGTCGGACTCTTCCTTGAACAGATCCCAGCTGATGAGGCCGGAGGAGTCGATGAAGTGGGTCTCCAGGTTGTGGTGATCCGCCACCTGCTCGTTGTCGAACGACGGCGGCACGAAGACGTCCAGATCCTTGAGGCTGCGCCCTTGCAGCAGTTCGGTGACGGTACGCTCGAAGGCGACCTCGAAGCGCGGGTGGGCGCCGAAGGAGGCAAAGCAGGTGCCGTTGCTCGGGTTGAGCAGCACCACGCAGATGACCGGATAACGGCCGCCGAGGGAGGCATCGAAGCTGTAGATGGGGAAGCCTTCGGCCTCCAGTGCATCGATGGACGCCTTGATGCCCGGGTAACGGGCGATGACCTCGCCCGGGATCTGGGGCAGGCTGATGGCCTCGGCGATGATCTTGTTCTTCACGTGGCGCTCGAACACCTCCGACAACCCCTGGGTGCGGGCCTCGGTGCGGGTGTTGCCGGCACTCATGCCGTTGGAAACATACAGGTTGCCGACGATGTTCATCGGGATATAGACGGTCTGGTGGTCGGACTGGCGCTCGAAGGGCAGGGCGACGATGCCGCGCTCCTCGTTGCCGGATTGCAGGTCCACCAGCATGTCGGCGGTCACTTCACCGTCCGGGTTGTAGAACTTGCGGGTGAAGGAGTCGAGCAGACCGGCGGGCAGCTGATCCCCCTCGATGGGGAACCACTTCTCGTTCGGGTAGTGGACGAAGTCGCCATTGGCGACCTGCTCGCCCAGGTAGAAGTCGGCGAAGAAGTAGTTGGTGGAGAGACGCTCGAAATACTCGCCAAGGGCGGAGGCGAGCGCCGCCTTCTTGCTGGCACCCTTGCCGTTGGTGAAGCAGAGGGCGCACTCCTTGTCCCGGATGTGCACGGACCAGACGTTGGGCACGGGGTTGAGCCAGGAGGCCTCTTCGATATCAAACCCCAGGGCTTGCAGCTTGGTCTGGAAGCGTTCGATGGAGTCTTCCAGCGCTGCGTCCTTGCCGGGAATAAAAGTGTGGTCGGTCATCACAATGTCCTGATTTTATGGGCTCATGTTTGGACGCAGATAATAGCATGAGTGACGGGGAAAGCGGCCAGGGCAATGGTGTGGGCTTGCCCAGGTCTGCATTGGATGGGCGGGGTGTGGTAGTGGGGCCGGGCGGTGCGCTGCGGGGCGGCGATTTTTCATGGGAAAGAGGGTTGGGTCATCAGTTTTACTTAACATAATTAAGATAAAGTAAATTTTATTATGTCCCTGTGCCCTTCATCATGGCGTCAACCGTTGGCGGGGGAAGGAAAAGAGGGGAGCGCCCGTGCCCGTTCCGCCACCCCGTCTTGATGAGCCTTGACCAGGAGTGCTGAATGTTCCCGATGATCCCCCGTATCGACCCCGAGATAGCCAGGTTGGCGCCGGGCTTTTGTGCCCTCAGCATCGTGGTGGAAGCCGCCCCCGTGATTGACACTCTGGTGGGGGAGCGGGCCCTGGCCCGGGCATGTGCGGCCCTTGGCACCGACGAGGCCCCCTGGGCCCTTGAACATCTGGCCGCCTGGGATCAGGTATTCAAGGGGTTTGGCGCCAAGCCTGCCCGCACGCCCTGCTCGGCCCAGGCACTGCGCAAGCGGGTGCTGCGCGATGGCGTCTTGCCCGCCATCGATCCCGTGGTGGATCTCTACAACGCCATCAGCATCGAGTATGCCATTCCCGTGGGCGGGGAGGATCTGGCGGCCTATGTGGGAGCGCCGCGCCTGGTGATTGCCGATGGCAGCGAATGCTTTGACACCCTCAAAGAAGGGCTGCCAACCCAGGAGGCACCGGCTCCCGGAGAGGTGGTGTGGCGGGACGATCTCGGCGTCACCTGTCGCCGCTGGAACTGGCGCCAGGGGATCCGCACGCGCCTGAGCCTCTCTTCCCCCCGGATGTGGTTCATTCTGGAGTGTCTGCCGCCGATGCCGCGCACGGCCTTGTGGGAGGCCGGCGACAGGCTGATTGCCGGTCTTACGCAGATGATGCCTGGGGTTCGCATCGAGCAGACGCTGGTGGAGTGATTGAAGGAGCAGACGAAAAGATAAAAGGAGGCGCCTCATGCTCGCCCGGGCGGTCATGGGGAGGATCTTGCTCGCCATGCCACGTCTGTGCCGCCCGCCTTTACCCACTGCCTGCGAACACATCAGCAAGCAGAGGAACACAGCAACACGCCGGGCTGACATCGTCCCCTGGAGCTTGCCACGTCGGGGCCGGTGTACCCGGCCCTTTCAGCGCGCCTAACCGATGAATTTCAGACCCAGGATCCCGCCGATGATGAGCAGCAGGCAGAGCACCCGGGCCAGGGTGGCCGGTTCGTTGAACAGCCAGATCCCCATCAGCACGGTGCCGACCGCGCCGATGCCAGTCCAGACCGCGTAGGCGGTACCAAGGGGCAACTGTTTGACCGCCATGGCGAGCAGCAGCACGCTCACCCCCATGGCGATCAGGGTCAGCAGGGTGGGGAGGGGACGGCTGAAACCGTCGGTGTATTTGAGGCCGATGGCCCAGGCGACCTCGAACAGGCCGGCCAACAGCAATAGCAACCAGGACATAAGGCAGATTCCGCAGGAAGCAGGGTCGTCCCTGCGTATCAGGAGGCCTCGGGGCCGTCCCCGAGGGGCAGCGGGGCTGCCGGTCGGTCTCAATGATGCCCCAACTGGAGGCAGGATGCCAACCGGCTGCCCGCAGGTCGGCCAGGCCGACGGATATTGCAGCGAATGGCACAGAATATTGCGCAATTCGACTTGCGCCCGCCGTCACAATCCGTAATGTGGACAGACGCATTTTTTGCAACTCATATATTGTGAATCCCTTGTAAACGGCTGGCGCCAAGGCAGGGGGTCACGGGTACCACACACGATTTCTATAAGCAGCTATCCAGGGTAGGACATTATGAAAAAAGTAGGTTTGGTCGGTTGGCGTGGCATGGTGGGTTCGGTCTTGATGAGCCGGATGCAGGAAGAGAAGGATTTTGCCCGCATTCAACCCACCTTCTTCACCACCTCCCAGGCCGGTGAGGCCGCCCCCAATTTTGGCGTCGATGCCGGCACCCTGCAGGACGCCTTCGATCTCGAGGCACTGGCCGCGCAGGACGTCATCATCACCGCCCAGGGCGGCGACTACACCAAGGATGTCTATCCGCGCCTGAAAGCCGCCGGCTGGCAGGGCTACTGGATTGATGCTGCCTCCTCCCTGCGCATGGAGAAGGACGCCGTTATCATCCTGGATCCGGTCAACGGCGACGTCATCGAAGATGCCCTGAACAACGGCATCAAGACCTTCGTTGGCGGCAACTGCACCGTCAGCCTGATGCTGCTGGCCTTGGGTGGCCTGTTCAAGGCCGATCTGGTGGAGTGGGTGAGCGTGGCCACCTATCAGGCGGCCTCCGGTGGTGGTGCCCGCCACATGCGCGAGCTGGTCACCCAGATGGGCATGCTGCGGGATGAAGTGGCGGTGGAGCTGGCGGATCCCGCCTCCGCCATCCTCGACATCGAGCGCAAGATCACCGAGAAGACCCGCTCCGGCACCCTGCCGGTGGACAACTTCGGTGTGCCGCTGGCCGGTGGCCTCATTCCCTGGATCGACACCAAGCTCGACAACGGCCAGAGCCGTGAAGAGTGGAAGGGCCAGGCCGAGACCAACAAAATCCTCGGCATCGACGGGGCCGCCATTCCGGTGGATGGTCTGTGCGTGCGCATCGGCGCCCTGCGCTGCCACAGCCAGGCCTTCACCATCAAGCTGAAAAAAGACGTGCCGCTGGCGGAAATCGAAGCCCTGCTGGCCGCCCATAACGACTGGGTCAAGGTGATCCCCAACGATCGCGACATCACCGCCCGCGAGCTGACCCCGGCTGCCGTTACTGGCACCCTCAGCATCCCGGTGGGTCGTCTGCGCAAGCTCAATATGGGCCCGGAATACCTGGCCGCCTTTACCGTGGGTGACCAACTGTTGTGGGGCGCCGCCGAACCGCTGCGCCGCATGCTGAACATCCTGCTGGCCCGCTGAGGTAGCTGCAGCAGGGAACAAGGAAGGCCTGGCCTTTCTTGTTCCCCTCTTCGTGCCTGTCCATAAAAAAGCGGCATCCCTTGGGATGCCGCTTTTTAATTTATCCAGTTTGACTCTTAGATGTTCTGTGCTTCGTTTGGCACGATGACAGAGGCATGATTTCCTTTCGGCCCCTGCTGCAGTTCAAAGTTGACTGCCTGACCTGCTTTCAAGGTCTTGTAACCTTCCATTTGAATCGTGGAGTAGTGAGCGAAGATGTCTTCACCACCGCCTTCCGGACAGATAAACCCAAATCCTTTTGCGTTGTTGAACCACTTGACTGTTCCGGTTGCCATACATCTACATCCTTTTATTGATTACCCTGAAGTCGTTGAGTAACCTGCGCCAGCCTTATATAACTAGGGCATGACCCCGTAGCAGACGGGCGCCGATTAGCAAGTAACCAATCTAGTCCAACTTTTAAGCGAGTCAAGAAGTTGTTAACAACCGATGTGATCTGGTTAACAAGTCTATTGACAATCTTGAGCGACACGGTAGTAATCTAGAGGTACCAAAGCGCAACTATGAGCAAGCAGAAAGAACTCTTTGCTAATGAAGAGATTGCAGAAGCAGAGAAAACGAAGCTGCAACCGCCACCCATGTACAAGGTCGTCCTGAACAACGACGACTACACACCGATGGAGTTCGTGGTGGAGGTGCTGCAAAGGTTCTTTGGTATGGATCTGGAGAAGGCCACTCAGGTGATGCTGAGCGTGCATTATAGTGGTAAGGGAGTCTGCGGCACATTTACCGCCGAGATTGCCGAGACCAAAGTGGTCCAGGTCAACACCTATTCACGTAACAACGAACATCCACTGCTATGTACCATGGAAAAGGCTTGAATCTGATGACTTGATGGCGATAACGACACCGCATTGTTGCTGTACTGAGGGGAGGTGCCTATGTTGAACAAAGATCTAGAAAAGACGCTGAACGAGGCTTTCAAGCTGGCCCGTGACGAGCGCCACGAATTCATGACCGTCGAGCACCTGTTGTTGGCCCTGCTGGATAACAGCTCAGCCCATGAGGCGCTGAGTTCATGTGGTGCGGATGTGGAACAGATGCGCAAAGAGATCCGCGCCTTCATCAATCAAACGACCCCGCTCATCCCCCGTGACGACGAAGACAGGGAAACCCAGCCTACGCTGGGCTTCCAGCGCGTGCTGCAACGTGCCGTCTTCCATGTCCAGTCGTCCGGCAATACCGAGGTGAGCGGTGCCAATGTCCTGGTCGCCATCTTCAGCGAACAAGAGTCCCAGGCCGCCTACTTCCTGAAAAAAGCCGAAATAAGCCGCCTGGATGTGGTGAACTTCCTGTCCCACGGGGTGCGCAAGGACAACAAGCCCGAGAGTGGTGGCAACAATGCGGAATCTGATGACGAGGTATCCTCTGCCCAGATAGAAAGCTTTGCCACCAATCTCAACCAGCTGGTGCTGGAGGGGCGCATCGATCCGCTCATCGGCCGTGATCAGGAGCTCAATCGCACCATTCAGGTATTGTGCCGCCGTCGCAAGAACAACCCCTTGCTGGTCGGGGAAGCCGGTGTGGGCAAGACCGCCATCGCTGAAGGGCTTGCCTACCGTATCGTCAAGGGGGATGTGCCCGAGGTGATTGCGGGTAGCACCATCTACTCCCTGGACATGGGCTCCTTGCTGGCGGGCACCAAGTATCGTGGTGACTTCGAGAAGCGCCTCAAGGTGCTGCTCAAGCAGATCGAACGTCAGGAGGGGGCCATCCTCTTCATCGACGAGATCCACACCATCATTGGCGCTGGTGCGGCTTCCGGTGGCCAGCTGGATGCGGCCAACCTCATCAAGCCGCTGCTCTCCAATGGTTTGCTGCGCTGCGTGGGCTCCACCACCTACCAGGAATATGCCCAGATCTTCGAGAAGGACAGGGCTCTGGCTCGTCGCTTCCAGAAGATCGACATCGTCGAACCCACAGTAGACGACACCACTCGCATTCTGATGGGACTCAAGAGCCGTTATGAGTCTCACCATGGCGTGCGTTACACCGTCAAGGCGATCCGGGCGGCGGTGGAGCTCTCCGCCAAGTACATCAATGATCGCCATCTGCCTGACAAGGCCATCGACGTAATCGACGAGGCGGGTGCAGGGCAACGCCTCTTGCCCGCCAGCAAGCGCAAGAAGGTGATCAATGTGCCGGAAATCGAGGCCATTGTTGCCAAGATTGCCCGTATTCCCGAGAAATCTGTCTCCTCCTCCGACAAGGAGGTGCTGAAGAACCTGGAGCGTAATCTCAAGATGGTGGTGTTCGGGCAGGACAAGGCCATCGAGGTGCTGACCGATGCCATTCGGTTGTCACGTTCAGGGCTTGGCAACGAACGCCGACCTGTGGGCTGCTTCCTGTTTGCCGGCCCGACCGGGGTGGGCAAGACCGAAGTGACCCAGCAACTGGGCAAGGCGCTCGGGGTCGAGGTATTGCGATTTGACATGTCGGAATACATGGAACGCCATACCGTGTCCCGGTTGATCGGGGCTCCTCCCGGTTACGTGGGATTCGAGCAGGGAGGGCTGTTGACTGACTCCGTTCTCAAGCATCCGCACTCCGTCGTGCTGCTTGACGAGATCGAGAAGGCGCATCCGGATGTCTTCAACTTGCTGCTGCAGGTGATGGACAACGGTACCCTGACGGACAACAACGGGCGCAAGGCAGATTTTCGCAATGTGATCCTGGTGATGACCACCAACGCAGGGGTTCAGGAAACCCAGCGCAAGTCCATCGGCTTCCAGCAGCAGGACATGAGCCACGATGCCATGGCGGTGATCAACAAGACGTTCAGTCCGGAGTTCCGCAACCGGCTCGATCACACCATCTGGTTCAACCATCTCGACATGGGAGTGATCCATCAGGTGGTCGACAAGTTCATCGTCGAGTTGCAGGTTCAGCTGGATGCCAAGGGCGTTTCACTGGAGGTGTCTGAAGAGGCGCGCCACTGGTTGGCAGAGAAAGGGTATGACAGGGCAATGGGGGCAAGACCCATGGGCCGGGTCATTCAGGAGCACCTCAAGAAGCCCCTGGCCAACGAGATCCTGTTCGGTTCCCTGGTCGATGGCGGCATTGTGAAGGTCGAGCTGGTGAACAACAGCCTCAGCTTTGATTTTCAGGTCAACGTTGAAGCTGTCTCTCACTGACTGTGAGCAAGGCCGGAAATGACAAAAAACCCCAACCGAGAGGCTGGGGTTTTTTGCTGAATTCCTGGCTTAGCGAGAGCGGAAAACAATACGTCCCTTGGAGAGATCGTACGGAGTCAGAGCCACCGTTACTTTGTCCCCAGTCAGGATACGGATGTAGTTTTTGCGCATCTTGCCGGAAATATGAGCGATAACCACGTGACCATTTTCCAGTTCCACACGGAACATGGTATTGGGCAAGGTTTCGAGAATGGTACCCTGCATCTCAATACTGTCTTCTTTAGCCATTGAATCCTCTTGATAAGCCACAACAAAAAACCGCTGGATCATGCCGGATTTAAGGCTATGTGTAAAGTTTACTCGGGCTTGGTGTCGATTTTTTTCCATTCGCCCTGTACCAGCAGCTCATGGGGCAGGTATTGGCGCTTGTAATTCATCTTGCGGCACTCCTCCACCAGATACCCCAGATAGAGCCACTGACGACCGGTACGTCTGGCCAGTTCCAACTGGCTCAGGATGGCGAAGGTGCCGAGCGACCGATCGGCATAGTCGGGGTCGAAGAAGGTGTACATGGCGCTCAGAGAGTGGGGAAGCAGATCCGTGGTGGCCACGCCGATGAGGCGTCCCTCCTTGCGCATCTCCAGATAGAGGGGGGGCATCCAGTCGCAGTGCAGGAATCCCTTGTATTGGGTCCGGCTCGGAGGATACATGCTGCCATCCCGATGACGCTCACGGATATAGCGTTCATAGAGCTGGTAATACTCGGGCTTGTCGTCATAGCTCAGTACGAGTTCGAGATCTCGGTTCAACTGGCGGATGCGTTTCTGCCCACGGCTCGGGGTGAAGCGTTCACTGTGTATGCGCAAGGATTGGCAGGCGCTGCAGGCGGGGCAGTGAGGACGATAGATGTCGTTGCCACTGCGCCGGAATCCTGCCGTCAGCAGCCGTTCGTACCCGGCGGCGTTGAGCAATTCATGGTCCATCAGGACCAGCAACTGCTCCTGCTCGTGACCGAGGTAGCTGCACGGGTGCCTGGGGGTCAGCCCGACCTTGAGGATCACTTCTTCACTCATAGGCTGATTCTCCTCGGTTGCCAGCATCCCTCTTGCAACGGTTGCCGGGTCAGGATGGCCAGGGTGGTCAGAAAGCGCTGCCTTGGCCACTCCTGGACGCCCAGCGTGGCCAGAAAGTCGTTTTGCATCTGGCAGTCGATGAGGGCACCGCCGTGCCCTGCAAAGTGGCGACAGAGGGCCACCATTGCCAGTTTGGCGCCATTGTCGATGCGGCTGAACATGGATTCACCACAAAAGAGTCGGCCCAGGGAGAGGCCATAGAGACCTGCCTGCAACTGATCATCCTGCCAGATCTCGATGGAGTGGGCATGACCGAGGCGATGAAGGCGCCGATAGGCGTCGATCATGGGGGCACTTATCCAGGTGCCGCTGGCGGTGCGACGGGGGGCGGCGCAGGCTGCAATGACGTCATCAAAGGCGCGATTGATGTAAATCTCGAAGGGGGTGCGGCGCAAACACTTCTGCAGGCTGCGGCCGATGTGGAGTTCCTCGGGCACGATGACGCCCCTGGGGTCCGGTGACCACCACAGCAGTGGTTGATGGGGTTCATTCCACGGAAAGATCCCGCTGTGGTAAGCTGCCAGCAATCGAGCGGGGGAGAGATCTCCCCCAATCGCGAGCAGCCCGTTGGGCTCTTCCAGCGCATGGCTGGGGGAGGGAAACCAGCACAGCTCATCATCCAGTTCGGTAAGATAGCGAGACATAAGGCAGAGGTTCATAGATGAAGGCCATTATCCTGATAGTATCCAGCTTGCTTGGCTTTGTCACGGCGCCGGCCTGGAGTGCGGTGTATGAACGCAACACGGCGCGTCCGGTGGAGCAGGTGGTCTTCGGCCAGGTGGATGCGGTGCGCAACATCACCCAGCGCCAGATGGTGGAATCAGAGCATTCCGGCTGGAAAACCCTGGGAGGTGCCGTGCTTGGCGGGCTGCTCGGCAACCAGTTTGGCGGTGGGCACGGGCGGGAAATTGCCACAGCGGTCGGGGCGCTGGCGGGAGCGGCGGCGGTGCAGCAGTTTCAGTCAGGGGGCAGCGTGGTGGAGAACAAGCTGGTGGAGCTGCTGATCCGCAACGAGCAGAACGGGCTCATCAACGTGATCCAGGATTACGATCCGGCCATGGTCTTTGCGCAGGGCGACAAGGTGCGCATCCTCTATTTCAGCGATGGGGTGCGGGTCGACAAGACCTATTGAACGGTGAAGAAGGGATTGACCCGGCGGCCGCCACACAAGGGGCGCCGGGCGGTACTACACGGAGTGCCTCTGCTGATGCTTGCTCAGACGTCCTGACAGACTATCTTGTCTCGCCCGGTATTCTTTGCCTGATACAACTGGCGATCTGCCTCGCTCAGCGCCTCGTCCATGGAGAGCCGCCCGACATTGATGACGCCGAAACTGGCGCGCACAAAGAGCGATATCTCCCGGGACAGCGGTTGCTGGCGCATTTGCAGACGAAGCCCTTCCAGTCGCTTGAGCAGCACGGGAACGGGGCAGTGGGGCACCATCAGGGCAAATTCTTCACCACCGAATCGGGCTATCATGGCATCCGGGAAGAACTGGGTGAGCAGCCTGGCCAGATGACAGAGCAGCTGATCGCCGATGGCATGCCCCCAGTGATCATTGACCTGCTTGAAGTGATCCACGTCGAGCACGCACAGGGAGAGCTGCGCCTGATGGCGCTGATGCTCCTCGAACCACTTTTGACCCTCGTTGAACCAGTAGCGTCTATTGTAAAGTCCGGTCAGGTAGTCTCGGTTGGCCGATTCCTGGATGTTGTTGAACTGCTCAAGGGCCTCCAGGTTGTGGCTGACCCGGCACTGCAGCTCCTCGGGTTCAAAGGGCTGATTGAGAAAATCATTCGCCCCTTGCTTGAGGTAGCGTGCCGAGAGGCCGTGTTTGTCCGATACCGAGATGCCGATGATGGCGAGCTGCTGCTTGCTGTAGCGCTCGCGCAGCATTCGCACCAGGCTGATGCCATCGATCTCCGGCATGTAGTAGTCCACCAGCATCAGGCGAATGGCGGGGTGCTGCTCGAGCTGCGCCAGCGCATCGCGGGCTGAATTGGCCTCGTGCACCTGCAACAACTGCTTGCGCAACTGGGCCGCGGTGCGGTGACGGGAGGTGCGTGAATCGTCGACCACCAAGACTTCGATGGCCTGGTTGAGGTAGAGGCGGTGCACCAGACCGACGGCATATTGCAGGGAGTGACGTGAATCCTTCATCACATAGTCCAGCACCCCGGCCTCCAGCCAGGCTTCCCGCTTCTCTTCGCTGATGTCGGCCGTCAGGATCACCACCGGCAGCCCACGCTCCCTCAGCACATTGACAGCTTCTCCGCCGGGGGCGTCCGGCAGGGTGAGATCCACCAGGGCGACCACATAATCTTCCCCATGGCAATCGCGAGCTCCTTCAAGGGTATCGAACGCGTCGATTTCCAGCCCGGTCTGCTGCGCAATGGCTTGGGTCAGCATACGGCGTACCGTCAGGCTGTCTTCCACTATCATTATTTTTCGTTTCATCCTGCTCCTTGCAATAAAAAAGGGCATGCCAACTGGCATGCCCTTTATATCCTTCCGATTATTGTGCGTCCAGATATCGCTCAGCATCGAGGGCGGCCATGCAGCCGGTCCCTGCGGAGGTGATCGCCTGGCGGTAGACGTGATCGGCCACGTCGCCGGCGGCGAACACGCCCGGGATGCTGGTCTGGGTGGCGAACCCTTCCAGTCCGCCACGCACTTTCAGATAGCCGTTTTCCATCGCCAACTGCCCTTCGAAGATCTGGGTGTTGGGCTGGTGACCGATGGCGATGAAGACCCCCATCAGCGGCAGCTCGGAGGTGGTGTCATCCCGGGTGCTGCGCAGGCGCACACCGGTGACGCCCATGTCGTCACCCAGTACTTCGTCCAGGGTCTGATGGGTGTGCAGGACGATATTGCCGCTCTCGACCTTGTCGTTGAGGCGCTTGATCAGGATCTTCTCGGCGCGGAACTCGTCGCGGCGATGGATGAGGTGTACCTTCTTGGCGATGTTGGCCAGATAGAGTGCCTCTTCCACGGCGGTGTTGCCGCCGCCGACCACGGCCACTTCCTGATTGCGGTAGAAGAAGCCGTCACAGGTGGCGCAGGCGGAGACGCCGCGGCCCTTGAAAGCCTCTTCGGAGGGCAGACCCAGGTATTTGGCGGAGGCTCCGGTGGCGAGGATCAGTGCATCGCAGGTGTATTCACCGTTGTCGCCCTTGAGGCGGAAGGGACGCTCGGTCAGCGTCACTTCATTGATGTGATCAAAGAGGATGCGGGTATCGAACTTCTCTGCATGCTCTTTCATGCGCTCCATCAGGGCCGGGCCGGTCAGCCCTTCCGCGTCCCCTGGCCAGTTTTCCACTTCGGTAGTGGTGGTCAGCTGACCACCTTGCTGCATGCCGGTGATGAGCAGGGGATTGAGGTTGGCGCGAGCGGCATAGACGGCCGCAGTGTAACCTGCCGGGCCGGATCCCAGGATCAGCAGTTTGCTGTGAGTGACTTGGCTCATGATGTGATTTCCGAGACGTGATGAGTTTGCGCGATTGTAGGTAATTCGTGATCCGTGGTCAAAGGCCAGCGCATCGATTGGGGCAATCGCCAACAAGAGGGGTGAGCCGGGAATGGCAGGCATAAAAAAACCGCCCATCGCGGGCGGATTTTCACTCATCTACCTCCCTTTGCAGGGACGCGATCAGTTCAGCAGGGTCAGGGGATCCGTGTAAGCCAGGTTGTGGGCCACGGCAACCTCCTTGCAGGTGATTTTGCCCGCCATCACGTTCAGGCCGTGCAACAGGTGGGGATCGGCGAGCAGTGCGTTGCGATAGCCCTGTTCGGCCAGCTTGATGATGAAGGGGAGGGTGGCGTTGTTCAGGGCCACGGTGGAGGTCCGCGCCACGGCACCCGGCATGTTGGCCACGCAGTAGTGCACCACCTCGTCGACGATGAAGGTGGGATCTTCATGGGTGGTGGCATGGGAGGTCTCGACACAGCCGCCCTGGTCGATGGCCACGTCCACGATGGCTGCACCGGGTTTCATGCGAGCAATGTGGTCACGGCTGACAAGTTTTGGCGCAGTGGCGCCAGGCACCAGCACGCCGCCGATGACCAGGTCCGCCGCCAGCAGATGGCGCTCCAGGGTCTCGCGGTTGGAGTAGACCACCTTGGCAGCCCCTTGGAACTCGCTGTCGAGACGGCGCAGGGTATCGACGTTGTTGTCGAGGATGGTGACGTCGGCACGCAGGCCGACGGCCATGCGGGCTGCGTTGGAGCCCACCACACCACCACCGATGATCACCACCTTGGCCGGTTCCACACCGGGCACACCGCCGAGCAGCACGCCACTGCCGCCACGGGATTTCTCCAGTGCCTGGGCACCGGCCTGAATAGACATGCGTCCGGCCACTTCCGACATGGGGGCCAGCAGGGGCAGACCGCCACGACCGTCCGTGACGGTTTCATAGGCGATGCAGACGGCACCACTGTCGATGAGATCCTGGGTCTGGGCCAGGTCCGGCGCCAGATGCAGATAGGTAAAGAGGGTCTGGCCGGGACGCAGCATGGCCCGTTCCACTGCCTGGGGTTCCTTGACCTTGACGATCATCTCCGCCTTGGCGAAAACTTCGGCAGCGGAGGCCAGGATCTCGGCTCCGGCAGCCAGATAATCTGCGTCACTGAACCCAATGCCATTTCCTGCGCCGCTTTGGACGAAAACAGTATGGTTTCGTGCTGTCAGTTCACGTACACTGGCCGGAACCATGCCTACGCGATATTCATGGTTTTTTATTTCCTTAGGTACACCGATAATCATGCTATCCCTCGTCTATCGATTGGTGGTTTATGTTGCCTAGATGTTAAGCGACATTTGCGCCTAGTATATTCAGGTATTGACAGGATTTGTGACCATTATTATAAAATGACTGGTGATTCTTACCAAAAAATAGCCAAAGGATGGAATTAAATGATGGAAGCTAAGAGTCGGCTAAAGGATTTGGACAGGATTGACCGCAACATTCTGAATGAACTGCAAAAGGATGGCAGGATTTCGAACGTTGAGTTGTCCAAACGAGTTGGCCTGAGTCCCACACCGTGTCTGGAACGGGTTCGTCGCCTGGAGCGACAAGGGTATATCGAAGGATATGCCGCCATTCTGAACCCTCATTATCTGGACGCGTCTCTGCTGGTGTTCGTGGAAATTACCCTCAATCGTGGCGCCCCCGATGTGTTCGAGCAGTTCAACAAGGCTGTTCAGGTGCTCGAAGAGATCCAGGAATGTCATCTGGTGTCCGGTGATTTCGACTATCTGCTCAAGACCCGCGTCAGCGACATGTCCGCTTACCGCCGCCTGCTGGGTGAAACCCTGCTGCGTCTGCCGGGCGTCAACGACACCCGCACCTACGTGGTGATGGAAGAGGTCAAACAGAGCAGTCGTCTGGTGATCAGCACCCGATAAGCGGGGTTGTGCTGTGACTTGCAAGTTCCATGACGAGTCACGATAGTCAGAAACGAGCGGCCGGTCCGCTCGTTTCTTCTTATAGAGAGTTTCAGGCCCGCCCTCAGGCACTGGCTGACAATCGGTGGGCTTTTCAGGGATACTAGGCCCCCTATCCCCGCATTCATGTTTTCACAAAGGAGCCGGAGTTTGGCCGATAAAAAGCTGTTTACTCCTTTATCAGGTACACAACGGATCTTCGAGGCCGTCTTGATCGCCATCACCCTGATGGCTGCCTATCTTTTGCTTGCCCTGCTGACCTACCATCCCGCCGATCCCGGCTGGTCGCAAACCTCCTGGCAAGGGGAGGTGAAGAACCTCGCGGGCAGCGCAGGTGCCTGGCTCGCCGACATCACCATGTTTACCTTCGGGGCCTTCTCCTATCTGGTGCCCCCCCTGGTGGTGCTGCTTGGCTGGAGCCTGTTCTGGCGCCCGAGCAAGCTGCTGGAAGTGGACTACCTCACCCTGTCGGTACGGATCATCGGCTTCGTGCTGACGGTGCTTGGCATGTCCGCCATCGCCAGCATGAACTTCAACGACTTGCAGAACTTTTCCGCCGGCGGCCTGGTGGGGGATGTGATCGCCTCAGCCGTGGTGCCGCTGTTTGGCGGCGTGGGGGCCAACCTGATGCTGCTCTGCTTCGTGGCGACCGGCATCACCCTCTTTACCGGCTGGTCCTGGCTCACCATTGTCGAGCGCATCGGTGCCGCCTGCACCGGCTCAGTCAGCGCCATCTACCATTTCCCCACCACCCTGGGCCGCTGGCTCACCGGTGGTTGGCGCCAGCCCCGCTATGAGGGGCCGGATCCCCTGCTGGAAGGGGGCGTGGGCAGCTTCGATCAGGAAGAGGATGACGAAGACCCCCACGGCAGCTGGACACGCAACCCCAAGGCGAAGAATCGCGCTCAAAAGACAAAAGCTGACGAATGGCTGCCGGAGCTTGACGAAGACACCTTCCAGTTCGATCCGCAGTTTGACGACGAAGAGGACGAGGCTCCGGCGCCTGCCGCCAAGGGCAAGCGTGTGGCCAATGGCCGTCCGCGTCCCGCCGTGCGCCAGGAAGAAGATGACCTCGACTTGCCCTGGGCGGAGGGGGATGACGAACCCGATGCTCCCGTTGCCGCTGCGCCGGTGAAAGCCAAGCGCCGTCCCCAGCCCGGTCTGGCCCCTTTGCCGAGTATCGATCTGCTGGACAGACCGCCCGCCAAGACCCAGATGATGAGCAAGGACGAGCTGGAGCGCATGGGCCGGCTGGTGGAGGCGAAGCTCGCCGATTACAACGTGCAGGCCAAGGTGGTGGGCGTCTATCCCGGTCCCGTCATTACCCGCTTCGAACTGGACCTGGCGCCGGGCATGAAGGCGAGCAAGATCACCAATCTTTCCCGGGATCTTGCCCGTTCTCTCTCTGCCAGCAGCGTGCGGGTGGTGGAAGTGATCCCGGGCAAGACGTTCGTCGGGATCGAGCTGCCCAACCGGGTACGCCAGACCGTCTACCTGCGGGAAACCCTCGACTGCGAGGCGTTTGCGGCCAGCCGCAATCCGCTCACCATGGGGCTGGGTCAGGACATCGCGGGGGAACCCGTGGTGGTGAACCTCGCCAAGATGCCCCACCTGCTGGTGGCCGGTACCACGGGCTCGGGCAAGTCGGTGGGGGTGAACACCATGATCATCTCCATGCTCTACAAATCCTCCCCCGAGGATCTGCGTTTCATCATGATCGACCCCAAGATGCTGGAGCTCTCGGTCTATGAAGGCATTCCGCATCTGCTGACCGAGGTGGTCACCGACATGAAGGATGCCGCCAACGCCCTGCGCTGGTGTGTAGGCGAGATGGAGCGTCGTTACAAGCTGATGTCCGCGGTCGGGGTGCGCAACCTCAAGGGGTACAACGACAAGGTGCTGGCCGCCATCGAGGCGGGGGATCCCCTGGTCGACCCCCTGTGGCGTCCGGGCGACTCCATGGATCAGATGCCGCCGGAGCTGGAAAAACTGCCCCACATCGTGGTGGTGGTGGACGAGTTTGCCGACATGATGATGATCGTCGGCAAGAAGGTGGAGGAGCTGATCGCCCGTATCGCCCAGAAGGCACGGGCGGCCGGTATTCACCTTATCCTCGCGACCCAGCGTCCGTCGGTGGATGTCATTACCGGCCTCATCAAGGCCAACATCCCGACCCGTATCTCCTTCCAGGTGTCGAGCAAGATCGATTCGCGCACCATCCTGGACCAGGGGGGCGCCGAATCCCTGCTCGGCATGGGTGACATGCTCTACATGCCTGCCGGCACCTCCAACCCCACCCGTGTCCACGGTGCCTTCGTCGATGACCACGAGGTACACAAGGTGGTGGCGGACTGGAAACTGCGTGGCGAGCCGGATTACATCGACGAGATCCTCTCCGGCGAGTCGGACGGCGAGGGCGGCGGTGGCGACTTCGGCGGGGGCGGCGATGAAGAGCTCGATCCCCTGTTCGACGAGGCGGTGGCCTTCGTGGTGGAATCCCGCCGTGGCTCCACCTCCAGCGTCCAGCGCAAGTTCAAGATTGGTTACAACCGGGCGGCCCGTCTCATCGAGCAGATGGAAAACCAGGGCATCGTCAGCGCCCCGGGCGGCAACGGCCAGCGCGACGTGCTGGCACCGCCGCCGGTTCGTGACTAAGCCTCACATCATCCTGGCCATGCCCTCTGCGGGCGTGGCCTTTTATCGAGAACCTCCCTATGAAGAGCCTGATGAAAAAACAACTGTTGATGGGTTCCATTCTGCTGGTCGCCAGCAGCCAGGTATGGGCCGATGCGGCCAGTGATCTCAAGGAGAAGCTCTCCTCCGTCAATGTCTTCTCCGCGACATTTGCCCAGACCGTTTATGACAGCAAGGGCAAGGAGCTGCAAAAGGCGAGCGGCTCCCTGCTGGTGCAGCGACCCAACCGCTTCAACTGGCACACTACCTCCCCGGACGAGAGCCTGATCGTGGCCGATGGCAAGGATGTGTGGGTGTACGACCCCTTCGTCGAGCAGGTCACCGCCCTCAAGATGAAGGATGCGGTGCTCAACACCCCCTTCGTGCTCATCGCGGGCAACGACAACAGCCTCTGGAAGAACTATGACGTGACCCAGGAAGGGGATGTCTATACCGTCACCAGCCGCAACAAGGACGAGCTGATCGCCTCCTTTCGCATCACCTTCGACCGTCAGAACAACATCAGTCGCTTCGATGTGAAAGAGGCCCAGGGCCAGTGGAGCGAGTTCACCCTGAGCAGCTTCAACCGCAAACCGGTGCTCAAGGGCAACGAATTTGTCTTCAAGATCCCGAAGGGGGTCGAGCTGGACGACCAGCGCTGATGAGCCAGCCGTTACCGGCGTTATCGTCTGACCGGGCGTTGTTTATGACCGGTCAGATGCAAGGTCAATGCAGATGAGCAATTTATCCCTGGATTTCTCCTCGGACTTTCGTCCGCTGGCGGCCCGGATGCGGCCGCAAACCCTCGAGCAGTACATCGGCCAGCAGCATATCCTGGGGCCGGACAAGCCCCTGCGAAAAGCGATCCTGGCGGGGCACTGCCACTCCATGATCCTCTGGGGGCCCCCCGGCACCGGCAAGACCACGCTGGCAGAACTGGTTGCCCACTACTGCCAGGCGGAGGTGGAGCGGCTCTCGGCGGTCACCTCCGGCATCAAGGAGATCCGCGCGGCCCTCGACAAGGCGAAGGAGAACGGCTGGCGCGGGGTGCGCACCATCCTGTTTGTGGATGAAGTCCACCGCTTCAACAAGAGCCAGCAGGATGTCTTCCTGCCCCACATCGAAGACGGCACCATCACCTTCATCGGCGCCACCACCGAGAACCCCTCGTTCGAACTCAACAACGCGCTGCTCTCCCGGGCCCGGGTCTATCTGCTCAAACGGCTGGAGGAGCAGGACATCCTCGCCATGATCGATCAGGCGATGCAGGATGCTCGCGGGCTCAATGATCCTAGCCTGCGCTTTGCCCCCGGGGCCAAGGAGGCGCTGGCGAAAGCCGTGGACGGGGACGGGCGCAAGTCTCTGAACTACCTGGAGCTCCTGGCCGACATGGCCGAAGCCGACAGCTCAGGGGCGCGGGTGATCGACAGTACCCTGCTCGCCGCCGTGGTGGGGGAGCACGTGGCCCGTTTCGACAAGGGCGGCGATCACTTCTACGACCTCATCTCGGCGGTGCACAAGTCCATTCGCGGCTCGGCACCGGATGCTGCCCTCTACTGGTATGCCCGCATGGTGAGCGCCGGGTGCGATCCCCTCTACATCGCCCGCCGCTTGCTGGCCATTGCCTCGGAAGATGTGGGCAACGCCGATCCCCGTGCCATGCAGGTGGCGCTCTCGGCCTGGGACTGCTTCCATCGCATCGGCCCGGCGGAAGGGGAGCGGGCCATCGCCCAGGCCATCGTCTACCTCGCCTGCGCCCCCAAGAGCAATGCGGTCTACACCGCCTGGAAGGCTGCGCTTCACGACGCCAAGAACCTGCCGGACTTCGAGGTGCCGCCGCACCTTCGCAATGCCCCTACCAAGCTGATGAGCGAGCTGGGCTACGGCGCCGAGTATCGCTACGCCCACGACGAGCCGGGGGCCTATGCGGCCGGCGAGCAGTACTTCCCCCCGGAGCTTGCCGGCAAGCAGTACTATCAACCCACCGAGCGGGGGCTTGAGAAGCAGATTGCCCAGAAGCTCGACTATCTGCACGAGCTGGACAAGCAGAGCCCGCGCAAGCGATAGGAAAGACCTTCAAGCCCCTTGCCGGGAAAGCGCACGGCAAAGGCATCAGGGGAGGGGGTTTCCGGCAAAAACGGGCGCAATAGTCCCTGTTCGGGCGGGGGGGCGGTCTGCTACACTGCCCGTCTGACCCCGGTTGTCTTGGCCTTGCACCATCTTCTTGATTTCGAAGGCCCGATTCCGAAGGCAAAGGGGTGCGCCAACCGATGTTAACTTCCGGATCTGTTTCCCAACCCGGTCACGATGACCCGGGCCCAGATCCCATTAAAAAAAGTAGGTAAACCATGCTGGATCCCAAATATCTGCGCAGCGACATCACCGAAGCTGCCGCTCGTCTGGCGACACGTGGCTACGTTCTGGACGTAGCGGCGGTCAATGTTCTGGAAGAGAAACGCAAGGATCTGCAGTCCCGCACCCAGGAGCTGCAGGCCGAGCGCAACGCCCGCTCCAAGTCCATCGGTGAGGCTGCCCGTCGTGGTGAAGATGTTGCCCCCCTCAAGGCCGAGGTGACCAAGATCAACGACGAGCTCGAGACCAGCAAGGTCGAGCTGGAGGCCCTGCTGGCCCAGCTCAAGGGGATCGCCGACGCCATCCCCAACCTGCCGAGCGAGACCACCCCGGTGGGCCGTGACGAGAACGACAACGTGGAGGTCCGCCGCTGGGGCACTCCCCGTGAGTTCGATTTCCCGGTGCGCGATCACATCGATCTGGGTGAGGCGGCCAAGGGGGTCGACTTCAAGAACGGCGTCAAGCTCTCCGGTGCCCGTTTCGTGGTGATGAAGGGCCAGATTGCCCGTCTGCACCGCGCCCTGGCCCAGTTCATGCTGGACCTGCACACCCTGCAGCACGGCTACACCGAGTGCTACGTGCCCTATCTGGTCAACCCGGACAGCCTGTACGGCACCGGCCAGCTGCCCAAGTTCTCCCAGGACCTCTTCAATACCGGCATCGAAGGGGAAGGGGAAGACGAAGGCAAGGTGCGCAAGTTCTCCCTCATCCCGACCTCCGAAGTGCCGCTCACCAACATGGCCCGTGACGAGATCTTCGACGAGCAGGAGCTGCCCATCAAGATGACCGCCCACAGCCCCTGCTTCCGTTCCGAAGCGGGCTCCTACGGTCGTGATACCCGTGGCCTCATCCGTATGCACCAGTTCGACAAGGTCGAGATGGTGCAACTGGTGCACCCGGAAAAATCCTGGGATGCCCTGGAAGAGATGGTGGGTCACGCCGAGAAGGTACTGCAACTGCTGGAGCTGCCGTATCGCGTGATGGCACTTTCCACCGGTGACATGGGCTTCTGCGCCGCCAAGACCTACGATCTGGAAGTGTGGCTGCCGGCCCAGAACACCTATCGCGAGATCTCCTCCGTCTCCAACTGCACCGACTTCCAGGCGCGCCGCATGCAGGCTCGCGTGCGCATCGACGGCAAGCCGCAGCTCATTCACACCCTGAATGGTTCCGGTCTGGCGGTGGGTCGTACCCTGGTGGCCGTGCTCGAGAACTACCAGCAGGCAGATGGCCGCATCGCCATCCCGGCTGCGCTGCAATCCTACATGGGCGGCCTGACCCACATCGGGTAAGCGCTCGTTGCAGACGACAACGCCATGGCATGCCATGGCGTTGTGCATTCTGGGCCCGGGAAACCCGCCGCAAGGGGAAGGGATAGCTCCCTTCGGGCCTGTAACACAATTTTATCAAGCATTGCGCAATCGTTTTTGTTAGACTGCGCCGCAATTTCGCAGGACATCTTTTTCTATGGTCTGGATTGATTACGCCATCATCGGCATCGTCGGTTTCTCCGCCCTCATCAGCCTGGTGCGCGGCTTTCTCAAGGAGGCCATGTCTCTGGTCACCTGGTTCGTCGCCTTTTTCATTGCCAGCCATTTCTATCCCGATCTCGCCGTCTATTTCACCTCTTTCTCCGATGCCATGGTGCGCAACGGTCTGGCCATCGCCGCCCTGTTCGTGGCGACCCTGATCCTCGGCAGCGTGGTGAACTACGTGGTGGGCCTGCTGGTGGAAAAGACCGGGCTTTCCGGCACCGACAGGGTGCTCGGGGTCTGTTTTGGCGCCATTCGCGGGGTGCTGATCGTCAGCGCCCTGCTGTTTTTCATGGATACCTTCACCAGCCTCTCCCAGAGCGACTGGTGGGTGGCGTCCAGGCTGGTGCCGGAGTTCAAGCCGGTGATCCAGTGGTTTTTCGGGTTCATGATGAACTCGTCCAGTTTTCTTCAACAGGTACAGTGACTTCGAGGTAGCAAAGACATGTGCGGTATTGTCGGTATAGTTGGCACCACCCCCGTCAATCAGGCCCTCTACGACGCCTTGACGGTGTTGCAGCACAGGGGACAGGATGCCGCCGGGATCGTGACCATTGACAGTGGAAACTTCCGGCAACGCAAGGCCAACGGTCTGGTGAAGGATGTGTTTGAAGTGCGCCACATGCAGCGCCTGAAAGGGAATATCGGCATCGGACACGTCCGTTATCCCACCGCAGGCAGCTCCAGTGCGGCAGAGGCGCAGCCGTTTTACGTGAACTCCCCCTACGGCATGGTGCTGGCCCACAACGGCAACCTCACCAACGCCAAGGAGCTCAAGGAGCAGCAGTTCAAGGTGGCCCGCCGCCACATCAACACCACCTCGGACTCCGAAGTGCTGTTGAACGTGCTGGCCCACGAGCTGGACTTGTGCGACAAGATGGCGCTGCGCCCGGAAGATATCTTCTCGGCGGTGCGCAAGGTGCACCAGCAGATCCGCGGCGCCTATGCCGTTGTTTCTCTGGTGATCGGCCACGGCCTCATCGGCTTTCGCGACCCCAACGGCATTCGCCCGCTGATCCTGGGTCGCCGGGTCGACGAGCAGGGGCAGGTGGAGTACATGCTCGCCTCCGAGAGCGTGGCCCTCGACGCCATCGGCTTCGAGACGGTGCGTGACGTCGCCCCGGGCGAGGCCATCTACATCACCGAGCAGGGCCAGCTCTTCTCCGAGCAGTGTGCGGAGAGCCCGCAGATGAACCCCTGCATCTTCGAATACGTCTACTTCGCCCGTCCCGACTCCTTCATCGACAAGGTCTCCGTCTATGCCGCCCGCCTCAACATGGGTCGCAAGCTGGGCCAGAAGATCGCACGGGAGTGGGATGATCTCGACGTGGACGTGGTCATCCCCATCCCCGAGACCTCCTGCGACGTGGCGCTGGAAATCGCCCACACCCTGGGCCTGCCGTACCGTCAGGGCTTCGTGAAGAACCGCTACATCGGCCGTACCTTCATCATGCCGGGCCAGACCCAGCGCAAGAAGTCGGTGCGCCGCAAGCTCAACGCCATCAGCTCCGAATTCAAGGGCAAGAAGGTGTTGCTGGTGGACGACTCCATCGTGCGGGGCACCACCTCCGAGCAGATCATCCAGATGGCCCGTGAAGCGGGGGCCGCCAAGGTCTACTTCGCCTCGGCCGCACCGGAAATTCGCTTCCCCAACGTCTACGGCATCGACATGCCCACCGCCAACGAGCTCATTGCCCATGGTCGTGAAGTGGAAGAGGTGTGCAAGCTTATCGGTGCCGACGGCCTCATCTTCCAGGATCTGGAAGATCTGGAAGAGGCGGTGCGGGAGATCAACCCCGAGCTGCGCCACTTCGAGACCTCGGTCTTCAACGGTCACTATGTGACCTCCGACGTGGATCAGGGTTATCTGGACCACCTCAATGCCCTGCGCAGCGACGACAACAAGGCGGTGCGCGAGTGGCAGGAAGGGACCAGCAACCTCGAGATCTTCAACGAAGGCAGTTAAACGTTTTCAGATTGCCAGCGCGATGAACAACAGGGGGGCCTCGGCCCCCCTGTTGCATGGATGCGCCTTGCGGCGAAACTGAGGGGGGCCTCAGGCCAGATCCTCCCCGTTGCTCGCGATCACCTTCTTGTACCACCAGAACGACTTCTTGCGCCGGCGGGCCAGGGTGCCATGGCCGGCGTCGTCCCTGTCCACGTGGACGAAGCCATAGCGCTTGCTCATCTCCCCGGTGGAGGCGGAGACGAGATCGATGCAGCCCCAGCTGGTGTACCCCATCAGGGGCACGCCGTCCTTGATGGCGTCCCCCATGGCCTCGATGTGGGCGCGCAGGTAGTCGATGCGGTAGTCGTCCTCTATCTCCCCTTGCTCGTTCACTTCGTCCACTGCCCCCAGGCCGTTTTCCACCAGGAAGAGGGGCTTCTGGTAGCGATCGTGCAAGGTGTTGAGGGTGATGCGAAGGCCCAGGGGGTCGATGCCCCAGCCCCACTCGCTCACCTCGATGTGGGGATTGCGCAGGGACTTGACCACGTTGGCCTCGCTGGTGTTGCCCGCATTCATGTCGGCGGCGGCGCAGCGGGAGGCGTAGTAGCTGAAGGAGACGAAATCTACTGTGTGCCTGAGGATCTCGTCATCTTCCGGCCCCTTCACCAGGGTGACCCCCTTGTCACGAAACACCCTCTGCGCATAGGCCGGATAGGCGCCCCTGGCCTGCACGTCGATGAAGAGGAGGTTCTCCCGATCTTTCTGGAGGGCGGTCCAGACGTCGGCGGGCTTGCAGGAGTAGGGGTAGAAGTTGCCCCCCGCCAGCATGCAGCCCACCTGGTTGGCCGGGTTCACCTCGTGGGCGATCCGGGTCGCCAGGGCGCTGGCCACCAGCTCGTGGTGGGCGGCCTGATACTTCACCTGATCCTGGTGTTCCCCTTCCTCGAACACCAGCCCCGCCCCGGAGAAGGGGCTGTGCAGCAGGATGTTGATCTCGTTGAAGGTGAGCCAGTACTTCACCAGGCCGTCGAACTGCTCGAAGCAGGTGCGGGCGTAGCGGGTGAAAAACTCCACCATCTGGCGGTTGCGCCAGGAGCCGTACTCGGTCACCAGGTGCATGGGCACATCGAAGTGGCACAGGGTCACCAGGGGCTCGATGTTGTACTTTCTGCACTCCTCGAACACCGCCCGGTAGAAGGCGATGCCCTCGGCATTGGGCTCGCGCTCGTCCCCCCTGGGGTAGAGACGGGCCCAGGCGATGGAGGTGCGAAACACGGTGAAGCCCATCTCGGCCATCAGGGCGATGTCCTCCCGATAGCGGTGATAGAAATCGATGGCTCCGTGGCTTGGGTAGAACTCGTCATCTTGCAGGGTGATGCGCTTCTCCTGGCCGAGTTTGACCGCCATGCGGCGCGGGCCATGGGGGATCATGTCCACCGTGGTCAGCCCCTTGCCCCCCTCGAGATAGCCGCCCTCCGCCTGATTGGCGGCCAGGGCACCGCCCCAGAGAAAGCCCTCGGGAAATCTTGTTAACGACATTGGTTACCTCTTGTCATGTCTGAATGGGGTGTCACAGTCCGGCCTGCGCCTGGCTGGTGGCGACGGGTTGCACGGGCTCGGCGCGGGGGGCCGGGCTCTCGACCGGGATGTCCTCGAACCCCATCACCAGGGTCAGCACGAAGGAGAGCACCACGGAGAGGGCCATCACGCCGAACACCCAGGCGATGGTCATGGGGTTGGCCGGATCGAAGAACTGCACGCTGGTAAAGAGCCCGGGGGCGGCCATGGAGTGGCTGGCGAGCCCCGCCATGCCGGCGACGGCACCGCAGACAAAGCCGCTAATGAGGCTCGCGATGAGCGGACGCTTGAGGCGCAGGGCCACACCGTAGAGTGCGGGTTCGGAGATCCCCGCCATGATGGCGGAGGCGGCCGCCGCGAGCGCCGTCTGGCGCAGTTCCGGGTTACGGGTGCGCCAGGCCACCGCCAGGGACGAGCCGCCAAGAGAGAGATTGGCGCCGATTTCGGAGGGCATCACCATGCCTTCCTTGCCGGTCTCGGCGATGGTCTGGATGATGGTCGGGGTGAAGACGCGGTGCATGCCGGTCATCACCAGCAGGGGCCACAAAGCCCCCATGATGGCCACCGACAGCCAGCCCAGGTAGTCGTGGACCGTGTAGACCAGGCCGGAGATGGCGGTGCCAATCCAGATGCCGACGGGGCCGATGAAGAGGATGGCCAGCGGCGCCGCGATCAGCACGATCAGCATGGGTTTGAGGAAGTTCTTGGTGACCGCCGGAGTGATGCGGTCGACCCAGCCCTCGATGTAGGAGAGGCACCAGGTCATCACCAGGGCCGGAATGACGGTGTAGGTGTATTTGACCGCGGTCACCGGGACCAGGGCGAAGGTCACCTGCTCTCCTTCGGCGGCTCTGGCCATCAGCTCGATGAAGCTGGGGTGCACCAGCACGCCTGCGATGGCGATGGCCAGGGACATGTTGGTCTTGAACTTGACGGCGGCGGAGGCGGCCACCATCAGGGGCAGGAAGAAGAAGGCCCCATCCCCGGCCACCGTGAGGATGGTGAGGGTCGAGGAGCCTTTCTCCAGCACGCCGGTCATCTCCAGCACCATGGCCAGCAGCTTGAGCATGGAGCCGCCGATGATGGCCGGGATGAGGGGGGACATGGTGCCGATCAGGGCGTCGAGGATGGCGGCGCCCATGCGGCGCAGGCTCCAGCCAGCGGAAACTTCCGGAAGCGGGGTCTGCCCGCCACCCTGGGGCAGCAGGGCCAGCACCTCGCGATAGGCGTGGGAGACGGTGTTGCCGATGATCACCTGACACTGGTTGTCCGCCTGCACCACCCCGAGCACGCCGGTGATCGCCTTGAGGGCAGGGCCATTGACCCGGGCGGGATCGCCGAGCACAAAGCGCAGCCGCGTCATGCAGTGGGTCACGGCGACGACGTTGTCGGCGCCGCCGAGTGCGGTGATGACGGTACCGGCCAGAGCCGCATAGTTTTTTGACATCGAGGTAGATCCTTTTAACCAAGTGGGCCTGCTCGCCCCCGCCGCCGCGAAGGGCGGGAACGCGCATGAAACTGAATGTGGAACCGGTTCCACATAGAGTGCGCGGCCTGAGCGCGGGAGACAAGCATCTTGTGCAGCGAGCGTCCGGATCCGTGAATGGGATCACTGAACCCGGGCCTGCACGCCATTCGTGCGACGACAAGCCGGGGGCGGTGCAGTACACTGCGCCCCGTTACGAGCAAGGGAGAACACAATGACGACGATGCTGGAGGTGGCAAGGCGGGCAGGGGTGTCGAAGGCGACGGTCTCCCGGGTGTTGTCGGGCAATGGTTACACCAGCCAGGAGACCCGGGACCGGGTGCAGCAGGCCATCGAGGAGTGCGGCTATCGCCCCAACCTGGTGGCGAGGCAGCTGGCGACCAGGCATACCCGGACCCTGGGACTGGTGGTTACCAACACCCTCTACCACGGCGTCTACTTCGGCGAGCTGCTCTCCCAGGTGGCGCGGATGACCGAGGATCGCGGGCGCCAGCTCATACTGGCGGACGGCAAGCACAGCGCCGACGAGGAGCGCCAGGCCATCCAGTATCTGCTCGATTCCCGTTGCGATGGCGTCATCATCTATCCGCGCTTTCTTGGGGTGGAGGAGATGGACGAGATCATCGAGCAGCATGAGCAGCCCATCATGGTGCTCAACCGGCGTCTGAGCCGCCATCCGGCCCACTGCGTCTATGCGGATCAGCAGGCGGCGGCGGAGGCGGTGGTGGACAAGCTGGTGGCCATGGGGCACAGGGAGATCGCCTTCATCGCAGGCTCTGCGGATTCCCCCACCGGCGCCGAGCGCCTGGCCGGTTACCGACAGGCGCTGATCCGGCACGGCATCCCCGTGCAGGAGACCTTGATCGCTCCCGGCAAATGGACCCCCGCCTGTGGCGCGGCCGCCGTCTCGACCTTGCTGGCGCGAGGCGCTCGCTTCAGCGCCCTGGTGGCCAGCAACGATGACATGGCGATCGGGGCGATCAAACGGCTGCACGAAGCCGGTGTGATGGTGCCTGACGAGGTTTCGGTGGTGGGGTTCGACGACATCCCCCTGGCCCCTTACGTCATTCCCGCGCTGTCGAGCGTCAAGATGCCGGTGAACGGGATGATCCAGGAGACCATCAACCGCCTGATCACCATGGTGGAGGAGGGGAGCCGGGACGCACTGCCCGCCTTCAGCGGCACCCTGATCCGCCGCGACTCCCTCAGGCGTCTGACGGGCTGAGCCATGATGGCGGTGGGCAGGCCGGGCGGGATCCGTTAGCATAGGCCCCCCGGCGCCAGGCGCCGCGTGTCGTATCAACAGATGAGAGTTCAGATGGATGACCTGTTAGCCCCCGTTCGCCAGTTCCTGCATTGCGAGACCCCGGATGAGTGGGTGGAAATGGCGCGGGATCCCGCCCAGTTGCCGACCCTGCTTATCGATCACGCCAACTGCGAGAACAAGGCGGCACTCACCGCCCACAGCCTGGTGCGCCGCTACTGCCTGCCCAAGGAGAAGCGTCACCTGTTGCCCAAGCTGACCTTCTACCGGGAGCTCGATGCCTTGCCGGAGAAGGCGGAGATCCTCGGCAAGCGCACCATGGGCGAATCAGACAGGAGCGTGTTTGCCGAGCTGGAGCGCAATCCCCTGCTGTTCCCCATGGTGCGCCTCATCCAGGAGGAGCTGCACCACTTCGAGCAGGTGCTGGAGATCATGGCCGCACGGGGCATCCCCTATGGTCCCGTCACCGCCTCCCGCTATGCCCGCAGCCTGCTGACCCATGTGCGCACCTACGAGCCGGCGGCCGTGGTGGACAAGATGATCATCGGTGCCTATATCGAAGCGCGATCCTGCGAGCGTTTTGCCAGGCTGGCCCCTCATCTGGACGAGGAGCTTGGCCGCTTCTATGTCTCCCTGCTGCGCTCGGAGGCGCGTCACTATCAGGACTACCTGGCCCTGGCACAGACGTTCGCAGACGAAGACATCAGCGAGCGGGTGGCCTTCTTCGGTCGCCTGGAGGCCGAGCTCATCTGTTCGCCGGATCCGCAATTCCGGTTCCATAGCGGACTGCCTGTCAGATCTGACAGTTGTTGAGGTGACGGGGGCTGCCTACCATTCCCCTGTTCCTACTACGAGCGACGCAATCACTTTTTTGAGCGCAATTCCCCGGCGACTGATGAGACATCAGGCCGGGTTTTTTTATGTCTGCGCAAGGGGAAACGCGCCGCGAGATCAGCGGCGGTATTCGTTGTTGTAGTTCTGAATGAGGCGGCGGGTGACGTCGTGCTGGGGATCGGCGAAGACCCGCAAGGTCTTGCCGCGCTCCACCACACGCCCTTCGTGCATCACCAGCACCTCGTCGCTGATGTGGCTCACGATCCCCAGATCGTTGGCCACCAGTACATAGCTCAGCCCCATGGTCTCCTGCATCTCCAGCAGCAGGTTGATGATCTGGGAGCGTACCGAAATATCCAGGGTCGAGAGTGCCTCGTCAGCTACCACTATCTTGGGATTGAGGATGAGCGCCCGCGCCAGCCCCACCCGCTGCTGCTGGCCGGCGGAGAGCATCTGGGGATAGAAGAGGGCGTGGTCGGGCAGCATGCCCACCATGCGCAGGGTCTGGATCACCTTCTCCCGGCGCTCCTCCTCGCTCAGGGCCGTGTTGAGGCGAAGGGGGGTCTCCAGGATCTGGCCGACCCGGATTTTCCGGTTAAGGGAGGTGTTGGGGTCCTGGAAGATCATCCGCAGCAGCTTGCAGCGTGTCTGGTAATCGCCGTGGACCATGGGTTGCCCCTCGATGGCGATCTCCCCGCCGCTCGGTTCAATCATGCCCGCCAGAATGCGGGCCAGGGTGCTCTTGCCCGAGCCCGCCTCCCCGACGATGGCCAGGGTCTGGCCCACCTCGAGATCGAACGAGAGGGGCTTTATCGCCTCCACCGCACGGCGCCTGAACAGGCCGGTGCGGTTCTGGTAGGTCTTGCACAGGCCCCTGACCTGCAACAGGGAAGGTTCGGTCACGACGTGGTCTCCTTGGGTGTGCTCGCCGGATAGAGGGGCTGACGGGGCGGGCAGGTGCCCCGGATCAGGGTCTGGTGCCGGTTCATTTCTTCGGTTCTTCCATGTTGAGCGGGAAGTGGCAACTGAACTGATGCCCCTTGACCTTGCTCATCAGCGGCGTCTGCACGCACTGCTTCTGGGCGTAGGGGCAGCGTGGGCCGAGGCGGCAGCCGATGGGCAGATGCTGCAGCGGCGGTATCACTCCGGGCAGGGTCTCGAGCCGGGACTTGTGGCGCACCAGCTTGTCAAAGTCGGGGATGGATTTGAGCAGGGCATCCGTATAGGGGTGGTGAGGGGATTCCAGGATCTGGTCCCGGGTCCCCACTTCCACCATCTGGCCGCAATACATGATGTTGAGGGTGTCGGTCAGGTTCGCGATGGCGGCGATGTCGTTGCTGATGATGAGGATGGTGGTATTGCCCAGCTTGTTCATCTTGTCCAGCAACCGCAGGATCTGGGAGTGGGTGGTGGACTCCATGGCGCTGGTGGGCTCGTCCGCCACCAGCAGGCGCGGCTGGTTGGCGATGGCCATGGCGATCATCACCTTCTGGCACATGCCGTCCGACAGCTCGTGTGGATAGGCCCGCATCACCTTGCGGTGATCCTTGACCCCGACCCGGTGCAGCAGGGCGATGGCCCGCTTCTTGCGCCACTGGAAGCGCTGCCAGAACTTGCCGGTGAAGGCGCTGGTGGGGATGGCCTCCTCGAGCTGGGTGCCTATCTCCTCCGAGGGGTCGAGGCAGCTGATGGGGTCCTGGAAGATCATCGCTATCTCCCGCCCCATGATGCGGCGTCGTTCCTTGGGCGCCATGGTCAGCAGGTCCATGTCGTTGAAGCGCATCCGGTCGGCGCGCACCGTCCAGTTGTCCTTCTGGATGCCGACGATCACCTTGGCCACCAGGCTCTTGCCCGAGCCGGATTCCCCCACCAGCCCGCGGATCTCCCCCTCGTTCAGGGTCAGGCTGACTCTGTCCACCGCCTTGACCTTGCCCTGGGGGGTGTCGATTTCGATGGTGAGGTTGCGTATGTCGAGCAGGGGCATCAGCAACGTCCCCCGTTCAGGGCGCAGCCGGGCCGCTCAGGGCGTCCGGGGGCGGGGATAGATAACAAGGCTGGCAACATCAGTCGTTCCCCTCTTTGAGTGCTTCGCGAATGCCTTCGCCCACCAGGTTGGTCACCAGCACGCTGAACAGGATGGCCATCCCGGGCAGGGTCACCGTCCAGGGGGCCAGATAGATAAGATCGCTCGAATCGGCCAGCATGGCACCCCACTCCGGCTGGGGAGACTGGGCCCCGAGACCGAGGAAGCCCACCGCCGAGATGTCCAGGATGGCGGCGGAGAGGGTGCGGGTGGTCTGGGTCACCAGGGTCTCGACGATGTTCGGCAAGATGGCCAGACGCATGATCCGCTGGGGCGGAGAGCCGTCGAGGCGGCTGGCGATGATGTACTCCTTCTGCATCTCGGCGTGGACCGCGTTGTAGGTCGCCCGGATGAAAGGCGGTATCAACGCGAGTGTGATGGCGATCAGGGTGTTGAACAGACCCGGCCCCAGGATGGCCACGACGATGATGGCCAGCAGCAGGGACGGGATGGAGAGCAGGGTATCGAGCAGGTGATGGAGCACGCTCGACTTCACCCCCTTGCTCATGCCACCGAGGATGCCGATGGC
Source organism: Aeromonas sp. R2-1 (assembly GCF_040908425.1). NCBI lineage: Bacteria > Pseudomonadati > Pseudomonadota > Gammaproteobacteria > Aeromonadales > Aeromonadaceae > Aeromonas > Aeromonas sp. R2-1. The sequence continues at coordinate 34,738 of NZ_JBFODR010000027.1, forward strand.
CGAGCCGATGACCAGCGCGATGAGCACCACCAGCAGGGCGTTGCCGAAGGTGAGTCTGGCCCCGGCCACCAGACGGGAGAGGATGTCGCGCCCCAGATCGTCGGTCCCCAGGAAGTAATCGATGTTGCCGCTGTTGGCCCAGGAGGGGGCGAGCAGCAGGTGGCTGCTGTGCTGATCGTCGATGCCGTAGGGGATTACCAGGGGACCGATGAGGGTCACCAGCAGCAGCAGCCCGAAGCACCAGAGCCCCGCCATGGCCAGCGGGTTGCGTCGGTAGGAGGCCCAGGTCTGCTCCAGGGGGGAGAGGATCTTGAGCTCCGGATAGATGTTCGATTTATCGTGCATGATGCAGGCTCCCGTGCTGGTCGCAAGGGGATGGGCACGCCTGTGCGCCGGTGGCCCATGGGCCGCCGTGGTTCATCCACAGACCGCAATCAATCTTGTCTTGCATAGAGTTCTTTACGCCGTGCCGGATACATGATGGTGGTCAGCAGATCGGTGCTGACGCTGATGAAGATGACGAAGCTCGCCACCACCAGGAAGGCGCCGCGGATGGCGGCATAGTCCTGCAGCGCGATGCTGCTCACCAGCCAGCGGCCGATGCCGGGCCAGTCGAACACCACCTCGGTGATCATGGCGGAGGTGAGCACGCTGCCAAGTTGCAGCCCCAGCAGCGGCAACACGGGGGGCAGGGCGTTCTTGAGCCCGTGACGCCAGACGATCTGGCGGCGGGAGAGTCCGCGGCTGGCGGCAGCCTTGATGTAGTTCTGTTTCATCACGTCGATGAGGGAGCTGCGCACGTGGCGGATCACCTCGGTGGTGGGCACCACGGCCAGCACCAGGGAAGGCAGTACCAGATGGCGCAGGGCGTCGTGCAGGGCCGCTTCCCGCCAGGGCTCCTGGCTCATCAGCACATCGACGATGGCGATCCCGGTGATGGAGGGCACGTCGTAGAGCAGGCTGATCTGGCCAGAGGAGGGGAGCCAGCCAAGATCCAGGGAGAAGAACATCACCATCAGCAGCCCCAGCCAGAAGACCGGGATGGCATAGCCGACGAGGCCGGCGGCCATGATGGAGAGGTCCGGGCTGCGCCCCTGATAGAGGGCCGCGAGGGTGCCCAGGGGGATGCCCACCAGCAGCGAGATGGCGAAGGCGGCGAGGCAGAGGGTCAGGGTCGCCGGGAAGTAGTGACGGATCTCGTCGAGGACCGGCTGGCCGGAGACGCTGGAGAGCCCGAAATCCCCGGCGGCGATGCGCTGGAGGAAGTCAGGATAGCCGTGCCAGAAATCCAGCACCTGGGTGATGAGGCGAAACTCCAGGAGGTAGGCCCCCAGAGTCAGCACCAGGAGGGTGATCACCAGCAGGGTGATGCGGCGCAGGATATAAAAAAACATGCTTATGCCTCCTGGGGACGGTGCGCCGATGGCCCGACGATGGAGTGGTTATCTGTCATGGTCACTCCCGATGGGCCTGGTTGAAGGTGGTGCCGCCAAAGGGCATCAGGGTCAGCCCCTGAATGTCGCTGCGACTCACCTGGGTTCTCAGGGCATGGGCCAGGGGAATGAGCGGCAACTGCTCGTTGAGCAGGGACTGGGCATAGTAATAGTTGCGCAGGCGGAAGGCGAGCTGCGGGGTGGTCACCGCATCGTCCAGCAGCTGATCAAACGCCGGGCTGCACCAGCGGCTGTAGTTGTTGCCCCGCTCGACGGCGGCGCAGCTCAGCAACTGGCGGAAGAAGTTGTCCGGATCCGCGTTGTCGGCGATCCAGCCAGAGAGCAGGCTGTCATATTGTCCATGGGCGAGCCGGGTCTCGATGACCGGCCAGGCCTGCTGCACTATCTTGAGGCTCACCCCAATCTTGGCGAAATCGCTGCGCATCAGTTGCGCCGTCTTGAGGCCGTCCGGGTTGTAGGGACGGGCGCCGGGTTGCACCAGCACCTGCATCTCGAAGCCGTTGGGGTAGCCCGCGTCCTTGAGCAACTGGCGAGCGAGCTTGAGATCCGGCTTGCGTTGGGGCAGGGAGGGGTTGTAACCCCAGGAGAGGGGCGGCAGCAGGCTGGCAGCGCTCTGGCCGGTCTCGAAATAGACAGCCTGCAGCAGATTCTGCACATTGATGGCGCTGGCGAGGGCCTGGCGCACCTGCACCTTGTTGAACGGGGCTTTGCGGGTATTGAGGGCGAGGAAGGCGACGTTCATCCCCGACTGCACCGACAAATCCAGGTGGGAGTCCTTGTCTATCACCGACAGCTGGCTGGCAGAGGGGGTGCTCATCACGTCGCACTCGCCGGTCAACAGCTTGGCCAGTCGCTTGGAGGATTTGGGCGTGATGTCGTAGATGAGCTGCTCCATTCTGGCCTCGCCGCCCCAGTAGCCGGGGTGACGCAGGTATCGCACGAACTCGTTGTGGCGATACTCCTTGAAGCTGAAGGGGCCGGTGCCGATGGGGCGGCTGTCCAGCAGCGCCGGGGTGCCGGCCTTTAGCATCTGCTCCCCGTACTCGGCGGAGAGCACGATGGCGTAGTCGCTGGCCAGGGTGGCGAGGAAGGAGGCATCGGGGCGGTTCAGCTCGAACACCACCTCATAGGGCCCCTTCTTGTAGACCCGCTTGATGAGGTTGCCGAGCCCCAAGCTGTAAAAATAGGGGTACTCGCCGCCGGAGACGGCGTGGAAGGGGTGGTGTTCGTCCAGCAGGCGCTGCCAGGTGAACAGGACGTCGTCGGCATTGAAGTGACGGGTCGGGCTGAACCAGGGGGTACGGTGGAAGGTCACTCCCTTGCGCAGGGTCAGGGTATAGGAGAGACCGTCCTCGCTGCTTTGCCAGCGGGTGGCGAGCCCCCCTTCGATGCCGAGGGTGTTGGCATTGACCTCGAGCAGGCGATCGTAGATGGGACGGGCACTGGCATCCAGGGTCGCATCCGAATTGGCAAGCTGCGGGTTGAAGGTTCGGGGTGCCCCTTCGGCACAATAGATGAGCCCGGTTTTGGAGGCTTCATCGCGTTTCTGACAGCCGCTGACCAGGACCAGGAGACCAAGCAGCAGGGGGGTGAGCATTCTCATGTTGGAACCATGTTTTCAGACAAAGTTGCCCGCCAGGGGGCGGGCGCGTTGCGGGGGGCGGCCGGGCAGGCGCTCCCGTCAGGGGTGACGTGCGCCGCGTTATCCGCGCGCACAGACCCGGTGCCAGGCATCAGCCCGCCTCCTGGTTGCCACTGTTGTCATCCCCGTCCAGCAATTGATATTTGCGCAGCATCCCCCGGAACTGGTGATAGCTCAGGGCCAGCAACTGGGCTGCTTTGCGCTGATTATACTGGGATTGCTGCATCGCTTGCTTGAGTAAATTAATCTCGTACTCCGCCACCGCCCCTTTGAGATCCAGCGGCAGGGTCGGGGTCGGGGCCGTTTCTGCCGAGGTCGGCGCGTCGGTGGAAGGGGCGGCGTCACCTCGGGCACGGGGGCGCCAGGGGGAGTCAAAGGGATTGAGCACCAGATCCGCCAGCGGCAACTGGGGGTTGCCCTGGCGATAGAGACTGCGCTCCACCACGTTCTTGAGCTCCCGCACGTTGCCCGGCCAGGGGTAATCTTGCAGCAGCTGGGTCGCCTTGCGCGAGAAGCCGGCAAAGAGCGGATACCCCAGCTCCCGGGTCATGCCGTGGGCGAAGTGTTCCGCCAGCATCAGGATGTCCTCGCGCCGCTCCCGCAGGGGGGGCAGGGTGATGACGTCGAAGGCGAGCCGGTCCAGCAGGTCGTGACGAAACCGTCCTTTCTCTGCCAGTGCAGGCAGATCCTCGTTGGTGGCGCACACCAGCCGCACATCCACCTTGAGGGGCTTGGCACCGCCCACCCGCTCGAACTCCCCGTATTCGATGACCCGCAGCAGTTTTTCCTGCACCCGGGCGCTGGTGGTGGCCAGTTCGTCGAGGAACAGGGTGCCGCCGTCGGCCCGCTCGAAGCGCCCCTGATGACGCTTGGCGGCGCCAGTGAAGGAGCCCGCCTCGTGGCCAAACAGCTCGGTCTCCAGCAGGCTCTCGCTCAAGGTGGCGCAGTTGATGGTGACAAAGCTTTGATCCCAGCGATCCGAGAGATAATGTAGGCGGTGGGCGATGAGCTCCTTGCCGGTCCCACGCTCGCCGATGATGAGCACGGGCTTGCGCAGCGGCGCGAGGCGCGATGCCTGCTCGATGATTTCTAGAAATGCGTTGGATTCACCCAACAGACTTTCCGTGGCCGTGGTCATCCCTGCCCCTGTGAGTTGAAAAATCTGGTTAATCTTACCAAAAGTTGGTTATTTTAATCATCACTTGTTTCCCAGGGACTTGAACTGCATTCTGAGTGCCCATATAAATCAACAAGTTAAATATTGTTCCAGATTGGCACACAAGTTGCCATTGTCAATGGAGACACAACCCGATGCCTATCACAGGAGTACAATCATGAGCATTTTTTCTCGCCTGGCCGACATCATCAATTCCAATCTGACGGCCCTGCTCGACAAGGCGGAAGATCCCCAGAAGATGGTGCGTCTGATCATCCAGGAGATGGAAGATGAACTGGTGAAGGAGCGCTCCAACCTGGCCCGCTTCCTCGCGAATCAAAAAGAGATCGGCCGTCAGGTGAGCCGCCATCAGGAGCGGGTCGCCGAGTGGCAGGGCAAGGCCGAGCTGGCCCTGACCAAGGGGCGCGAAGATCTGGCCCGGGCCGCCCTCATCGAGAAGAGCAAACAGGCGGAGCTTGCCGACGCCCTGTCTCGGGAACAGCAGGCGGTGGACAGCGGCATCGAGAAGCTGGGGGAGGAGATCCGCCAGCTGGAAGCCAAGCTGGAAGACGCCCGTGCCCGCCAGAAGGCGATGGCCATTCGCAGCGAAGCCGCCAGCAGCCGCCTCAACGTGCAAAGCCAGGTGGCCCGTGGCGACAGTCAGGCCGTGGTGAGCAAGTTCGAGCGCATGGAGCGCCGCATCGACGAGATGGAAGCCCGCGCCGATCTGGGGCAGTCCGACAAGGCGCTCGCCCAGCAGTTTGCCGAGCTGGAAGCGGACGACCAGATCAGCCGCGAGCTGGAAGCCATGCGCCAGAAGCTGGGCCAGCACAATCCGGCACCGAAACAGGGAGAGTAACAGATGGAAGATCTGCTGGGTGTATTGATGGTTCCCATGGTGGTCTTCATGGTGGTGGTGGCCCCCATCTGGCTGGTGCTGCACTACCGCGCCAAGGGACGCATTGGCGCCGGTCTTGCCGATGGTGAGCGTGAACAGCTGCAGGGCTTGCTGGTGCGTGCCGAGAAGATGCAGGAACGGGTCGGCGCCCTGGAGTCGATTCTGGATGCCGAGGTTCCTGGTTGGAGAAACAAGGTATGACGGTTTTCAATGAGAGAGGTCATGACCGTGGCAAAAAGCCGGAGCGGGCCGAAACCGTATTGGCGTCGATTCTGGATGCGGAAGTCCCCGGTTGGAGGAACAAGGTATGAACAGTGTCAGTCGTGAAGGGCGCAACCTGTACCGGGATCCCCAGCGAGGCAAGATTGCCGGGGTCTGTGCCGGTCTGGCAGAGTACTTCGGGGTGGAGACCTGGATCGTGCGGCTGCTGGCCATCAGTGGTCTCATCTTCGCCGGCTTCATCACCTTCACCGCCTATATTGCCGCCTGGTTCTTGCTCGACAAGAAGCCGGTCACCCTCTACTCCCAGGAAGATGCCGAGTTCGCAGAGGTACGGATGAAGGCGCGCAGCTGGCAGGCAGGCGTCACACCTCATCAGGCCCTTGTCCGCATCGGCCAGGAGCTGGATGCACTGGAGCCCAGGGTGCAGCGCATCGAGAAGCTGGTGACCTCCAAGGAGTTCACCCTGCAACGGGAGTTCAGCAAGCTCTAATCGTGCCGGGCCGCGAGGATACTGCCTCGCGGCCGTCTCTCTGATGTGATCACAAGGAGAAGAAGACCCGCCTTGATACGCAACAAACTCGAACACTCCTGGTCTGTGCTCCAGCACAAGGCCGTTGACGCGGTGAACCGGGCCCGGGATCGCCACATCCGGCTGGCGGTCACCGGCCTCTCTCGCAGTGGCAAGACCGCGTTTATCACGGCGCTGGTCAATCAACTGGAGCACGCGGCCATCGATGGTCGTCTGCCACTCTGGGACGCCCAGCGCCAGGGACGCATCCTCGGTGCTCGCCGGGTGCCCCAGCAAAACGCCCACATTCCCACCTTCCCCTACGAACGGGGCCTCGATGCCCTGTTTGGCGATCCGCCCGCCTGGCCCGCGCCGACCCGAGGGGTGGCCGAGGTACGCCTCGAGATCCGTTATCGCACCCGCCATCCGCTGCGTCGGCACCTGGGTGAGATCTCCACCCTCTATGTGGATCTGGTGGATTATCCCGGGGAGTGGCTGCTGGATTTGCCGCTGCTGGATCTGAACTACGAGCAGTGGAGCGAGCAGGTGCGGGAGCAACTGCGTCGTCCCGAGCTGCAAGCCCTGGCGGCAGGCTGGCTGACGCCGCTCTGGCAGGCGGAGCAAGCCTTCGAGGAGCGTGCCGCCAGCGAACTGGCCGCCCGCTACACCGAATATCTGCACGCCTGCAAGCAGGCGCTCGGGCTTCACCTCATCCAGCCCGGGCGTTTCGTGTTGCCCGGCGAGTATGCCGGTGCGCCGTTGCTGCAATTCGTGCCCTGGGTGTGGGAAATGCCCACGCACTCCCCCGAAGACGGCACCCTCTACGCCACCTTCAAGCAGCGCTTCGAGCAGTACAAGCAGCATCTGGTACAGGGCTTCTATGAGCAGCACTTTGCAGGCTTCGATCGCCAGATCGTGCTGGTGGACTGCCTGGCGCCCCTCAATGCCGGTGCCGCGAGCTTTGGTGACATGCAGCAGGCCATCGCCCGCATCATGGAAAGCTTCGCCTACGGCAAGAGCAACTGGTGGCGCCGTCTGTTCGCCCCGCGCATCGACAAGCTGCTGTTTGTGGCGAGCAAGGCCGATCACGTCACGCCGGAGCAGCACGGACCTCTGGTGTCGCTCCTGCAGCACCTGGTGAGCCGTGGCCGGGGTCAGGCCCGCTTCGAGGGGATAGAGACCGAATGCCTGGCGCTCGCCGCCATCAAGGCCACCGAGGTGGGCAAGGGGGTGGCAGACGGACGGGAATTTCCCGCCATTCGTGGCACTACCCTCTCGGGCGATCCCTTGCTGCTCTTCCCGGGGGAGGTGCCTGCCCAGATCCCGCCTGCGCAGTGGTGGAAAACTCAAGGGTTTGATTTTCAGGCCTTTCGCCCGCTGCCCATGAGCGCCCATCAGGCGCTCCCCCATATCCGGCTCGATGCGGCGCTGGAGTTCCTGCTCGGGGATCACCTCGAATAACGGGTGGGTGGCCCGCTGTGCTCGAGGGGCGCCCACAGGAGAGAATGCGATGAACGATCAGACAAGATGGCGCACCGATGACGCCGCTCCCCTGCAAGGCAAGGTGACGCTGGAGCCCGCGCCCTCGGTGGCAAGCGAAGCGCAGCCACCGGCCCCGGCCCGGCGGCTGGAAGAGGAGAGCTTCGAGCCTCTGGACACGCTGGACGAGCTCACCGAGGTGGAACCCGCGCTTACCGTCAGGCCTCGGCGCCGCCATCGTCTGCTGGCCTGGGGGCTGGGTGGGGTGGGGCTGCTGTCGCTTGGCCAGTTTGGCGCTTTTCTGGTGGATCAGTTTGCCGCCTCCCCCTTCTGGGGCGGCGCCTGGCTGCTCGCCTCCGGCCTGGTGGCGGTGGGCACCGCCGGGGTGGCGGGGCGCGAATGGCTGCGGCTGCGCACCTTGAAGCGGCGCCAGGATGTGCGCTCAAGAGCCGAAGATCTGCTGGCCCATCAGGGGGTGGGTCAGGGGCAGGCCTTCTGCGAGGCCCTGGCCGAGAAGAGCGGTGACAAGGGGCGGGAAGGGTATCGCACCTGGCTATCCCAGCTTGACGAGAGCCACAACGATCGGGAAGTGCTGACCCTCTACAGCCAGCTGGTGCTCACCGAGCGGGACAAGCTGGCCCAGGCCCGCGTCGCCAAATGGTCGGGGGAGGCCGCCGTGCTGGTGGCCCTGAGCCCGCTCGCCACCGTCGACATGATGCTGATGCTCTGGCGCAACCTGCGGATGATCGAGGACATCGCCGATGTCTACGCCATCGAGCTCGGCTACTGGAGCCGCATCCGCCTCATTCGCCAGGTGTTTCGCAACATGCTCTATGCGGGGGCCACCGAGCTGGTGACCGAGGTAGGGATGGATCTGCTGGGGGCCGAGCTGACCGCCAAGCTCTCCGCCCGCGCTGCCCAAGGGGTCGGGGCCGGGTTGCTCACCGCGCGCCTCGGGATGCGTACCATAGAAGCCTGTCGTCCGCTCCCCTGGTGTGCCGACGAGAAGCCGAAGCTGGGGGAGCTGCGCAAGCGGCTGATCGGCCAGTTGGCGGGTTATCTCAACAAGTCGTGAGGTGGCTGGCACCCGACATGGATGTCACAAATTATTTACAATTGTCAAAAGCAGCCGACCCCGGGGTCGGCTGCTTTTTTGAGGGGCAAACCGTTACAGTGATCCCATGACTCAACGGCCAGTGACCGCCCGGATGGCGGCTGGCACCCGAAGGATGGGATCACTCATGGCAAGTCTCTACACGGCCCGCCAACCGGATGGGCAGGGCAGGATCCACTACACGGACGAGGAGCACGGCACCTGGCGGATCCTGATTGCACGCCAGCTTGCGGCGCTCGATGGCAAGGCCTGCGACGAATACCAGGCCGGGTTGGCACGCCTCGACCTGCCTCTGGACCGGATCCCCCAGCTGGGCGAGATCAACGCCGCCCTGATGCCCGCTACCGGCTGGTCGGTGGCGGCGGTGCCGGCACTCATCTCCTTTGATCACTTCTTCGCGCTGCTCGCTGATCGCCGTTTTCCCGTCGCCACCTTCATTCGCCGCCGGGATGAGCTCGACTACCTGCAAGAGCCCGACATCTTCCACGAGATCTTCGGCCACTGCGCCATGCTGACCAACCCGGCCTTTGCCCACTTCACCCACCTGTATGGTCGGCTCGGACGCCATGCCAGCAAGGAGGAGCGGGTCTATCTGGCGCGGCTCTACTGGTTCACGGTGGAGTTCGGTCTCCTGCAGGGGGAGGAGGGGCTGCGCATCTACGGCGGCGGCATTCTCTCCTCCATCGGCGAGACCGCTTATGCCCTCTCGGGCAAGCCCGAGCTGCAACCCTTCGATCTGCTGGAGATCCTGCGTACCCCCTATCGCATCGACATCATGCAGCCGACCTATTTCGTGCTGCCTCGTCTCGATACCCTCTATGGTCTGGAGGGACCGGGGATCATGGCGGCCGTGGCCGAGGCCCGTTGTCTTGGCCTGCGTCCACCCCGCTTTGCCCCCGTTGCCGGCAAGCAGGCGAGCTGACCCGAATTCATTCCCACGATGTTTCATGAAAGGAGTCCCGAATGACTGAACTGGCGAGTCAACGATGCGAGGCGTGCCGCGCCGATGCCCCCAGGGTGAGCGATCAGGAGCTGGGGGAGCTGATGCACCTCATCCCCGACTGGCAGTCCCTAGTGGTGAACGGCGAGCTGCAACTGCGTCGTGAATTTGTGTTTCGCAACTTCAAGGAGGGGCTGGCGTTCACCAACCGCCTCGGAGAACTGGCGGAGGCGGAGTTCCATCATCCGGCGATCTTGCTCGAATGGGGCAAGGTGACCGTGAGCTGGTGGACCCACAAGATAGGCGGCTTGCATCGCAACGACTTCATCATGGCAGCCCGCACCGACGCGTTGATGAAGTAACCGCCGTCTGGCGCCAGCGCAGACAGGGCCTGCCCGGTGAAAGCGGGGCAGGCCCGCATTTTTGTGGGGGAGCGCTCGCACTGGCGGGATCGAGTCTGTATTATCCCGTTATTCAGAATGTTAGCTAGGAAGTGTGTGCCGAATGCGTCTTGAAGTCAGCTGTGAAGACCGTCTGGGCCTGACCCGGGAATTGCTCGACCGACTGGTGGAGCACAACATCGATCTGCGCGGCATCGAAATCGATACCTCAGGCATCATCTATCTCAATTTCCCCGAGCTGGAGTTCCGTGACTTTCAGCATCTGATGCCGGAAATTCGCCGCATTCCCGGCGTCTATGACGTCAAGACCATCCCCTACATGCCCTCCGAGCGGGAACACCACGAGATAGAGGCCCTGCTCAAGGCCCTGCCGGACCTGGTCTTCTCCCTCGACAGCAAGGGGCGGGTGACCCAGGCCAACCAGGCCGCCCTCACCACCCTGGCGTTGCCACCGGACGAGGTGCGCGGCGTGGCGATCGCCTCCCTGGTCAAAGGCTTCTCGTTTGGCCGCTGGCTGGAGTCGGGGGAGATCAAGCCCCAGACCTGCAAGCTGAGCCTCGGTGGCGAAGAGTACCTGGGCGATCTGATGCCGCTGTTCGTGGCCGAAGAGAAGGGCAAGCAGGCTCTGGCCGGCGCCGTGGTGGTGCTCAAATCCGCCCGCCGGGTCGGCATGCACTTCAGTGCCCTGCACGCGGTGGAAGTGGGGGGCTTTGAGCACCTCCAGGCCGAGAGCCAGAAGATGAAAGAGGTGCTGGCCCAGGCTGCCAAGCTCGCGATGCAGGACGCCCCCTTGCTCATCGTGGGGGAGACCGGCACCGGCAAGGAGTTGCTGGCCCGGGCCTGCCACGGCGCCAGCCTGCGCTCCAGCCACCCCTTCATGGCGCTCAACTGTGCGGCCATGCCGGACAACGTGGCCGAGAGCGAGCTGTTCGGCTATGCCCCCGGCGCCTTTGGCAACAACACCGAGGGCAAGCGCGGGGTGCTGGAGCTGGCCAGCGGCGGCACCCTGATGCTGGACGAGATCGGCGACATGTCCCCCCATCTGCAGACCAAGTTCCTGCGGGTGCTGCAAGACGGCGTGTTTCGCCGGGTCGGTGACGAGCAGGAGGTGAGGGTCAACGTGCGCTTCATCTGCACCACCCAGAAGCAGTTGCTGGATCTGGTCCATGAAGGGAAGTTTCGCGAAGATCTCTACTACCGCCTCAATGTGCTTAGCCTCAATCTGCCGCCGCTGCGCGAGCGCAAGGCGGACATCATGGCCCTGGCCCAGCAGTTCGTGTCGCGCTTTGCCAGCGAACTGCAGCGTCCGCGCCCGCGCTTTACCCGCAACATGGCCGAGTACCTCACCGCCTACCGCTGGCCCGGCAACGTGCGCCAGCTGCGCAACTGCCTCTATAGGGCCATGACCCTGCTGGAAGGGGACGAGATTGGACCCGAGCACGTGGACTTGCCGGTGGCGGCCGATGCCATGCCGCTCATCGACGAGTGGTTCGAAGGGGGGCTCGACGAGGCGGTGAAGCGTTTCGAGAGCCGCCTGCTGGAGCGGCTCTACCCGGCGTTCCCCTCCACCCGCCAACTGGCCAAGCGGCTCGGTGTCTCCCATACCGCCATCGCCAACAAGCTGCGCGAATATGGGATTGGCAAGAAGTAGTGTCGATGGACGGTGTCTGCCAGGGGCATTGAGCGCCTTGCAGGCACGGCTGCGACATCCGGTGACGCAACCGTGCCACTTGCCTCTGGGGGCTGGCCACCCGGCTGGTAAGCTCGGTGCGGTGCCATGCAGGCACTCTCATCATGGGCGTCGGGTGACCCCGGCGCCGACCTGGACACTCTCGCGGGCACCATGTAGATGTTTTGTTACCTCCGGTTACTGATGTGGCTGGCGCCACTGTGCTGCATGCTGATGCTGGCAAACCAGGCCATGGCGGCAACCTCCGCCGAGGCGCGCAGCGACATGGTGCGCCAGACCGTGCTCGATATCCTCAGTTACACCCGCTGGCCCAGCGAGCCCGACAGACTTCGGCTCTGCATCACTGCGCCGACGGAATATGCGTCATCCCTTCTGACCATCGAACGGCAGGCCAATGGCCGACCGGTGGAGGTCCATCACTACGACATGGACGACGAGTCGCTGATCCAGCGCTGCGATGTCATCTATCTGGGGGTGCTGGCACCGGCGCAGCGCCTCTCCCTGTTCGAGCGCCTGCGCGGCCACGCCATCCTCAGCATCAGCGAGCAGAGCCGCGAGTGCATCGCCGATGCGGTCTTCTGTCTGCAGGCCGGGGAGGAGAGGGTGCGTTTTCGGGTCAATCTGGATGCGCTGGCCCGCAGCGGCGTGCGAGTACACCCGGCCGTGCTCAAGCTGGCGCGAGCCGATGAGGAGGTGCGATGACGGTCCATCACGCCACTCCCAGGCTTACCCTGCGACAGAGTCTGGGGCGCACCCACATGATGATCTCCCTGACTGCCGTCTGCATGGCCGGGCTGTTTCTGACCGTCACGGCGCTGCTGGCGCTGCGCCTTTATGCGGATCACAACCTCAAGCTGGTGGCGCGGGCCATCAGCTACACCACTGAGGCGGCCGTGGTCTTCCATGACAAGGAGGCGGCACTGGATGCCCTGGAGACCATCACCTCCCGGGAAGACATAGCCAGCGCCAGCATAGTGCTGCCGGACGGCCAGGTGCTGGCGAGCTGGCGCCGGGACATCACTACCCCCTGGACCACCCTGGAGCAGCACCTGGCCCGTCTGATCCTGCCGGGGCCCGTGGCGCTCCCCATGGTGCGCGAGCACAAGGAGATAGCCAGGGTGCATCTGGTCGGTCACGGCCAGTACCTGCTGCGATTCCTGTTGCAGACCTTGCTGGCTACCCTGGTGTGCCTGCTCATCAGTATTCTCGGGGCACTCCATGTGGCGCGCCGGATGCAGCGCTCCATCACGGCACCCCTCAAGGCCCTGACCGAGGTGGCTTACAACGTCAGCCGCCAGCGTGCCCTCAAGGAGCGGGTGCCGGCGGCCAATATCGCCGAGCTGCACGAGCTGGGTGAGGATTTCAATTCGCTGCTCGATGAGCTGGAAGCCTGGCAGGCCCACCAGAAGCGGGAGAACGCCAGCCTGCTGCATCAGGCAACCCATGATCCCCTGACCGGTCTGCCCAACCGCGCTCTGTTCGAGGCTCGCATGGGGCAGGCCATTCTGGCAGGCAACAAGGGGCATGAAGGTTTTGCCCTGCTCTATCTGGATTGCGATCGTTTCAAGCAGATCAATGACAACCTGGGCCACGGCATCGGCGACGAAGTGCTGATCGCCGTGGCGCGGCGGGTGCAGCATCAGCTCAGACCCCTGGATCTGGTCTGCCGGCTGGGGGGAGATGAGTTCGTCATCCTCCTGACCCCGATCCAGGGGGAGGACGAGGTGCGCGAGGTAATAGGGCGAGTGCAGCAGGCCATGAACACCCCCGTGGTATTGAGTGACGGTCGCCATCTCGGGGTGGGGATCAGCATCGGCTCTGCCCGCTATCCCGAGCAGGGGAGGACGGCGGATGCCCTGCTGCAATGGGCAGACGACGCCATGTATCAAGCCAAACGACAACGCAGGGAGGAGAGAGAAACACGAAAAACGAGCACGTGAAGTTGAACCGGAAATAGTGAAAGGATGATAAGAATGCGCATGTTGAACCCGATCAAAGCGGGCCTGGTGGCACTGTTGCTGAGTGTGCTGGCGGCGTGCCAGAGCCCTCCCCAGGGGCTCACGGCGGAGCAGATCGCCGCCTTGAAGGAGCAGGGATTTCACCTGACCGACGAGGGATGGACCCTGGATATCTCCAACAAGGTGCTGTTCGCCAACAATGTGGGGGCCCTCAACCCCGAGACCCGCCAGGTGGTGGAGAAACTCGGCAAGGCCCTGATTGAGGTAGGACTGAACCGGGCACGGGTGGACGGTCATACCGACTCCAACGGTGATGAGGCCTACAACCAGCAACTCTCCCTCAAGCGGGCACGGTCGGTGGCCGATGTCCTGGTGTCGGTGGGTATGCCCCAGGGGAACCTGGATATCCGCGGCCGCGGAGAAGAGGCGCCCATCGCCGACAACGCGACCGCTGCCGGACGAGCGGAAAATCGCCGGGTTGCCATCATCATCGGCAATGGCTGACCCCCGTCAGCCGGTATCGGCGCGGCGCTCCCATCGGGAGCCTTGAATCAACCGCCTGATCCTGTGTGTGCCACCACTCTCCAGTGGGAGAGTGGCTCTCTTCCCTTGTTGTTTCACGCCTTCCTTGCCTGACGCGCTGCTGCCCTGATGGAGACAGAGTGACGACTCAATCCTTCCCGACTTGATCCAGCACAAATACCTGCAACTGATATTCGTTATCATTTGCGTTATTTACGCAGGGTAACCCCAGTGACGACTCTCCAGCTTTCTTCGACCATGACGGGGCTTTGTACCCCGGATCCCCTCAAATTCGCCTTCACCGCCAAGACGTCGGCCCATGCCAGCCGGGGAGGGGCCGCCCCCCTGATGCTGGACGATGCCGGCTGGCAAGCCTGGTGGCAGCAGGAGAGCGAGGCCAAGGCCCGAGCGCTCTATATCCATATCCCGTTTTGCCGCAAGCGCTGCAGTTTTTGCAACTTCTTCGAAAACGGCGCCAATCCGGCGCGCATGAGCCGCTACATGGAGGCACTCTGCGGGTCGCTGCACCAGGCAGCCGAGACGCCGCTCGTCCAGAGCCGGCCTTTCTCGGCGGTCTATGTGGGGGGCGGCACGCCAACCGACATGGAGGCGGGCGATCTCGCCCGCCTGGCCAGCGCCATCCGCCGTTTTCCCCTGACCGTGGATGCGGAGCTGACCCTGGAGGGGCGGCTCAACGGCTTTGATGACGAGAAGTGGCAGACGGCCCTGGCGGGTGGCTTCAATCGTTTCTCGTTCGGCGTACAGAGTTTTGATACCCGCGTGCGCCAGCAGGCGGCCCGCTTCGATGACAGGGAGACCTTGCTGGCCCGGCTGGCGGCGCTGACCCGCCACAACGAGGCGGTGATCGTGGCGGATCTCATCTTCGGTCTGCCGGGTCAGGATGAGGCCGTGTGGCGCCAGGATATTGCGGATGTGATGGCGAGCGGGGTGCACGGGGTGGATCTCTATCAACTCATCTCCATGGCGGGCACCAATCTGGCGCGCGCCGACGAGAAAGGCACCCTGGGCTGGGCCGCCGATGGCCAGCAGCGGGCAGTCATGTATGCCGACGGGGCCCGGACACTGGAGGCGGGGGGTTGGGAGCGGCTCTCCTGCAGCCACTGGCGGCGCATCGATGCCGAGCAGAGCCGCTACAACCAGATGGCCAAGTGGGGCGCCGAGATCCTGCCCTTCGGCGCAGGGGCGGGGGGCAACATTCACGGCCACGGCCTCATGTATGGCCGGGAGCTGGCGCCCTGGCATGAGGCGCAGGCGAAGGGCGTGCGTGCTCCCGGCATGGTGATGAGGCCCAATCCTGATGCCCGTCTCGACGGGTTGCTGAGAGGGGGGCTCGACACCGGATGGCTGGCGTTGTCGCAATTGCCACAGGGGCTGGTCTCCCACCTGATGCCGCTCTTTGAGGCCTGGCAGCGACACGGGTTGGCACGGCTCTCGGCCGAGCGTCTCGCCCTCACCCTGGCGGGGCGTTTCTGGAACGTGAATTTGCAGGCCGGGTTGTTCGAGTATCTGAGGTGCAATCCACCGGGGGGGATCAAGGGGGGCGAGAAACCATCCGGCCACCCGGGCAAGATGGCCGGTCATGCCCTGGTATAACGGGCTATCGGAGCACAGAAAGGTGGCGGGGGCCTGGTGCAAGCCCCCACTTTTTGTCAGCAGTTGTCGACCTCGTCCACCCGTACCCGCAGCGCTCCCTCTGCGAGGGTGGTGATCAGGGTCTGGCCTGCATTGACCTGGGATGCGCGGCGGATCACCTCCCCGGAGGGGGTGCGCACGATGGCGTAACCGCGCCCCAGGGTGGCCAGCGGGCTGATGCCGTCGAGGCGGGCTCCCAGCATGGCGAGGCGGTGGCGGGCGAGATCCTGGCGTTTTGCGATGAGGGCATGGAGGCGCTCCTCGGCCAGCTGGTGACGACGTTTGCCGATGGCCAGCAGCTTTTCGGGGCTTCTGGCCTGCAGGCGCATGGCGAGGCCCGCGAGGCGCCGCTCCCCCTGGTGCAGGCGATCACGCAGGTGCTGCTGCAAGCGGCGGTCGAGCTCGTCGAGGCGCTGGGACTGCTGCTCCAGCCGTCGCTTGGGATCCTGATGATCGAGCCGCTTCTGCAGCAGGACGAAGCCATGGCGGGCGGCGACCTGGTGACGGCTCATGGCCTGGGTGAGCCGCTGGCGCAGGTGCACGAGGCGCTGGGCGCGGGTGCGCCTGTCCGGCGCCACCAGCTCGGCGGCGGCAGAGGGGGTGGGGGCACGAAGGTCGGCGGCAAAGTCGCTGATGGTGACGTCCACCTCGTGTCCTACGGCGCTCACCACGGGGATGGCGGAGCCTGCGATGGCCCGTGCCACCGCCTCTTCGTTGAAGCACCAGAGATCTTCAAGGGAGCCGCCGCCGCGTCCGACGATGAGCACATCCACCTCGGCGCGGCGGTTGGCAAGCATGATGGCCGAGACGATCTGGGCGGTGGCGGCGCTCCCCTGCACCTGGGTCGGGTAGATGAAAACGGGCAAGTCCGGGGCGCGGCGGCGCAAGACGGTCAGCATGTCGTGCAGGGCGGCGCCGGTGGCGGAGGTGACCAGCCCCACGGCGCGGGGTTCCCGGGGCAAGGGGCGCTTGCGCCCTTCGTCAAAGAGCCCTTCGGCACCGAGGCGGCGCTTGAGCTCCTCGAAGCGCAGGGCCAGCATGCCATCCCCGGCGGGCTGCATGGACTCGATGATGAGCTGGTAGTCGCCCCGGGGTTCATAGAGGGAGACTCGCGCCTGCACCAGCACCTGCATGCCATCCTGGGGACGGAACGGCACCCGGCGGTTGTTGCCCTTGAACATGGCGCAGCGCACCTGGGCCGACATGTCCTTCAAGGAGAAGTACCAGTGGCCGGAACTTGGCATCGCGAGGTTCGAGAGCTCCCCGGTCAGCCACACCAGCCCCAGATCCTGCTCCAGGATCATGCGCACGGCGCTGTTGAGGCGGGTGACGGTGAAGATCTGCTGTTGTCTGCTCTGACTGGCGGGTTCGAGGTGATTCAAGGCTGGCCCTGCTGTGGTGTCCGCCGGGGCGGGAGAAACGATGGGGGTCATCTTACCCCAGTTGCGCCCATCTGCCGAGCCATGGGCCCGGCAGATGACGCGGAGCCTAGGCTTGTGCCTTGGCCGGCTTGACGGCTCTGGCGGGGCTGGTCACCAGCCAGACCGCGAGGCAGACCACGGCGCCGCCGAACACGAAGCCGCCGGTGAGGGTTTCCCCCAGCACCAGATAGCCCCACAGGATGCCGAAGGGCGGAATGAGGAAGGTGACAGTGAGACTTCGCAGGGGGCCGATGTCGGCGATCAGCCTGAAATAGAGCAGATAGGCGAAGGCGGTGCAGAGGAAGCCGACCGCCAGCACGCTGGCCCAGACCCCAGGCTGGGCCCAGTCGACGGCGGGGCCGGTCGCCAGGGTGTAGCCGAAGAAGGGAAGCAGGAAGAGGACGGCCCCTATCTGGCTGCCAAAGGCCACCAGTTTGGCGTCCAGACCTCCCCGCTCGGTGACCCAGCGCCTCGTCAGAAAGCCGGCGCAGCCATAGCAGGCGGTGGCGATGAGGCAGGCCAGCACCCCGATGGCCAGTTGGCCGCTCAGGTCGACCTCCCCGGTGGTGGTGATGAGCCCGATGCCCACCAGCCCCAGCATCACGCCGGCCCACTTGCGCAAGGTCAGCGCCTCGTGAAAGAAGGAGAAGCCGATGAGGGCGCCCATCAGGGGCGTGGTGGCGTTGAGGATGGCGGAATACCCTGCGGGCAGCCAGAGGGCCGCCACGGCATACATCAGGAAGGGGACGCCGGAGTTGATGATGCCAAGCACCATGATGGATTTGATCTTGCCCTGAAACTGCATGGGGGTGCGCAGCAGCAGGAGCATGGCGGCGAGCCCGACGAGGGCGAAGAAGACCCGCAGGAAGGTGGTGTTGACCGAGCCGAACGCCGGCGCCGCGATGCGCATGAACAAGAAGCTGGCACCCCAGATGGCTGCCAGCGCGAGCAATCTCCCGTAATCCGATGTTCTCATCTTCTCTCCTTGAAATGGCGGGGCGGCCTTGCATCATGCAGGGCAGTCCCGCCGCTGGCAACCGGGTATAGGGGGGGCCAATAAACAAGGCACCACCTGGCTGATGCCTTGTTACACGAGTTGCTCTCTTCCTGGCCATCACTCGCTTTCAGGCTGGCTGACGAACGCTATCTTGTGTAACCCGTGCTGGGAGGCCTGTGCCATCACCTTGGCGATGGCGCCGTACTCCACGCGCTTGTCGATGCGCAGCTGGATCTCGGGGATCTCCGGCTTGGCCTCGCTGGCCTTGACCATCTCGGCGAGCAGCGCCGTCTCATCGACCTGCTTGTCGTTCCAGTAGATCTTGCCGGCACCGTCGATGGAGAGGATCACATCCTCCTGCTTGGGCTGATTGACCTGGCTGCTGGCCTCGGGCAACTCGAGCTTGACCGCGTTGGTGAGCAGGGGGGCGGTGATCATGAAGACGATGAGCAGCACCAGCATGACGTCGATCATCGGGATCATGTTGATCTCACAGAGGGGCTGCTCGTCCGATTCCCCGGGAAGTTTGCCGAAAGCCATTACATCTGCCCCTGCTTGGCGCTGTCGACGGCGGCCAGTGGCGTCACCCTGGAGGCGCTCTGCTCCACGCCGGTCACCAGCAGGGTGAACAGGTCGTAGGCAAACTCGTCCAGCGCCGCGAGTTTCAGGCGGTTGCGGCGCACGAAGAAGTTGTAGATCAGCAC
Organism: Aeromonas sp. R2-1; assembly: GCF_040908425.1. Lineage (NCBI taxonomy): Bacteria > Pseudomonadati > Pseudomonadota > Gammaproteobacteria > Aeromonadales > Aeromonadaceae > Aeromonas > Aeromonas sp. R2-1. The sequence continues at coordinate 53,497 of NZ_JBFODR010000027.1, forward strand.
AGCAGGCAGGGCGACGGCGAGACCGAAGCCGGTCATGATGAGGGCCTCACCGACCGGGCCTGCGACCTTGTCCAGGCTGCTCTGGCCCGCGGCCCCTATGGCCAGCAGGGCGTGATAGATGCCCCAGACGGTGCCAAAGAGCCCGATGAAGGGGGCCGCGGAGCCGACGGAGGCGAGGAAGGCCAAGCCGTGCTCGAGGCGGATCCGCTCCGCGCTGATGGTCTGGCGCAGGGCGCGCAGCAAGAAGTCGTCGGGGGAACCCAGCTTGAGGGAGGCGGCCCGTCCCTGGGATCGCTCAATCTGGGCAACCGCCGTCAGTGCCGCACTCGTTATCCTGCCGCAGGCTTCTTCAGGGGGCGTCTGGGCGAGCTGGTTCGCCATCGCCTGCACGCTCTCATGGTGCCAGAAGACCCCCAGGAAACGGGCGTTCAGGCGCTGCTCGCGATGGTCAAGCCAGAGCTTGAGCAACCCGTAGTAGCAGGTGCCGAGCGACATTAGTACCAGCAGGATCAGCGGGATCAGGCCCACCCCGGTGTTTTGGCTGAGCAGATGCGTTATGCCCATCCCGCTTGTTTCGATTTCCGGATTCATGGTTAGTTTCCTAGCTTGAAAATAATGGTAACCCCTGTCCAGGCTGGGACGGCGGTATTGTTCTGTTTGGCTGGAATGAAGCGCCAACGGCTGACGGTCTTGCGGGCGACCATGTCCAGGCGTCGATGACCACTGCTCTGCTCCACGTCGACCGACTCGGCGGTGCCCTCCTTGCTGACTCGGACCTTCAATACCACGCGCCCCTCTTCTCCCCGTCGGCGTGACTCCGGAGGGTAGGGAGGCTCGGGGTTGTTCAGCCTGGCATCCCGTGCGATGGGGGCACTGCTGCCGGCCCCGGCCCCAGTCTGGCGGGACTTGGTCGGCGGCGCACTGGCGCCACTCGCGCTCTGGGTATTGGCCGCCGTCTGCGGGGTAGCAGGTGCAGAGGGCTCGACCACCGGCTCGGCCCTGGCCACTGGCGCTGGTTTGGTCATCGGTACTGGCTTGGGCTTTGGCGGAGTGGGCGCCGGTTTGGGAGCCGGTTTCTTGACGACCGGCTTGACCACTTTCGGCGGCACAGGTGCCGGTTTCTTCACCTCCCGAGGGGGAGCCGGAGTGGCCGCTGGCGCCGCCGGCTTGGCCGGTGCGTCATCTTTGTCCGACTCGCCGGCCCAGCGGGCAGACAAGGTGATGGGCTCGGGGGGCGTGACGGGGGCGGGGCGGCTGCCTTGCATCAGCCAGAGGAGGGCGAGATGCAGGGCAAGGGCGACGGCCAGGCAGGCAAGGTGAACCGGGCCAAATGCCGGCTTGTCGCGGCCAAAGGTCGGCCTCATTGCGCAGGCGTCCATCAGCCTGCCTTCTCGCTGGTCGTCATATTCGTACTCGAATGTCGATGGGATTGGCCCCGAAACCGGGCCTCGGCGCCCAGCATGCGCCATCGGATAGCTTGCAAACAAGAAACATTATCAATCGCGTTTTAATCAGGTGCGTCAGCGCCAGGGCCGCCCCGAGCCATGATTGGAGGCGAGAAAGGGAGCGCCTTCGGGGCAGACACGTCCAGGGACTGTCCATGTCAGGGGGCGCCACAGCGGGTCGCGCCGCTCTCTCCCTCGCTCAAGCAGAAATGAAAGCGCTATCAATCACATCTGCATTATCCAGGGGGCGATTTCGGTCACATTTCATACGCATTGGCCATGAATCGAGCAGTGCACGCCCTAGACTGGCGTGACTCATTCGAAGGCGGGACATCGCGGATGAGGAATGCCGGGACACACCGGCATCACACACAAACAATGAAAATAAAGGACTATCAATGGCTAGATGGATACTCGCGGCCGGATTGTTGGGAACCCTGATCACGGCGCCGAGCACGGCGGCGGAGTGGTTCTTCCGGGGCACCGCGAATGGATGGGCGGCGACCGCCATGACGTCGACGGACGGCGTCAATTTTGATACCTGCCAGCGCTTCGTGAGCGGGGATGCCAGCGGCGGCCCGCGCTTCAAGATAGACAGGTACGGCAACTGGCAGCAGAGCTACCCGGCGGCCGACTACGGGGTCAATGCCAACACGGCGTACCAGATCCGCATCAACGCCAGCACCCAGGCGGTGAGCGCGACGGCAGTGGCCAGTTGCGAGGCCTCGGGGTTTGCCAGCACCTTGCCGCAGCTCAACGTGCGCGGCACCTTCAACGGCTGGGCCAGCCTCCCCATGACCCTGGTAGGGGATCACCTGTGGCAGGTGGAAGCCTACATGGATGGCAAGGCGAGCCAGCGCCTCAAGTTTGATCAGGCTGGGGACTGGGCCGTCAACTTTGGCGACAGCAACGGCGACGGCGTGCTGGAGAAAAGTGGCGGCGACATCTTCTGGAGCGCCGTGGGCACGGTGCGCATCCAGGTCAACGATCAGACCCTGGCCTACAGCATCACCCCCCTTGGGGATGACAACCAGCCGCCGCTCGCGGTCATCACCCCGGGGGGGACGGTGAACGTGACCCAGGGGGCGTCGCTCACCTTGAGCGGCAGCGACTCCACGGATCCTGACGGCCAGATCGCGAGCTATCTGTGGAGCAGCGGCGAGACCACGGAGAGCATCGTCGTCAACACCACCCAGACCGGCACCTTCACCTATGGCCTTACGGTCACCGACGATCAGGGCGCCAAGGGCAGCAGCAGCGTGAGCGTGGTGGTCGGGGCAGGACAGAGCAGCGACAGCTGGTACTTCCGGGGCACGGCCAACAACTGGGGGCTCACCCCCATGACCAGCGAGGATGGCACCATCTTCTGCACCGAGCAGGCCTTTGGCAGCAACAACCCCCGCTTCAAGATTGACCACAAGGGGGACTGGACCGAGGCGTATCCGGCCCAGGATTACCTGGTCAGCGCCAACACAAGCTATCGCATCTGTTTTGACAGCCTGCGCAAGGCCATCGAGGTGGAGACCCTGGCCGGGGCCGATCTGCAGGCCCCCACGGTGACGGCCACCCCGTCCCCGGGGAGTTATGTGGACAGCCAGTCCATCACCCTGGGAGTGAGCGACGATCAGGACAGCGCCCCCGCCGTGCATTTCACGACGGACGGCAGCCAGCCCACCACGGCATCGGCCCGCTATGCAGGCCAGCCCCTGGTGGCGAGTGACAAGGGGAGTGGCACCGATCTGGTGATCCGCACCCTTGCCATCGACGCCAGCGGTAATCAGCGCGAGCAGCGCTTCGAGTACCGCATCGGCGAGCAGGGGGTGGCGAGCGGCGATTTTCGTGCCGAGAGCATCTACTTCCTGCTGACTGCCCGCTTCTATGATGGCGATGCCAGCAACAACTACTACAACCGGGATCGCTACAAGGCGGGGGATCCCCAGTGGCGTGGCGACTTCAAGGGTTTGATCGCCAAGCTCGACTACATCAAGGATCTCGGCTTCACCGCCATCTGGGTGACGCCGCCGGTGGAGAACCGCTCCGGCCTCGACTACCACGGCTACCATGCCTACGACTTCTACCGGGTCGATCCCCGTCTGGAGTCGCCGGGGGCGGGTTACCGGGAGTTCATCCAGGCGGCCCACGCCAAGGGGCTCAAGGTGATTCAGGACGTGGTGCTCAACCACTCGAGCCAGTACGGCCTGCGCGGCAAGACCTGGATCGATCGCCTGCCCGTCAAATACTACGTACCGGCGGGGTCGAGCCAGGGGCTCATCAACAATGGTCCCTATCAGGGCAATCTTGGGGACTACGCCAGTGCCAACCGCTGTGACGACGACAACCCGGCGGCGCCCGACTGGTACAAGGCCCGCTGCCAGTCCGATCCGGCGGGCACCCAGCCCCTGGTAGACCCCAAAACCGGCGCCACCGTGCCGAGCGCAGGCTACAACCCAAACCGCTTCTTCGGCATCGACGCCCAGACCCTGGATCCCGCCTGGTATCACCTGGACGGTTTCATGTCCGGCGGTGACTGGGAGAGCCCGCTTGCCCTGCAGCGCAAGCACATGGCGGGGGACTGCATCGATCTCGCCACCGGCAACCAGAACGTCAAGGACTACCTCAACGGCGCCATTCGTCAGTACCTCGACATGGGGGTCGATGCCATCCGTATCGATACCTTGAAGCACATCGAGCGGGACGAACTGCTGACCTATGTTCATGATTGGCAGGCCCACAAGCCGGGGCTGTTCGTCTTTGGCGAAAACCTGGTCAAGGGCACCGGCTGGGGCTCTGAGCTGGCCAACGACAATGCCTCGGCGGTGATCCGCCCCTGGTGGTACACCCGCACCACGGCCAACCCGGCCAATCCCCGTGCAGGGGGCGATTCCGGCCTCTCGGTGCTGGACTTCTCCCTCTTCTCCACCTTCCGTGACAACGTCACCCGGGGGAACTTTGGCGGGGTAGGGGGGATCTTCGCCATGGATTGGGTCTATGGGGATGCCACCAAGCTCATCACCTTCTTCCAGAACCACGACGTGGGGCCGGACAATGACTTCAAGTACCGCTACGGCGGGGAAGAGGGGAATGCGGCCATGACCTACAACCTGCTCTGGACGGCGCGGGGGATCCCGACCCTCTACTACGGGGAGGAGGTGATGTTCCAGGCGGGCAAGCCCCAGGACATCGACGGGGCCACCATGACGGTGGATCAGACCGGTCGTGCCTACTACGGGGAGGTGCTGGACAACCCCGCCACCCCGAGCCACCCGCTCTATCAGCACATCAAGCGCCTGAACCAGATCCGCAAGGCGGTGCCCGCCCTGCAAAAGGCGCCCATGAGCCAGGTGAACGAGTGGGGGAGCGGCATCAGCTTCGTGCGTGATCTGAGCGCCCAAGGGAGCTACGCTGCCGTGGGCCTTGCGGCCAACTCGGCCCAGCAGATAAACCTGAGTGGCCTGAAGAACGGCACCTACACGGACGCGGTAACCGGTGCGAGCCAGAGCGTCAGCAACGGCAGCCTGAGCTTTGCGGTGCCCGCCTATTCGGCGCGGGTCTGGGTACTGAACGGCCCAGGCAAGGTGGGCGCGGACGGCAAATACCTCAAGTAAGGAAGCCCTGTCACAGGGTGCAGCGAGTCGGCCTTCGGGCCGACTTTTTTATTCTGCCTTCTGCCTGAATGGATGCCCCATCCTGATGGGACTCTGGCTGCGGAGGGGCTGATGGATGGACAGACCTGTGGACTCGCGACCAGCACGCTCATGGGCAGGGGGCTAGAGGGAAGGGGAGTGGTGCATCCGCCGCCCGAGTCACTCCATGCTCTGCATATTGCAGTGCTCGTGGCAGTGAGCAAAGCGGTGCCCATGTCGCCTTTGCGCCGCGGTGCAAGGCAAACTGTGCCACTCGGTTGATCTATATTGGTGCAATTGCACTTTATTGGTGCGCTCCATCCACATCCGCCCCTGGAGCCCGCCCCGAAGAAACACGCCGTTTGGCCCCCGGATTTCCCCCATGACAAGCATCATCCATGCTGAAAAGCGGCATCGTATCGACATGATCTGCCGAAAAACCGGGCTGTTTAGGGGATACCACGAGGCCTTTCTCGGTGACTCGGGTAAACATGCTGCGCCACTGTGTTGGCCGATCACTGAAGTGGTGCATTCGACCTGCATATTGCGCATTTATCGGAATTTAAATCCGATTATTTATGGTATCACGGACTCTTGTTTTGATTGGCGCTCTTTTTGCTGTGCCTTGTCATCCCCACGATGGCGACATAAGGGGGCGGGGGACGCAAGATTGGGGGTGGGGACGGCAAGGTGAACGGGTCGCCGCCATCAGCCCCAATGCGGCCTGGTTGTCGGGCAACGGATGCCACCATCACATCGGATCTAAGGAGTCATATGGAAGGTGAAATGACCATGCAGCCAGCGGCTGCGGGCAGGGGGCTGGCCCATACCCTCAAGGACGATGTCTACGGCATGGTGCTCGGGGTCATGTTTATCGCCGTGGGGCTCAATCTGCTCAAGTGTTCCGGCATGATCACCGGTGGCATCGCGGGCATCGCCCTGCTGATCGCCCATGTCAGCACCCTGCCCATCGGCGTGCTCTTCTTCCTGGTGAACCTGCCCTTCATGGTGTTCTGCTACGTCACCATGGGGCGCGCCTTCACCCTAAAGACGCTGATCGTCAACGTCGCCCTCTCGGCGGCCACCCAGGCGGTGCCGCTGCTGCTGACGGTGAGCTATGTCCACCCCCTGTTTGCCGCCCTGGTGGGGGGAACCTTCCTCGGCATGGGGGTCTTGTCTCTGGCGCGCCACAATGCCTCCGTGGGGGGCACCGGCGTGGTGACGCTCTGGCTGCAACGGCGCACCGGCATCAATGCGGGAAAGAGCCAGATGGTGCTGGATGTGCTGGTGTTTGCGCTCTCTCTGCTCACCCTGCCGCTTCCCCTGCTGCTCTGGTCAACCCTGAGTGCGCTGGCCATGAACGCCATGCTGATGAACTGGCACAAGCCGGGCCGCTATCAGGGGAACTGACCGCCGGTCTGGCTGATGGCCGCGAGGGGAAAAAGGTCGTTCCGGGAGACTGGCGGCAGAAAGGGGCTCAACGGCAAAAAAGATCATCTTGTCGGGAAAAACGGCATGGTTACGGCTGAATTTATTGGTTTTTTGCCCTGTTGGTGGCGTTAAATCGGGCTACGCCATAAAAAATTCAAAAAACTTCTTTACCACTGCCCAATGCATGAGTAAAATTTGTCGGCAATATTTTACACCCCCACTCCTCAACGGTGAGATATTGCCATGCTCAGGATTGCCAAAGAAGCGCTGACCTTCGACGATGTACTGTTGGTTCCAGCCCACTCCACTGTTCTCCCCAATACCGCCGACCTGCGTACCAAGCTCACGTCTGCGATCACGCTGAATATCCCGATGATCTCCGCTGCCATGGACACAGTGACCGAAGCCCGTCTGGCTATCGCACTGGCCCAGGAAGGCGGTATCGGCTTCATTCACAAGAACATGTCCATCGAGCAGCAGGCTGCCGAAGTGCGCAAGGTCAAGAAGTACGAGAGCGGCGTGGTCAGCGACCCCGTTACCGTGCGCCCTGACATGACCATCGCCCAGATCAAGGAGCTGAGCCACAAGAACGGTTTCGCCGGTTACCCCGTGGTGACTGACGGCAACCAGCTGGTGGGTATCATCACCGGCCGTGACGTGCGCTTCGTCATCGATCTCTCCCAGACCGTCGAACAGATCATGACCCAGAAAGATCGTCTGGTGACCGTGCGTGAAGGGGCCCCTCGTGAAGAGGTGGTGGCCCTGATGCAAAAGCACCGCATCGAGAAGGTGCTGGTGGTCAACGGCGACTTCAAGCTCAAGGGCATGATCACCGTGAAGGACTTCCAGAAAGCCGAGCGCAAGCCCAACGCCTGCAAAGACGAGCGTGGCCGTCTGCGGGTCGGTGCCGCCGTCGGTGCCGGTGCAGGCAACGAAGAGCGCGTCGCCGCCCTGGTGGAAGCCGGTGTGGACGTGCTGCTGATTGACTCCTCCCACGGCCACTCCCAGGGCGTGCTGGATCGCATCAAGGCGACCCGTGAAGCCTATCCTGACCTGCAAATCATCGGCGGCAACGTCGCCACCGCCGCTGGCGCCAAGGCGCTGGTGGAAGCGGGTGTCAACGCCGTCAAGGTCGGTATCGGCCCGGGCTCCATCTGTACTACCCGTATCGTGACCGGCGTGGGCGTGCCCCAGATCACCGCCATCTCCGACGCCGTTGACGCCCTGGAAGGCACCGGCGTGCCGGTGATTGCCGATGGTGGCATCCGCTTCTCCGGCGACGTGGCCAAGGCCATCGCCGCGGGCGCAAGCTGCGTCATGGTGGGCTCCATGTTTGCCGGTACCGAAGAGGCGCCGGGCGAGATCGAGCTCTATCAGGGCCGCTCCTTCAAGTCCTACCGCGGCATGGGCTCTCTGGGTGCCATGTCCAAGGGCTCCAGCGACCGTTACTTCCAGACCGACAACGCCGCCGACAAGCTGGTGCCGGAAGGGATCGAAGGGCGCGTGCCGTACAAGGGCCGCCTCAAAGAGATCATCCACCAGCAGATGGGCGGCCTGCGCTCCTCCATGGGCCTGACCGGCAGCGCGACCATCGACGACATGCGCACCAAGGCCGAGTTCGTGCGCATCTCTGGCGCCGGGATGAAAGAGTCCCACGTTCACGACGTGACCATTACCAAAGAAGCCCCCAACTACCGGATGGGCTGATGAAACGGGGCTCTGCGCCCCGTTTTTCCACCCTTTTTTTATCCCGTGCTTTTTGTGACAACATCAGCCTGATGCAGGAATAAAATGACTAAAGACATTCACGCCCACCGTATCCTTATCCTGGATTTCGGTTCCCAGTACACCCAGCTCATCGCCCGTCGCGTCCGTGAAATCGGCGTCTACTGCGAGCTGTGGGCCTGGGACGTAACCGAAGAGCAGATCCGCGAGTTCAATCCGAGCGGCATCATCCTCTCCGGCGGCCCGGAATCCGTGACCGAGGCGGGCAGCCCGCGCGCCCCCGAGTACGTGTTCAACGCCGGCGTGCCGGTGTTCGGCATCTGCTACGGCATGCAGACCATGTCCGAGCAGCTCGGCGGCAAGGTGCAGTCCTCCAACCTGCGTGAATTCGGCTACGCCCAGGTCGAAGTGCTGGGCCAGTCCGGCAAGACCAGCGCTCTCTTGCGCAACATCGAAGACGCCATTGCCGACAACGGCAATGCCCTGCTGGATGTCTGGATGAGCCACGGCGACAAGGTCACCGAGATCCCCGCCGGCTTCACCACCATTGCCCAGACAGCCACCTGCCCCCACGCCGCCATGGCCGACGAAGCCAAGCGCTTCTACGGCGTGCAGTTCCACCCGGAAGTGACCCACACCCGTCAGGGGGCCCGCATGCTGGAGCACTTCGTCAAGGACATCTGCGGCTGCGAGTGCCTCTGGACCCCGGCCACCATCATCGACGACGCCGTTGCCCGCATCCGCGAGCAGGTGGGTGACGACGAGGTGATCCTGGGCCTCTCCGGCGGCGTGGACTCCTCCGTGGTCGCCATGCTGGTGCACCGCGCCATCGGCGATCGCCTCACCTGCGTCTTCGTCGACAACGGCCTGCTGCGCCTGAACGAAGGCCAGCAGGTGATGGACATGTTCGGCGATCACTTCGGCCTGAACATCATCAAGGTCGACGCCGAAGAGCGCTTCCTCTCCGCCCTCGCGGGCATCGACGAGCCGGAGGCCAAGCGCAAGACCATCGGTCGCGTCTTCGTCGAGGTGTTCGATGACGAGTCCAAGAAGCTCAAGAACGCCAAGTGGCTGGCCCAGGGCACCATTTACCCGGACGTCATCGAATCCGCTGCCAGCAAGACCGGCAAGGCCCACGTCATCAAGTCCCACCACAACGTCGGCGGCCTGCCGGAAGAGATGAAGATGGGTCTGGTGGAGCCGCTGCGCGAGCTGTTCAAGGACGAAGTGCGCCGTGTCGGCCTCGAACTCGGCCTGCCCTACGACATGCTCTACCGTCACCCCTTCCCGGGTCCTGGCCTGGGCGTGCGTGTGCTTGGCGAAGTGAAGAAAGAGTACTGCGACCTGCTGCGCAAGGCTGACGCCATCTTCATCGAAGAGCTGCGCAAGGCCGACCTCTACAACCAGGTCAGCCAGGCGTTCGCCGTCTTCCTGCCGGTGCGCTCCGTCGGCGTCATGGGCGATGGCCGCAAGTACGACTGGGTCATTGCGCTGCGCGCCGTCGAGACCATCGACTTCATGACCGCCCACTGGGCTCACCTGCCGTACGACTTCCTCGGCCACGTGTCGAACCGCATCATCAACGAGATCAACGGCATCTCTCGCGTGGTGTACGACGTCTCCGGCAAGCCGCCCGCAACCATTGAGTGGGAATAAAAGGCGTGGGAATAAGCGGCTAACGCCTCTCTCCCAGCGGTAACGCAAAACTGTCAAAAAGGCGCCCTTGAGGCGCCTTTTCTTTTTCCAATCGTTTGCGAGAAAATTTTGCTCCTGGCGAAGGGGGTGAGGGCTCTGTTGCCAACGTTGTCGTGGTGAGTGCCTGGGGCGATCGGCAGAGCGTCATCTATCGCGTCCACATAGGGCGGCAGGCTGTGGTTTCTCCGGGCGGGGGAGGGGCTTGATAAGGTTTTGCTGCATAGCCTCTGAAGGCCATCCACGAGTGTTATGCCCAGAAAGGTAAGTGAATCGCCCCGGCTTCTCTAGACACTTTTGAGCCGTTCGAAATATTGCTTTTCACACTCTACTGGCGATAGCCCATTGTTGAAACTGTGCCGACGCTTGGGGTTGTAAAACATTTCAATGTAATCGAACACATCCTGCCGGGCCTCCTCCCGATCTGCATAGGTTTTACGTCGGATCCGCTCGCGTTTGAGGAGTTGGAAGAAACTCTCCGCCACCGCGTTATCATGGCAATTGCCACGTCTGCTCATGCTGGCCTTGAGCCGGTGCTCCCGCAAAAAATCCTGCCAGTCATAGCTGCTAAACTGGCTCCCTTGGTCAGAATGAACCAGCACTTCCTGCTCGGGTCGCCGTCGCCACACTGCCATCAGTAACGCGCTGATGGCCAACTCTCGGTCGATCCGTGGCCCCATTGACCAACCAATGACTTGTCGTGAAAACAAATCCAATACCGCGGCCAGATAGAGCCAGCCTTCATGGGTTCGAATATAAGTGATGTCCGTTACCCAGACCTTATTTGGCTCAGTCACATCGAACTGGCGTTCAAGATGATTCGGTGCAACCACCGTTGGCCGGCCACCATAATGACCGGGACGGCGACGATAACCGGTTTGTGAACGCAAACCTTCATGACGCATTAATCGCGCCACCCGGTGTTTCCCACAGGTCTCGCCCATCTCTCGCAGGTCATCCCGGATCTTGCGATAGCCATAGACGCCCCCGCTTTCTAGCCAACATTGCTTGATCTGGCCCAGGAGGCGTTGGTCTTCAAGTGCGCGGGCAGATAAAGGCTGGTGCTGCCAGGCGTAATAACCGCTCGGGTGGACATTCATCATCCGACACAGTCGGCGGATGGGATGTGTGGACGCGTGCACCCGGATGAAGGCGTACCTTACCCTGACAGCTTGGCAAAGTACGCGGCGGCCTTTTTTAAGATATCTCGCTCATCGGTGACGCGGCGCAGTTCAGCCTTGAGGCGCCGAATTTCGGCTTGCTGGCTGGAGTCATGCTGTTGCTGCACGGCGGGCTGGCTGTAGCGCCTGATCCAGGCGTAAAGACTGTGGCTGGAAACACCAAGTCGCTCAGCGACCTCTGCCACTGGGTAATGGCGCTCAGTCACCTGCTTGACGGCGGCCAGTTTGAATTCTTCCGTGTAACGTTGCTGCTTGCTCATAACACCTCCTGATTGACCTCAGTTTGAGGCTCTTGAGGTGTCTAGGAAAGTAGGGGCGATTCA
>NZ_JBFODR010000028.1:0-169336 GCF_040908425.1 Aeromonas sp. R2-1
TGAATCGCCCCTACTTTCCTAGACACCTCAAGAGCCTCAAACTGAGGTCAATCAGGAGGTGTTATGAGCAAGCAGCAACGTTACACGGAAGAATTCAAACTGGCCGCCGTCAAGCAGGTGACTGAGCGCCATTACCCAGTGGCAGAGGTCGCTGAGCGACTTGGTGTTTCCAGCCACAGTCTTTACGCCTGGATCAGGCGCTACAGCCAGCCCGCCGTGCAGCAACAGCATGACTCCAGCCAGCAAGCCGAAATTCGGCGCCTCAAGGCTGAACTGCGCCGCGTCACCGATGAGCGAGATATCTTAAAAAAGGCCGCCGCGTACTTTGCCAAGCTGTCAGGGTAAGGTACGCCTTCATCCGGGTGCACGCGTCCACACATCCCATCCGCCGACTGTGTCGGATGATGAATGTCCACCCGAGCGGTTATTACGCCTGGCAGCACCAGCCTTTATCTGCCCGCGCACTTGAAGACCAACGCCTCCTGGGCCAGATCAAGCAATGTTGGCTAGAAAGCGGGGGCGTCTATGGCTATCGCAAGATCCGGGATGACCTGCGAGAGATGGGCGAGACCTGTGGGAAACACCGGGTGGCGCGATTAATGCGTCATGAAGGTTTGCGTTCACAAACCGGTTATCGTCGCCGTCCCGGTCATTATGGTGGCCGGCCAACGGTGGTTGCACCGAATCATCTTGAACGCCAGTTCGATGTGACTGAGCCAAATAAGGTCTGGGTAACGGACATCACTTATATTCGAACCCATGAAGGCTGGCTCTATCTGGCCGCGGTATTGGATTTGTTTTCACGACAAGTCATTGGTTGGTCAATGGGGCCACGGATCGACCGAGAGTTGGCCATCAGCGCGTTACTGATGGCAGTGTGGCGACGGCGACCCGAGCAGGAAGTGCTGGTTCATTCTGACCAAGGGAGCCAGTTTAGCAGCTATGACTGGCAGGATTTTTTGCGGGAGCACCGGCTCAAGGCCAGCATGAGCAGACGTGGCAATTGCCATGATAACGCGGTGGCGGAGAGTTTCTTCCAACTCCTCAAACGCGAGCGGATCCGACGTAAAACCTATGCAGATCGGGAGGAGGCCCGGCAGGATGTGTTCGATTACATTGAAATGTTTTACAACCCCAAGCGTCGGCACAGTTTCAACAATGGGCTATCGCCAGTAGAGTGTGAAAAGCAATATTTCGAACGGCTCAAAAGTGTCTAGAGAAGCCGGGGCGATTCAGGCTTCGGAGACGGAACAGCCTTGGTCGAGCATCTAGGACACGCTTCCTGCTTGAACTTGGCAGCGAATAAACAACATTGTTTTGCCATTGAACACCTCTGATCATGGTGGCGACTGTACCACCTAAATGGTGTCCGGGATGATTAAACCACTACGCCTGTGCCCTATGGGCGTTTATCAGGCTTCAGACCGCGCCACTGTCCCCTTGAGATCATGCTTTCCCTCAGTCACCTCCCGTGGCCTCTATGGCCCAGCCATCTTCTGACTTTCAGCACTGCAAGCTCTTGCAGTACGCCATCTGACGCCTCCTTTTGTTGGCGTTGGCAGAGCAGGTGAGGCCATGCGCTTGATGCGACACCATGCCGGGGCCACGCGGCAACGCGAACCCCTCTGGTGGCGGGAGCCCGGGCAGGCTATCTTGCCGTTACTGGAGACGCCGGGAACCGGTTTCATACCGTGCGATTCTCCCGTTCTGTTTTATGGATGGTGAGGCCCCGTGCAGGGGCTGCTCTCGACTCACCAGAGACCAGGCTGACAGGCGTGGCATGAATGCAGACCCCGTCAGCCTCTTTTCGCGCCCCTGAGGGGCGTCGTTTTCTGTGGTTGCTCAAAGGAGCCCTGATGATTGGCATGATCGCATCTCTACTCAAACCGGGCCTGCCCGAGCACCCGGACTCCTCGCAGTATCAGGGGGGGCGGTTCAATAATGCCGTGACACCCCAGGCGCGAAGCCTCTGGGAAGGGGCCAGGCTCTGGTGGGACTTCCTGTTCGCCAAGCCTGAGGGCACGGTGCCGGATCGCGCCATTCCGGTACAGGTCATGACCCGGGAGGGGCTCATCGCGGCGCCGGACAACAGCGTGTGGCGCCTCGGCCACTCCACTCTGCTGCTCAAGTTGCAGGGCACGTTCTGGCTGACGGATCCCGTGTTCAGCGAGCGGGCCTCGCCGGTGCAGTGGTTCGGCCCCAAGCGCTGGCATCAACCGCCCATCACCCTGGAGGCGCTGCCCCCCATCGAGGGGGTGATCCTCTCCCACGATCACTACGACCATCTCGATCACGGGGCCATACTGGCGCTGCAGGAGAAGGTCGACCACTTCATCACGCCCCTCGGGGTGGGGGCGCGCCTCATGGCCTGGGGGATTGCGAAGGAGAAGATCCGCGAACTGGACTGGTGGCAGCAGACCCGAGTGGGCGGTGTCACCCTGGTAGCGACCCCGGCCCAGCATTTCTCCGGCCGTGGCCTCGGGGACGGCAACCAGACCCTCTGGGCCTCCTGGGTCATTCGCGGCGAGGGGGTCAACCTCTTCTTCAGCGGTGACAGCGGCTACTTCGACGGTTTCAAGGAGATTGGCAGGCGCTACGGTCCGTTCGACGTGACCTTCCTCGAGACCGGGGCCTACGACAAGCGCTGGGAGCTGGTGCACATGCTCCCGGCGCAGACGGCGCAGGCGTTTCACGATCTTGGGGGGAAATGGCTCTATCCGGTGCACAACGGCACCTTCGATCTGGCCATGCACCGCTGGAACGATCCGCTTGAGCAGATTGCCCGCTTGGCTGCCGAGCAACTGATCCCCCTGACCACGCCTGTCATGGGGGAGCCTCTGGAGGTGTTGAGCCCCCATGAGGGCAACCCCTGGTGGTGCGATTGACCTGAGTGCCCTCCAAGGACGGTGTCACCCCTCAAAGGGGCGTGCGGGAGGTTGGGGCCGGGCCCCGTGAGGGGCCCCGCTGCCTCCCCATCCTCTGCGCCGGACCCGTGACGGCCAGGCGGGGAGGGCGCACGAGAGTGCCTTGCCCCCGTTATCTTCTGCCACCGGGGTCTTGCTGATACCTCACTCGGGCTGGGCGGCAACCTGGCGCTTGAAAGGACCTGGCTTGTTGGCCTTGCGGTGCTCCGAGACCAGGATCAGCAGGCGCTGCAGGGCGATGAAGCTGAACAGCAGCAGGCCGATGATGATCTTGGTCCACCAGGAGCTGAGGGTGCCGTCGAAGTTGATGTAGGTCTGGATCAACCCCTGGATCAGCACCCCGAACAGGGAACCGAAGACGGTGCCCACCCCGCCGCTCAGCAGAGTGCCGCCGATGACCACGGCGGCGATGGCATCGAGCTCCACCCCGACGGCGGCGAGCGGATAGCCCGCCGAGGTATAGAGCGCGAACACGATGCCTGCCAGGGTCGCCAGGGTGGTGGAGAGCAGGTAGATGCGAATGGTGGTGTGGCGCACCGAGATCCCCATCAGGGCCGCCGAGGTGGCGTTGCCGCCGATGGCGTAAACGTTGTTGCCAAAGCGGGTGCGGTTGGCGAGCAGGATGCCGAAGACCACCACCGCCAGCATGATGAGGGCCAGCAGGCTCAGGCGACCGCCCCCCGGTATCTTCCACGACAGGCTCGACAGGTAGGTGAAGGTGGGATGATCGATGGGCAGGGACTGCTCGGAGATGAGAAAACTGGCCCCCCGCAGGAAGAACATGCCCGCCAGGGTGATGATGAAGGCGGGGATCTTCAGGGTGTCGATGAGCCAGCCCATGAGGGCGCCAAAGCCTGCTCCGAGCACCAGCACCAGGGGGATGGCCAGCACGGGGCTGACCCCCAGCTTCCCGATGAGGGTTGCCAGCAGCACGCCGGTGAAGGCGATGACGGCCCCCACCGACAGATCGATGCCCCCCGAGAGGATGACGAAGGTCATGCCCACCGCCACTATTCCCAGAAACGCGTTGTCCGTCAGGATGTTGCAGATGATGCGGGTGGACATGAAGGCAGGGAAGGAGGCCAGGCAGAGCAGATAGCCCAGCACGAAGACCATGATGGTCACCATCAGGGGGAGGTTGCGTTTAAACATGGCGAGTCCCTCGCTGGAAGAGGTGGTTGAGGGCCGGTGACTGCATGACCAGCACCGCCAGCACCACCAGGGCCTTGACGATCTGGTTCCACTGGGGCTGGTAGCCGGAGAGCAGGATCCCGGTGTTCACTCCCTGGATGATCAGTATGCCGATCAGGGAGAGGGCGAGGTTGAAGCGCCCCCCCATCAGGGAGGTGCCTCCTATCACCACCGCCAGAATGGCGTCCATCTCGAGCCAGAGCCCGGCGTTGTTGGCATCGGCACCCCGGATGTCGGCGGCGACTATCATGCCGGCGACGGCGGCCATCATGCCGCTCAGCAGGTAGGTGGCGATCACCACCATGGGGGTGTTGAGCCCGGCGTTCTTGGCGGCCTTGATGTTGATCCCCACCGCTTCGATGAAGAGGCCGAGGGCGGTGCGCTTGGTCAGCAGCCAGAGCAGCAGCGCCATGCCCAGGGTGATGATGACCGGGGTGGGCAGATAGAAGAGGGAGCCGCTGCCGATCCAGGCGAGGGCGTCGTTGTTGAAGGTGATGATCTGCCCCTCGGTGATGAGCTGGGCGATGCCCCGGCCCGCCACCATGAGGATCAGGGTGGCGACGATGGGCTGGATCTTGAACACCGCCACCAGCAGGCCGTTCCACAGGCCGCACAGAAGGCCCACCCCGATGACGGCGGCGAAGATGACCGGCAGGCTGTGACCGCCGGTGGCCAGGCTGGCCATGGTGGCCCCGCTGATGGCCATGACGGCGCCCACCGACAGGTCGATGCCGCCGGTGGCGATCACCAGCGTCATGCCGAGGGAGAGCAGGGCCACCGGGGCACAGCGGTTGAGGATGTCGATGAGGCTGCCAAACAGCCGCCCATCCTGGATGTGGATGGCGAAGAAGTTGTCGGCGACCAGGGCATTGATGAGCAGCACGCACACCAGGGCGGCGCACTGGGCCGAGCCCGTGGGCCACTCCCTGCGGGCGCGCGACCCCTTGGCGAGGGGGAGAATGGATGACGTCATATCAGGCCTCACATGCAATGGCGTTCATGATGGCAGGGACGCTGAGGGCGTCCGTCGCAAGCTCTGCCACCTGTTTTCTGTCACGAAGGACGATCACCCGATCGGCATAGCCCACCAGCTCCTCGAGCTCGGAGGAGATGACCAGCAGGGCCAGCCCGTTGGCGCAGAGGGATTCGATGAGGCGGATGATCTCGGCGTGGGCCCCCACGTCGATGCCCCGGGTAGGCTCGTCCAGGATCAGGAACTGGGGTTTGGTGAGCAGCCAGCGGGCGAGCAGCACTTTTTGCTGGTTGCCCCCGGAGAGAAACTGGATGGGCTGCTCTGGTCCTGGGGTCTTGATGGCCAACTGCTCGATGAGGCGAGCGGTGATCTCGTCCTGTTCCTTGCGAGACAGGGGATGCAACCAGCCCCGCTGGGCTTGCAGGGCCAGCACCATGTTCTCCCGCACCGAGGCCGAGGCGATGATGCCGGCGCTCTTGCGATCCTCCGGGCAGAAACCAAAGCCGTTGGCGGCCGCCTGGCGTGCAGAGCGGATGGTCACCGGTTTGTCCCGCACCCGGCACTCGCCGCTGTCGCTCGGCACTATGCCGAACATCAGCTCGGCGGTCTCGGTACGACCGGACCCGAGCAGGCCGGCGAGGCCCACTATCTCCCCGGGCATGACGTCGAGACTGAAGGGGGCGATGACTCCCCGCTTGCCATAGTCCCTGAACGACACCATGGGCTGGTTGCTGCGCAGTGTCTTGCCCGCCCGCTTGAGGGCATTGTCGTCCAGCTCGCGTCCCAGCATCATCTTGACCAGCTCCAGTTGTGGCAGTGCCTGGGTGTCGCGGGTGCCGACCAGCTCGCCGTTGCGCAGCACTGTGATGCGATCGCTGATGGCGTAGACCTGATCGAGAAAATGGGTGATGAAGATGAGGCTTACCCCCTGATCCCGCAGGCGCGTCATGAGGGAGAAGAGCATCTGGACTTCGCTGGCATCCAGGCTCGCGGTGGGCTCGTCCAGGATCAGGATCCTGGCGGAGAGTGACACCGCCCGGGCGATGGCCACGATCTGCTGCATGGCGACCGAGTAGTGGTCGAGGGGCAGGGTGACATCCATCTCGAAGCCGTGGCTGGCCATGATGGCGCTGGCCTGCCGGGTCATGGCGCCCCGGTCGATGAAGCCGAAACGGCGGGGCTCATGGCCGATGAAGAGGTTGTCTGCCACCGACATGTTCGGCAGCAGGTTGACCTCCTGATAGACGGTGCCTATCCCCAGACGCTGGGCATGGGCGGTGTCCGTCGGGGAGATGGGGACGCCATCGAGTTCGATACGGCCGGCGTCTCGCTGATAGACACCGGTGAGGGTCTTGATCAACGTGGACTTGCCGGCCCCGTTCTCGCCGAGCAGCGCCATGATCTCTCCCCGGCGCAGGGAGAAGTCCACCTGATGCAGGGCTCGTACTCCGGGAAACGCCTTGCATATTCCGCGGGCATTCAATACGACATCGTGAGTGTTCTCTGACATGAACATTGGCTCTCCGATATAGCGCGCCATACAAGTTCAATCACTTATATGGCGCGCTATGTGACAGTCTGGCGGGGGAGCGGGATTAATAACCCATGTCTTTTTTCAGCTCGAGCTGCGCCTCGGCACTCCCGGGCTCAAACAGTTTGGACTCCGTCTTGATATGTTTGGGGGGCAGGGTGCCATCTTTCTTATAGGCCAGCAGGGCATCGAAGGCCGGTCCCGCCATATTCGGCGTGAGCTCCACCGAGGCATTGGCTTCGCCTGCGATCATCGCCTTGAAAATATCCGGCACGCCATCGATGGAGATGATCTTGATATCCTTGCCCGGTTTCAGCCCGGCCTCTTTAATGGCCTGGATGGCGCCGATGGCCATGTCATCGTTATGGGCGTAGACGGCGCAAATATTCTTGCCGCTATTTTCCGCCTTGATGAAGCTCTCCATCACCTCCTTGCCCTTGCTGCGGGTGAAGTCGCCGGACTGGGTGCGGATGATCTTGATGGTGGGCACGGCCGAGACGGTGTCGAGGAAGCCCTTCTTGCGATCCAGCGCCACGCTGGCACCCACTGTGCCCTGCAATTCCACCACGTTGCACGGTTTGCCATCCTGCTGCTTGATGAGCCACTGGGCTGCCACTTCCCCTTCGTGGACGCTGTCGGCGGCGACCCCGGTCATGAAGAGACCGTCATCTTTTACCGTGATATTGCGATCCAGCAGGAAGACCGGGATCTCTGCCTCTTTCGCCTCCTGCAATACCGGCTCCCAGCCAGTCTGTACCACGGGGGCAATAAAGATGGCATCCACCCCCTGGGCAATAAAGGAGCGAATGGCCTTGATCTGGTTCTCCTGTTTCTGCTGGGCATCGGCAATTTTCAGGATGATGCCGCGTTTTTGGGCTTCGCTCTTGGCGACCGATGTTTCTGCAGCTCGCCACCCGGATTCAGAACCAATTTGCGAGAAGCCCACGGTCATCTCTGCAGAATATGCAGTGGCCGAGAGAATAAGGGTGCTGATAATGCTCGCCAGTTTCACTTTTTTATACATATGACACTCCTTTGTGATGCATGGTGAAATAAACCGGAACACGTCAGGTTTTTATTGTACGGGTCAAGGTTATAGGCTCTTGAATTAAACGGCGGGAGGTGGCTCACAGAAAATTTTCAGCAGCACGATGCTTCATACAAACAGCAGAAGAGTTCATATATCGAGCCCTGCCTGTATTGATTTTTATGCATATTTATTCCACAAGCCAGAGTGTCTGGCCCTCTATGGAAGGGGCTGCCATTCTCTTGCGGGGTCGACCGCCCGGGGGAGTGAAGTGCCGCCAGGCGAGGGAAGGCGATCCCGGCTAATCGGAGCTTAAAATGGGATTCGTTCAGGGTTGAAATTACGCCGCACGCCCCCTACACTGCCCGCCCCAAACAGCCTGGTAGAGAGGAGGATAGAAGATGAGAAGAGTCATTCTCACACCCTTGCTGGCCTTTGCCATGAATGGATGCGGGGGTGGAGAAGGCGGGAAAGACGATGCTATTCCCCCCACGATAACAACCTATTTCGAGGCGTCCACCCAGAGCACCCAGGGTGGGCAGTTGAGCCCGGCCAGCCTGCGCCTGAGCGCCAGTGAGCAGGGCAGTTTCACCGTAGCACCCGACGCCGGTTATGTGTTGGCGCAGATTGCGGGTTGTGAGGGGACGCTGGACGGCCTCACCTATACCACGGGCCCCATGCGCGGCGATTGCCAGGTCTCGGCGAGCTTCACTCAGGAGACGGCCCCCGTCTATTTCGAGGCCACCACCCAGAGCAGCCAGGGTGGGCGGCTGAGCCCGGTCAGCCTGCGCCTGAGCGCCGGTGAGCGGGGGCGTTTCACCGTCGCGCCCGACGCCGGCTTCGTGCTGGAGCGCATAGAGGGCTGTGACGGCACCCTGCAGGGGCACGACTACATCACGGGCCCCATGGGCGCCGATTGCCAGGTGTCGGCGCGCTTTATCAAGCATGCCGCCCATGCCATTGCCCGTGAGGATCACGCCCTCGCCAGCGACGTTGAGCTCATCGCCCATGCCCGTGGCGCCATCGCCGACAGCGAGGCGCGTCGCACCGAGCTGGTTCGCACCCTCTATCAGGGTCTGGGGGCCATCAGCTGGAACCCGAGCCACGACTCCATCACCTTCTCCAGCTTCCAGCCCGAAAACACCCTGACCCTGCTTCCCTCCAACATCAATGGCAAGGGGGAGAGCGAGATCCGCGGCCTGGTGATGGTCTCCGAGCAGGATGAGTATCGCCGGGCAGCCATGGGGGCGAACCTGTTTGCGGTGGATCGCACCCCCCAGAGCGAGGCGCTGCTCAAGGGGCTGATCGGCTGGCTGACCCGGGGGAGGGACAGTGATGACGATGGCCTTCGCATCCTGACCGCCCAGGTGCCGAGTCGCGCCGACAGCTGGTATTTCCCCCATAACGAGGGGATCCGGGACTGGCTCAAGGCCATGTATCCGGACGCGCACAGCATCAACCAGGCCGATGAGTGCGATTATCAGGCCCTCGACGCCTGCATCGACCGCATGGCGCCGGATCTCATCGTGATAAGCGACCTCGATCGCCAGGGGCTGGGATACCAGGGCATAGCCCAGGCCATCGCCAAGGCGAAGGCCGCCGGGATCCCGTTGCTGCTCTCCAACTACCGGCGAGAGGCGAGCCCCCTGCTGGCGCCCCTCTATCTGGAGATGGGGCTGGTGACCTGGGGCAACTACTGGTCGAAGCTCAAGGTCAGCAATCTGGCGGCGAGCACCATCATGGCGCCAGATCCCCAGCTGATGGCGGTCGATACGCTGCTGAGCAACCTCAAGGAGGGGTATTTCAGCACCCAATGGCTGGATGCCTGCAGCGGCAACTTCCTCAACTGCGGCGGCGTCGATGAGTTCAATGTGCAGTTCAAGAATGGCGCCGACTGGCTCAGGAATGCCGTCATCACCCTGGACAAGGCGGGGATCAGCCCCTTCTCCCGCGGCGGCCTGGCGCTGTTGCCGGCCAGCCTGCTGCTGGCTGACAAATACCGCGTCGCCATCGATTACCCCATCGCCTGGGACGAGCATCAGGCCTGGCAGCGGGCGATGTTTGCCGACTGGCTGGTGAGCTATGCCCGTGTTCGCAACCCGGCCCAGCCCGATCTGGGGGAGTACGTCGTCGATCGTAGCCAGGTGTTCAAGGGAGATCAGGCCCATTACGCCTATCCCGCCGTCATCAGCGACAGCCGCCGCATCTCGGTGCCCTATTCCGGGCAGTGGACCTCGACGGGCTGGTATGCCCTGCCGGGGCAGCGTATCACCCTGAGTCGCACGGATACTGAGGATGTTTCCGCTACCGTTCGGCTCAATTACCACAGACCCAACACCAACCGGGCCTATGAACAGAAGGTCTATCGGGCGCCGCTGGAGCTGGCCAGCGGACGGCTTCCCCTGAACAAGGGCGGCAGCGTCAGCTTCACCTCGCCCTATGGGGGCCCTGTCTATCTCCACCTGGAGGGGGGAGCTGGGGCGCTGCAAGTGGAGGTGACCGCCACCGGCGTGACCCGCCATCCGGCCATCCTGGACTTCAGTGACGAGCAGCAGATCCGGGACTTCAACGAGCGGCTGGAGCAGACCGAGCTGCCCCATGTCGATCTCAGGGCCGATGGCGCCGAGCAGCATCTGCGCCGGGATCGCTTCACCGGGGCCATCGGGGGGGCCATTGCCGACACCGATGCCCTGCTGGAGAGCATCTCCCGGGATCATATCAACAGCGTCTATACCCTGGCGGGCTTCAAGATCCAGGGCAAGCGCCTGGAGGAGTCGCTGCCAGGCGAGGTCCGGCGCGCCTGTGTCGCGCTGCTGGGGGATCTGTGTCTCGATGAGTCACTGCATACCCGCACCATCATCCAGCATGCCAACTACGACCAGAATGCCCATTGCGGGGTCGGCTGCAGCGGCAACCCCTGGGACTCTTCCGGCAGCATCAGCCCGACCGGTTGGCTGGACAATCACGAGCTGGGGCACAACCTGCAAACCCAGCGCCTGAATGTGCACTATGCCGCCGCCAGCGATACGGACAACTGGCGCGGCTATGGCAGCCGCGCCGGGGAGAACGCCAACAACATCTTCCCCTATGTGGTGAAGTGGCAGGCCCACTATCTGCGCGATGGCAACAGCGCGCCCATCAAAGATGGTCACATGAATCACAAGGAGCTGTTCTATGCCTTCATGTCCGACGCGGCCGGGGTGACGGACAAGAGCGGCAACCGGGTGGTGCTGGGGGCCAACTGCAAGGTGCTGGATGCGGGGGAGAGTCGCTACGAGGCGCCCTGGCGGAGCAATGCCTATGCGGTGAACAATGGCTATCGCATGGCGTTTTATATCCAGATGGCGCTGCGTGCCCACGGTATGAGGCTGGCGGACGGCACCCGCCTGAGCAACGGCTTCAATATCTTCACCCTGCTCTACCAGCATTCACGGATCTTCGGCGCCGTTGCCGACAACGAGAACGACTGGAATGCCAACAGGGACAGGCTCGGCTTTGGCCTCTTCCCCTTCCAGGGGCATGGGGTCTATGGCGGCAAACAGGTGCGAGACATACCGGGCAACGACTTCATGCTGGTCGCCCTCGGCAGGCTCACCGGCCTGGACTGGCGCAGCCACTTCGATCTGCTGGGTCTGCGCTACTCGACGCTCGCCGCCGCTCAGGTGGAGGCGAACCAGCCCTCGGGCGCCTTGCCCATGGGGATGTACGTGCTGGAGGACGATCTCCCGCCCGTCAACATGAGCGAGGGGCTGACATTCCTGCCCCTCTCCGAGACGGATGGCAGCACCCTCTGGCCTCGCGACCAGGGATCGCCGGCCAGCTGTCCTGTTCCCTAATAAAGAAAAAACGCCCTCAGGGGCGTTTTTTCTTGGTCAGCGCAGGCCAGCCGGAGAAGGGCGGTACTCGCGCTGAGCCTCGTAGCCCTGCGGGGGGATTCACGCCTTCAGCAGGCCGAGAAACGCCTTCATGGCGGGGGTGACACTGTGTTTTCGGGTGATGAAGGCGATGGTGCCTGCGCTCGCATCGCTCAAGGGGTGGCAGGGCAATTTGAAAAGCTGCTGGGCGGTGGCGGCGATGCCGGCGCTGACCACGGCGCAGCCCAGGCCGTGGCTCACCCCGTTGACCAGGTGGAACAGGGAGTCGGTCTCCAGCACCACCCGCAGGCTGATCTGCTGGCGGGCGGCGGCCTCGTCCAGGTAGCGGCGAAACTGCATGGTGGTGCTTGGCAGGATCAGGGGGAGATCTTGCAGGTCCGCCAGGGTCAGCGGCCCGGTCGGGGCGCAGTGGGCAGGCAGGGGGCCCAGCAGGGCCATGGGGTTGGGGTGGCGAAGCTGGACGTCGAGGGCCCGGCGCTGATGCTCGGTGAGCAACTCGTCAAAGCCGAGCCCGATGTCGATGCGATGCAGATCCAGCTGCTCCATCAGGGTGGCATGGGTCATCACGCAGAGGTGCAGGCCCACCTTGGGGTAGGCGTCGTTGAACCCCTTGAGCAGCGGCATGATGTCGATGCTCGACTGGGGCACGACGCCGATGCGCAGCGCCCCCGACAGCCCGCCCCGAAAGAGGCTGAGCTCCTGGCGCATGGCATCCTGTTCCTGAAGCATCCGCTCGGCGTGGTGCAGCACCACTTCCCCCGCCTGGGTCAGGGCCACGAACTGGCTGTTGCGCACCACCAGTTCGGTGCCAAGTGACTTCTCCAGGGCGGTGATGCTGGCCGACAGGGTCGGCTGGGTGATGAAGCAAGCCTTGGCCGCCTTGGCGAAGTGACGGTGCTGGGCCAGCTCGTAGAAATAGTGCAACTGCTTGATATTCATCGTGGTAATGGCAGCAGGCAAAGGCAATGAGCGACAAATTTAATCAATCGACATCCCGATGGCAATAGAAGTTATCTATTGGTGAATAGATTTGTTTCATTGGTTTTGGCGCGGCGGCTTATCTAAACTTGAGGCCCGAATACAGCTTATAAGCGTCTCGCATGATCCCTTTCAATTCACGGTTGCCCAGTCTGGATGAGCTGGTGGAGGAGGTGGCCGTGTCCGTCAACATCAACGGCATCAACCATGCCGTCATGATGGCCACCCCGGACGATCTCGACGATTTCGCCATCGGTTTTCTGTTTGGCGAGGGGATCATCGGGGGCAACCACGATGTACACGATATCCAGAGCACCCCGTCCGAGCACGGCATCGTGCTCGATGTCACCATCGCCAACCGCTGTCTGGCTGTGCTTGGTCAGCGCAAGCGCCGCCTGGCCGGTGCCAGCGGCTGTGGCATCTGCGGCGTGGAGGCCATCGAACATGCGTTGCCCGTGCTCACCCCGCTGACCCCGGGCGCCCCCTTCGACACCGCCTCTTTGCAGGATCTGCGGGAGCGCATCGTCCCCTGGCAGAGCAAGGCCCGCCAGAGCGGCGCCCTTCATGCCGCCCTGGCGCTGGATGATCGCGGCGAGATCCTGGCCTGCCGGGAGGACATAGGGCGGCACAACGCCCTGGACAAGCTCATCGGCATGCAACTGCGCCAGCCGGTGCAGGCCGATACGCTGGTCATCACCAGCCGCTGCGGCAGCGAACTCATTCACAAGGCGGTGCAATTTGGCGCCGCTCACCTCATCAGCCTTGCTTCACCCAGCCAGCTCGCGGTGCGACTGGCCCAAAAATACAACCTGACCCTGATCCATGTGCCCCGATCCGATGCCCCGGTCTGCTATGCCAGCCCCCGCGCCCAGGATCACGTTGGAGATTCCCATGTCCAGTCATATTGAGAAACCGGCCAAGGCCGGCGGCTTTTCCTCCCTGCAGTCCACCTTCAAGCAGGTGCTGCGCAGCCAGAAGACCCGCCAGAACATCAAGAACCTGCTGCGGGTCAACCAGACCGACGGCTTTGACTGTCCCGGCTGCGCCTGGGGTGACAACAAGCAGGGGGCCTTCCAGTTTTGCGAGAACGGCGCCAAGGCGGTGGCCTGGGAATCCACCGGCAAGACGGTGGGGGCCGATTTCTTCGCCGAGCATTCGGTGCGTCGCCTCGCCACCCAGAGCGACTACTGGCTCGAATACCAGGGGCGACTGACCGAGCCCCTGCGCTACAACCCGGCCACCGATCACTACGAGCCGGTTAGCTGGGATCAGGCGTTTGCCCTCATCGCCGACAAACTCAAGAGCCTGGCCAGCCCCGACGAGGTGGAGTTCTACACCTCGGGACGCGCCAGCAACGAAGCCTCCTACCTCTATCAGCTGTTTGGCCGCCTCTATGGCACCAACAACTTCCCCGACTGCTCCAACATGTGCCACGAGGCGAGCGGGGTGGGGCTCATCCAGTCCGTCGGGGTGGGCAAGGGCACCGTGGTGCTCGATGATTTCGACGCCGCCAAAGCCATCTTCGTCTTTGGCCAGAACCCGGGCACCAACCACCCGCGCATGATGAACGCCCTGCGCAAGGCGGCGCGCCAGGGGTGCCAGATCGTCACCTTCAACAACCTCAAAGAGGTGGCCCTCGAGCGCTTCGCAAGCCCCCAGAGCCCGGCGGAGCTACTGACCCCGGCGGCCACCACCATCAGCCACCAGTACCTCACGCCAAAACTTGGCGGTGACATGGCAGCCATTCGCGGCATGGCGAAATACATCCTGGAAGAGGAGGGGGGGCGCATCGATCTCGCCTTCATCGAGCAGCACACCGCGCACTTTGACGACTACCTGGCCCAGGTGAAGGCCACGGAGTGGACGCAGATCGAGGCGCAATCCGGCCTCGGTCGGGAGGCGATCACCCGGGCGGCGCAGATCTTCGCAAGCAGCGAGAGCGTGATCAGCTGCTGGGCCATGGGGATCACCCAGCACAAGCATTCGGTCGACACCATTCGCGAAATCGTCAACCTGCACCTGATGTGCGGCCAGATTGGCAAGCCGGGGGCCGGACTCTGTCCGGTGCGCGGTCACAGCAACGTGCAGGGCAACCGCACCATGGGGATCAACGAGAAACCCAATGCCGCCTTCCTCGATCGCCTGGAGCGCCGCTTCCCGGTGGGCTTCAAGCGCACGCCGGGGCACAACGTCTACGAGGCCCTCAAAGCCCTTCATGGCGGCAAGAGCAAGGTGCTCATCTGCCTTGGGGGCAACCTGGCAGCCGCCGCGCCGGATACCGAGTTCACCTATGAAGCGATGCGAAGGAGCGAGCTCAACGTGCAGATCAGCACCAAGCTCAACCGCAGCCACCTCATGGTGTCAAAAGATGCTCTTATCCTGCCCTGCCTGGGCCGTACCGAGCTCGATCAGCAGCGCACCGGGGTGCAGAAGATCACCGTGGAGGACACCTTCAGCATGGTGCACGCCTCCACCGGGATGAACGAGCCGGTCTCGCCGCTCTGTCTCTCCGAGATAGACATCGTGGCCCGCATGGCCGAGGCAACGCTCGGCAGCGAGCGGGTGGACTGGCTGGCGCTGCGGGATGACTACGGGCTGCTGCGGGATCTCATCGAGGAGACCATCGCGGGCTTTGGCGACTTCAACCGCCGCATCGAGGAGCCCTGCGGTTTCCATCTGGAGAACAGCGCCGCCCTGCTGCGCTGGAACACAGCGAGCGGGCGCGCCGAATTCAGGGCGAGCCGTTTGCCGGACTCCATCCTGCCCGAGTGCACCAGCCACGCGGAGCAGATGGTGGACCAGCCCGTGCTGCTGCTTCAGAGCCTGCGCTCCCACGATCAGTACAACACCACCATCTATGGCATGGATGACCGCTATCGCGGCATCAAGGGGCGACGCAACGTGGTCTTCATGAACGAGGAGGATGCCAGGAGGCTGGGGCTCGCCGAGGAGCAGCGGGTGGACATGAGTGCGGTGTGCAGCGACGGGCGCGAGCGGGTGGTGCGGGGCTTTAGCGTCATCTTCTACGAGATCCCGAAAGGCAACATCGCCGCCTACTACCCGGAGACCAACCCCCTGGTGGCCATCGAGAGCATAGGGGAGGGCTCTTTCACCCCCACCTCCAAATCGGTGCCCGTACTGGTGACCCCGAGCACCGCCTCGGTCGAGAGCCTGGCCGTCACGCTCTGATTTTTCATATGGATACCGTCCGACCCCTGCCATGGCAGGGGTTTTTTATGGCCGAACGGTGTCCGGCAAAGCCTGGGCCGATCAGCCCAGGGCCACCACCACGCAGTTTCGGCCCTGGCTCTTGGCATCATAGAGCGCCTTGTCCGCCTCCTTGAGCACGGCGGCGATGCTGGTGGCATCCGCCCCCCAGTGGGCGACGCCGAGGGAGATGGTGATGTGGCCTGCTACCTCCATGTCGTGGCTCGCCACCCGGGTACGCAGGCGCTCGGCGATCTTCTGCGCCTGTGCAAGGGAGACCCCGGGCAGCAGCAGCAGGAACTCCTCGCCGCCGCTTCGACACAAGGCGGCATCGGAACGCAGATCCTGCTGCATCAGGGTGGCGAGGGAGACGATGACGGCATCCCCCACGTCGTGACCGAAGCGGTCGTTGATGGCCTTGAAGTGATCGATGTCCAGGGCAATCACCGTCAGGGGCTGACGCTCGACCTCGTACTCGTCCAGCATCTGCTGCATGGCCCGGCGGTTGAACAGGCCCGTCATGGGGTCGGTGTGGCTGTCGGTGTGCAGTTTGTCGATCTTGGTGTTGAGCAGCCCCAGACCCTTGAGGATGGCCTGCTTCAACTGGGCCGCTTCGAAATACCAGGCGCGGATCCCCGAGATGCTGGTGGCGGCCCCCTGCTGATCCATGAGTCCGGCCCGGTTGGCCAGTTGTCGCAAGGGTCTGGCGATGATGGTGGCCGAGAGCCAGATGACGAAAAGAATGAAGAGGGTGACCGGGATCATCCCCTTGAGGATCTCCAGCATCTGTTCATCCAGACCGGCCAGGGTGGCGCTGCGGGGGCGCTGGGCCACTATCCCCCAGCCTGCGTCCGCCACCGGGGCAAAGCCTGCCAGCATCTCGCTGCCCCGGGAGTTGAGCACGCTTTGCGCGCCATCCTGTCCCTTGAGCACCGCATCCACCACCCGGTTCTTGCCAATCTTCTGGCCGATGCGCTCCGGGTTCGGGTGGTAGATGAGGGTGCGCTGGCGGTCCACCACATAAAGATAAGAACCATCCTGGTAGTAGTGCTGCCCCAGCAGGCTGGAGAGCACGCTGGCGGACTCCAGATAGATGGTGCCGGCGACATAGCCGAGGTAGCGCCTGTCTGCCGAGAAGATGGGGTGGGAGAGGCTGATGAGGTAGTTGCCAGTGAGGGAGACCAGGGGATCCGCGATGAGGGGCTGCTGGCTGGCCAGGGTCCGGCTCGCATTGGCCGAGGTGAGCTTGACCCCTTTCACATGCAACGCCTCGGGAGAGACGGCGACGATGACGGAATCGGTGTTCACGATGGCCACCGAGTTGAAGGTGTTGGTCTGCTGGCGCAACTGGCCCGCCACCTCCTCGAGTCCATGGAGGTCGTTGCCCTGCAGCAAGGGGGCGAGCCGGGCCGCGCCATAGGCCAGCTGTCCCTGGGCCGAGCGCAGCATGGTCTCGGTGGAGGCGGCGAGCTTGGTGGCATAGACCCGGTTTGCTTCCAGGGTGCTGTCGATGAGCAGTTGTCTTTGTGCCTGATAGATGGCGTAAAAGCTGTTGCCAAAGGTTGCCAGCACGCCGATGACGGCCAGCGCAAGGATGAGGCGATGCAGATCAAACCTCAGCAGCCAGTGAGAGTGCATGAACGAAACGGATCCTTGTCGTGGCGTCGGGGCAGTGCGGCAATTTTAAGGGGGGTGTCCGCCCAATGCCATCGTTAATGTGATTCTCGAATGATTCCCTTTTATGGGGTGTCCCGGGAGGATGTCCCATCCCCTGCCGTCATGAGGCCGGTGAGGGCGGGATCCGCCAGCTCCGCCACCGTCTGCCAGAAGGGGGCGACGAGGGGATTGTCGTTGCCCGGCGGGCGAATGAGCCCGATGATCCAGCTCGCGTCGGCCTCCCCGAGGGGCAGGGTCAGCACATCGGGATGCTCAATAGTGGTGGAGGAGGGGACCAGGGTCCAGGCGATGCCGGCCGCCGCGGTGGCGATGCCGGCGGCGAAGTCGTTCACGTACTGGATGTCCTGAAAGCGCAGGCCGCTCTGGGCCAGATAGTGCACGAACTGATCGTGAAACGAGGGGGCCTTGTCCCGGCGCAGGATGGCGAGCGGCTTCTCCTGCAGATCGGCGAGCCCTGCCACCCCCTGATAGCCTGCGGGCAGCACGGCGACGAAATGGGCGCGCACCACGGGCAGCACTGGCCAGCCCTTGGGGGCGGGCAGGCGGCAGAAGCCGAGATCCAGCCGCCCCTCCGCCAGCGCCAGCAACTGGTGATGGGTGGAGAGATCGTTGAGCTCGATGGCGACCCCGGGGCGGCTGGCCCGAAAGCGGGCGATGGCGGCGGGCACCAGCAGCTTGGTGGCGACCCCGAAGCCGATGCGCAGAGTACCCGCGTGGCCCGCCAGCACGTCGCGGGCGCTGCGGGCGAGCTGTTCGCTCTGGGCCACCAGGGTGCAGGCGTCGGCGTAAAGGGCGCGCCCGAGCACCGTCAGCCGGGTGCTGCCGGCGTTGCGCTCGAACAGCTCGCCGCCAAGGTCCGCCTCCAGCCGGCGGATCTGCTTGCTCAGGGCCGACTGGGTGACGTGCTGGCGCGCCGCCGCCTGACCAAAGTGCAATACCTCCCCCAGGGTGACGAAGGCTTTCAGGTCTCTCAACTCCATGTTGCCTCGCTTGATTCCAGATAGGAATGATAGGTGGCCATAATTGTCATTGGACGGAATTCTAGAAGTGTTGGATGCTGGTGCCAACTCATTTCGGGCCCCTGTACGGGGCCGACGTATCACGGGATGGCCCCCGCCATCCGCGCAGAAGGAGCAACACCAGATGCATCATCACAAGTTCAATGACTTCCCGAACGGTTTCCTCTGGGGCGCCGCCTCCGCCGCCTATCAGGTGGAAGGGGCCTGGAACGAGGAGGGCAAGGGCCCCTCGGTATGGGACAGCTTCACCAAGCTGCCGGGCAAGACCTTTGAAGGGAGCAACGGGGACGTGGCGGTGGATCACTACCACAGGGTGGAAGAGGACGTGGCGCTGATGGCCGAGATGGGGCTCAAGGCCTATCGCTTCTCGGTGAGCTGGCCGCGCATCTACCCGACGGGGCGTGGCGAGGTGAACGAGGCGGGGCTCGCCTTCTACGACAGGCTCATCGACGCCCTGCTGGCCCACGGCATCGAGCCGGTGCTGACCCTCTATCACTGGGATCTCCCCCAGGCCCTGCAGGATGAGTACGGCGGCTGGGAAGACAGGCGAATCATCGACGACTTCGAGCGCTATTGCGTGACCCTCTATCAGCGCTTCGCCGGCAAGGTGAAGTACTGGGTGTCGCTCAACGAGCAGAACTACAACCTGACCAACGCCTACCAGCTGGGCACCCATCCTCCCGCGGTGCAGGACAGGAAGCGTTTCTTCGCTGCCAACCACATCGCGTTTCTCGCCAATGCCCGGGTCATCAAGGCGTTTCGCCAGCACGTGCCAAACGGCCTGATCGGGCCGAGCTTTGCATACTCCCCCGCCTATCCGGCCTCCTGCGCCCCGAGCGACATGCTGGCGTTCGAGAATGCCGAGGAGTTCACCAACCTCTGGTGGCTGGATGCCTACTGCTTCGGCCGTTACCCCCAGGCGGCGCTCGCCTATCTGCGGGAGACCGGCGAGGCGCCGGAGATCCTACCGGGCGATCTCGATCTCTTGCGCGAAGGCACCCCCGACTACATCGGGGTCAACTACTACTACACCCTGACCTTCACCGACAACCCCCTCGGCGGCCAGACGATGCAGCGCATCAACACCACGGGCAAGAAGGGCACTACGCCCTCCAGCGGCATTCCCGGCCTCTACAAGACGGCCCCCAATCCGCACCTTGAGACCAGCAACTGGGACTGGGCCATCGATCCCACCGGGATGCGCATCGCCCTGCGCCGGCTCTCCTCCCGCTACGCCCTGCCGCTGATGATCACCGAGAACGGCCTGGGGGAGTTCGACAAGCTGGAAGCCGGGGACAAGGTGAACGACGACTACCGTATCGCCTATCTGCACAGCCACCTCAAGGCGTGCCAGGAGGCGATGCAGGATGGGGTCGAGCTCCTGGGCTACTGCGCCTGGTCCTTCACCGACATCCTGAGCTGGCTCAACGGCTACCAGAAGCGCTACGGCTTTGTCTACGTGGACAGGGACGAGCAGGGAGGGTCTCTTCGTCGCATCAAGAAAGAGAGCTTCCACTGGTACAGCCAGGTCATTGCAAGCGGTGGCAAGACCCTGTAACGGTCCCGGTTCGCCGCACCTCGTCTGCCCAATGCCGGAAGGCCCCCTCGTCGGAGGGGGCCTTCCTTGTTTGTGCAGCAGGCAACCATGACCGCCTAGATAAACATGCCGCCCGAGGCTTCGATGCGCTGGGCGGTGATCCAGCGGCAGTCATCGGAGAGCAGGGCGGCGATGGCGCCACCGATGTCGTCGGGCTGACCCACCCGGCCAAGGGCGGTCTGGCTCGCGAGAAAGTCGTTGACTCCCTTGTTGTCGCGCACCACGCCGCCGCCAAAATCGGTCTCGATGGCGCCGGGGGCCAGCACGTTGACCGCGATGCCCCTGGGGCCCAGCTCCTTGGCCAGATACTGGGTGAGCACCTCGACGCCCCCCTTCATGGCGGCGTAGGCGGCATAACCCGGCATGGCGAAGCGGGTGAGGCCGGTGGAGAGGTTGAGGATGCGACCGCCGTCTGCCAGGAGGGGCAGGAGCGCCTGGGTCAGGAAGAAGGTCCCCTTGAGGTGGATGTTGAGCAGGGTGTCGAACTGCTGCTCCGTGGTCTGCTCAAAGCTGGCATGAATGCCGATCCCGGCGTTGTTGACCAGGAAGTTGAAATGGGTGCGCTGCCACTCTCGGGCGAGCAGTTGCGTCACCTCCTCTGCGAAGGCTGCGAAGGTGGCGCTCTCGCCCACGTCCAGTGCCAGGGCGTGGGCCCGAACGCCAAGGGCGCGGGCCTGGGTCACCACCGCCTCCGCCTCTGTGGCCTGGCTGCGATAGGTGATGATGAGGTCGACGCCTTTGGCGGCGAGGGCCAGGGCCCCGTGCTTGCCAAGGCCGCGGCTGGCCCCGGTGATGAGGGCGATGGGTCTGGTCATGGTATGACTCCTGTCAGGGTGGCGGACACAGGCTCGATACGAGCCGACCGGATCACTGTATTGTTCCTTTTTAACTGGATAAATAGCGTGATAATAGAATCACTGTTCCGTTTATCGAGACAATCAGACCATGGATCAACTGGATGCGATGAGAGCCTTCGTGCGGGTTGCCGAGCTGGAGAGTTTTACCCGCTGCGCCGAGCAGACGGGCATCCCCAAGGCGACCCTCTCTGCCGCCATCCGCCGGCTGGAGGAGCGCATGGGGACCCGGCTCCTGCTGCGTACCACGCGGCGGGTGCAGCTCACCACGGACGGCCAGCTCTGCTATGCCAGATGTCGGGAGCTTTTGGCGGACATGGAGGAGTTTGACGGCCTGTTTCGCCAGGGGGGGCAGATCTCGGGACAACTGCGGGTCGACATGCCAAGCCGGATGGCCCGCCACCTGGTGATCCCGGCCCTGCCGGACTTTCTGGCGCAGCATCCCGCCCTGCAACTGATGCTGAGCAGCACGGACAGGCGGGTGGATCTGGTGCGCGAGGGGTTTGACTGCGTGGTGCGGGTTGGGGCGCTTGAGCCCTCCAGCCTGGTGGCCAGGCCCCTTGGTCACTATCGCCAGATCAACTGTGCCAGCGCAGGCTACCTGGCTCGCCACGGGGTGCCCCGCACCCTTGGGGATCTGGCGGGCCACCGGCTGGTGCACTATGGTCCCGGGTTTGGTGCCGGGCAGGGGCGCAGCGAGCCCGGCTTTGAATACCTGGCAGAAGATGGCCGCCGCGCCCTGCTGCCCATGGCGGGGGCCCTCATGGTCAATGACAGCGAGACCTACCTGGCGGCGGCGCTGGCGGGGCTTGGCATCATCCAGATGCCGCGGGTGGGGGTCGAATCCCTGCTCGCGGGGGGCGAGCTGATGAGCATCCTGCCCCAGTGGCAGCCGCCGCCGCTCCCCATCCACGCCCTCTATGCCCATCGCCGCCAACTGGCCCCCAGGGTCCAGCTCTTCATCCATTGGCTGGCGGGGTTGCTCGCCGCCCATCTCGGGGGCGCCTCAGAGGCGGCTGCGCCTTGAGCGAAACTCGCGGGGCGAGAGGGCAAACGCCTCGCGAAAGAAGCGGGTAAAGCTGCTCTGGCGGGCAAAACCCAGGCGCTCCCCCACTGTCTGCAGGGGGAGGGCGGGATCCTGCAACAGGCGGCAGGCCTCCTCCCGGCGCACCCGCTCCAGCAGGCCCGAGAAGTGGCACCCTTCCTCCCGCAGATGGCGGTTGAGGGTCCAGCGGGTCAGCTTGAGGTGCTCGCACACCCCATCGAGCAGAGAGGAGGCCTCTGCGCTCTCTTGCCACAGCTGCTGGCGGATGAGTGTCATCACCCTGTCCCGGTAGCGGCTGCTTGGGCGAAGCTGGGCCATCTGCCGGTCGAGCTCCCCGAGCAGCAGGGGTTGCAGGGGCAGGTTGCACTGCCCGTGGGCGAGATCGAGCAAGGTGGCGGGGAAGCGCAGCTCGAAGGCCGCCCCCTGTTGCAACCGCCCTTCCAGCCAGCCTGCCAGCTCACGCCACAGCCTGGGGCGTACCGGGGTGGGCAGCACCAGCAGCCCCTGGCCCGGGTGGTAGAACTGGAGCAGGGCATAGAGATGGCAGAGGTTGGCCAGGCTGCTCAGGGCGATGACGTCCGGGTGATCGGACTCCGAGTGGTAGCTGATCCTGGCCTGTCCCTCTTCTTCTTGCAGGCGGATCTCGTCGCTCTCGCCGATAAGGGGGCGGTAGGCGAGGAAGAAGTGCAGGGCCTGGCGAAGGGTGGCGGCGTTGCAGCACAGGCTCGCCAGCGACATGAAGTCGGCAAAGAGGCCGGGGAGGGCGGGGGGCGTCCAGTCGAGGGCCAGATCCACGTGGGGGGCTGCCCCGGCCAGCAGCCGGAAGTGGCGCCCGGTGTCGAGCCGCCCCTGGGGGATCAGCAGCTCTTCGTGGGCGATGCCGCAGGGGTGCAGGAGGGCAGCAGGATCCCGCCCGCGGGCCTGCCAGTGGTTGAGGCAGTGCAGGGCAATCCGGTTGGAGACGGTCTTCACGGCAAAAATCCTTGTCAGCGGTGGCCCACCATCATCGGCCAACGGCGGCGGATTGCCGTGAGCCAGCGCCGCTTTCATGTTTCAGATTTGTAACCAAGGGTAACCCTGCAACCCTTTTCACACTTTTCAATCCTGCTCCCAACCGGCAACTTCCTGCACCCGACGGGCAAGTGAGAGGGGCCGCTTTTGCATAGAGTGGCGACTCCTACACACACAAGGAAGATAACAACAATGAAACACCACTCGCTCTCCCGAACCCGTGTCGCCCTCGCCATCGGGGCCCTGCTGCTGGCAGGGTGCAACGACAACGACTCCACCCCCAAGCCCGAGCAGCCGGTTCTGGGCCACCGCACCGTCACCCTCATCGAGCAGGACGGCCTGCAATTCAAGGATCTCGATGGCAGCGGCACCCTGACCCCCTACGAGGACTGGCGCCTCGGCGCCGCCGAGCGGGCCCGGGATCTGGTGGGCAGGCTCACCCTGGCCCAGAAGGCAGGGCTGATGATGCACGGCACCCTGGTGCTGGACGGGGCGGGGCGGGTGAACCTCGCGGCCATGGACAAGATGCTGCGCGAGGACGGGGTCAACACCTTCATCACCCGCATGGCCG
Source organism: Aeromonas sp. R2-1 (assembly GCF_040908425.1). Lineage (NCBI taxonomy): Bacteria > Pseudomonadati > Pseudomonadota > Gammaproteobacteria > Aeromonadales > Aeromonadaceae > Aeromonas > Aeromonas sp. R2-1. Next base: position 23,481 of record NZ_JBFODR010000028.1, read on the forward strand.
GGGATCCGGCGGCCATCGCCGCGGACAACAACACCCTGCAGGCCCTGCTGGAAGGAGTGGGATTCGGCATCCCCATGACGGTGAGCACGGATCCCCGCAACCACTTCACCCATGATCCCAACGCCACCAGCATCGGTGCCGGGGCCTTCTCCCAGTGGCCCGAAACCCTGGGGCTGGCCGCCATCGGCGATGCCGCCCTGGTGCAGCGCTTTGGCGACATCGCCCGTCAGGAGTACCGGGCCGTCGGCATCCACGAGGCCCTCTCGCCCCAGGCGGATCTTGCGACCGAGCCGCGCTGGGGGCGCATCAACGGCACCTTCGGTGAAGACAACCTGCTCGCCAAGTCTCTGGTCAAGGCCTACATCGAGGGCTTCCAGCAGGGGAACCAGGGAATAGGCAAGGAGAGCGTGGTCACCGTGGTCAAGCACTTCGCCGGGGCCGGTCCCCAGAAGGACGGGCTGGATGCTCACAACCCCTGGGGCAAGGAGCAGATCTACCCCGGCGGCCAGTTTGCCTACCACCTGGTTCCCTTCGAGGGCGCCTTCGAGGCCAGGGTGGCCGCCGTGATGCCCTATTACGCCATGCCTCTGGGGCTGACCCAGGATGGGCAGCCCGTCGAGGAGGTGGGGTTTGGCTTCAACCGCCAGATCATCACGGATCTGTTGCGGGGTCACTTCAAGTTTGACGGCGTGGTGCTGAGCGACTGGGGCATCGTCAATGACTGTGACAGCCGCTGCGAGCAGGGGTTGACCCAGGATGAGGTCAATGCCGGGGTGAGCCCCTGGACCGTGCCCTTTGGCATGTCCTGGGGCGTGGAGAAGCTCACCAAGGCCGAGCGCTATGCCAAGGCCATCGACGCCGGGGTGGATCAGTTTGGTGGCGTGGAAGACCCAGCCCCCTTGCTGGCGGCGGTGCAGAGCGGCCTGGTGACCGAGGCAGCCATCACCACCTCGGCCGAGCGGATCCTGGCCCAGAAGTTTGCCCTCGGGCTCTTCGAGAATCCCTATGTGGATGCCGAGGCCGCGGTGGCCCTGGTGGGCAAGACCGAGTTCCAGCAAGAGGCCCAGGCCGCCCAGGCGGCGTCCCACGTGTTGCTGAAGAACGAGGGAGCCCTGCTGCCGCTGAAGGCGGACGGCAAGCGGGTCTATCTGCACAATGTCAACGCCGAGGTGGCCAGGGCCAACGGCTATACGGTGGTGACGAACCTGGCCGACGCGGAGCTTGCCATCGTGCGGGTCAACGCCCCGGGTGAGCAGGATCCCCGTTTCCCGTTTGGCAGCATCCACTTCGGCCAGCTCGGCTTTGCCAGCAATGATCAGGTGGTGCAGGAGACGGCCCACGATGGGGTCTACCGCGGCGCGGATGACTATGCGACCATCCAGGCCATCGAGCAGGCCGGGGTGCCCATGGTGCTCTCCGTCTATCTGGACAGGCCCGCCATCCTGACCGAGGTGGCACCGGCGGCCCAGGTGCTGCTCGCCAACTTCGGCGCCCTGGATCAGGCCCTGTTCGATGTCATGAGCGGCACCCAGAAGGCACGCGGCAAGCTCCCCTTCGAGCTGCCCTCCAGCTGGCAGGCGGTGCTGGCCCAGTCCCCGGACGTGGCCAAAGACTCACAAAGCCCGCTCTATCCCTACGGGGCCGGTCTGGCCTATTGACGGACAGGGATGTTCTGTCTCTCATCAAGGCGCCTTCGGGCGCCTTTTTCATGGGGAGGTGGTGATGGCTACGCCTGTTGGCCAGCGCTGCTGGTGGGAGAGAATGTGGTCCAGATGAGGAGCATTTCAGAACCAGCCCGGTTGTTATACTCTGGGGCCCCCATGAGAGGGGCACTGGCAAATAATATCTGGACACCTGGCGGCCGACATATCGGACAGCGTGGGTGGCAATAATAAAAATGGGCGAGGTAGCTATGCACCATCACAATAACGAAAAAATATTTGATCCAGATTTTTTGTCCAGCCTGGGGCCCGGCAAGACAATCACCATCCCGGTCACCTTTATTCAGGACCTGACCAGGGCCGCGTCCCTTCAGGATGTATTGAACGTGATGGCGAAGTGGATATTCCATCTTTTTTTTGCCGAACGGGTCAGCATCACCATCAAGGAAAATGAAGACTCCCTGACGCTCTATTCGGTGATGGGCAACAATGCCATTCCCATGGATTTTCTGGTGCCCATTCAAGGGACCATGGTGGGCCGGGTATTTTCGACCGGCATGCTGAGAATATGCGACGACCTGGCCCAGTCCGCGGATCTCGATTGCGAGATGCTCTCCCGGCACGGCATGGGCTGCTGCATGGATGCCCCCATGATTCAGGGGACGGTCAGTATCGGGACCCTGAATGTCGCCCACCACGAGAAGGGCTATTACACCGCCGACCACGCCATGGTATTGCAATGTCTGGCGAACTGGCTGGCCCTCAATATCCAGCTGCACCTTCAAATCGCCGACATGGAGCAGCAGGCCTGCACGGATTATCTGACGGAGACCGCCAATCGCCGGGCCTTCATGAATGAGGGGGAACGGCGGCTGATATTGTCCAGGCTGACGGACACCCCTTTTATCATCGCCATTCTGGATCTGGACCATTTCAAACGTCTCAATGACCGATATGGTCATGTCGCCGGGGATCATGCATTGAAGGCGGTGGCCAGCCTCGTCAAGGGCAACATGAGGCAGGAGGATATCTTCGCCCGCATCGGGGGAGAGGAATTTGCCATGATCATGACGGGGGGTGACAGCGAGCCCCCGTTTTCCGTGCTCGACCGCCTTCGCGCCCTTATCGAGGCCCAAGTGATCGAGTACGAGGGCGAGTCCATCAGGCTGACCGCGAGCATCGGGTATTCATCCTCGTCACCTGAAGACGGCGCCCTCAGCACCCTTCTCAAGCGGGCGGATGATGCCCTCTACGCCGCGAAACGGCGGGGTCGCAACCGGGTGGAATACACTCCCGGCTAGTGCGAAGGCCCGGCGAGGGCAGGGAAGAGAGTGTCCCTGGGCGCCTGCGGGCGCCTTTTCCATTGCTCCCATCGACAATCCCGGTTTGGCGCAAGGGGTTGGCTTGGGCATAATGGCGCCCCGGCAACGGGTGCGGTGGCCAGCGCGGCAGGCACCCGGTCACAGTGCACAGGAGATGAGATGAAATTTATCGGAGCCCACGTCAGTGCGGCGGGCGGGGTGGAAAACACCATCGCCCGGGCCAAAGCCATCGGGGCCAACGCCTTCGCCCTGTTTACCAAGAATCAGCGCCAATGGCAGGCGGCGCCCCTCTCCGAGGCCAGCATTCGCGCCTTCAAGGCCGCCTGCGAGAAGGAGGGCTTTCGCCCCGAGCAGATCCTGCCCCACGACAGCTACCTCATCAACCTGGGTCATCCCGACCCCGATGCCCTCGCCAAGTCCCGGGATGCGTTTCTGGATGAGATGAAGCGCTGCGAGCAACTGGGGCTGTGCTACCTGAACTTCCACCCGGGCAGCCACCTCAAGCAGATCCCCGAGGCGGTGAGCCTCAAGCTCGTGAGCGAGTCCATCAACTGGGCGCTGGAGCGCAGTGAAGGGGTGACGGCGGTGATCGAGAATACCGCAGGCCAGGGCACCAACCTCGGCTGGTCGTTCGAGCACCTGGCCACCCTCATCGACGGGGTAGAGGACAAGAGTCGGGTCGGCGTCTGCTTTGACACCTGCCACGCCTTCGCCGCCGGTTACGATCTGCGTACCCCCGAGGGGTGCGAGGCGGTGTTTGCCGACTTCGACCGCATCGTGGGGTTCCAGTACCTCAAGGGGATGCATATCAACGGCGCCAAGTGTACCTTCGGTAGTCGGGTCGACCGTCACCACAGCCTGCGGGAGGGCAACCTCGGCGAGGCGGTGTTCCACCACATCATGAACGACGACCGTTTTGACGGCATCCCGCTGATCCTCGAGACCATCGACGAGTCCATCTGGGGCGAGGAGATAAGCTGGCTGCGCAGCCTGGCCGGGAGCCCGCGCCCGGCGTGATGCCGGGGTCCACCATTGGGTAGCAAGGAGAGACGATGCACGACGAGACAAGGGCGCCCCTGCGCTTTGGCATTGCCGGGGCGGGGGCCATCGCCCGGCGTTTTTGCCGCGATGTGAACGGGCACGCCAGGGGAGCCGAGGTGGTGGCCATCGCCGCCCGGGACCAGGGACGGGCGGACGAGTTCGCCCGGGATCTGGGGCTGCCCCACGCCTATGGCAGCTATGAGGCCCTGGCCGCCAGCCCCGAGGTGGAGGCCGTCTATGTGGCGGTCATCCACCCGGAGCACGCGGGCCTGGTGAGGCAGATGCTGCTGGCGGGCAAGCACGTACTGGTGGAGAAACCGGCGGTGACCCGGGTAGCGGACTGGGACGCCCTGGTGGCGCTCGCCCACGCACGGGGCCTGCTGCTGCTCGAGGCCATGAAGGTAATGTGCTTCCCCGCCATGCGCGCCCTGTTGCAGCGCCTGCCCCTGCTGCCGCCGCCGCGCGAGCTGCGGGCGGCGTTCGGTTCGGCCCAGCCCAGGGTGGGCAAGCTGTTCGATCCGGCGCTGGATGGCGGCGCTGCCTGGGACGTGGGGGTCTATCCCCTCTGGCTCCATGCCGCCCTCTGCCATCGGCTGGGGCTGGGCTGCCCCGCCCCCGAGGTGACGCTGACGCGGGCTCCGGGGGAGGTGGATCTCGCCGCCAGCTTCACGTTCGAGGAGCCGTTTCGGGCCGAACTCGGGGCCTCCATCATCGAGGATCTCGAGCGGGAAGCGTCCTTGTCCGGGGAGGGGTGGCGCCTGGTCATCGAGGGCAAGTGGTGGAATCCCCAGCACATTCGCTGGCAAGGGGGGCCTGCTCCCGTCATCTGGCCGGCGGACATCTATCTGCCGGTGGAGGGGGGCGGCATGCAGCACGAGGCGGATCACTTTGCCGATTGCCTGCGCCACCGGCTGCTGGACTCCCCCTGGGTACCCCAGGCCGTGACCCGGCAGGTGCTCGGCTGGATTGAAGGGGGACTCGCCGGCTGAGGCCGGGGAAGGGCTGAGGGGAGTATCGGCTGAACGACAAGGGCGCCAATGGCGCCCTTGCTGCATCTGAAGGAGTTCTCACGCCAGGGTCTGGGCGCGGCAGAAGGCCAGGAAGCGGCGCAGGGCGGCGGAGTGGAACTTCTGCTTGTGCCAGACGAGGGAGAGCTGGCGTGGGAAGCGGCGACTCGGGGTGAGGGCCACCAGGCGCCCCTGTGCCAGTCGGTCCGCCACCGCGAGGCGGGAGATGAACGAGATGCCGAGCCCCTTCTCCACCGCCAGCATCACCGCCTCCAGGGTGTTGAGCTCTATCCCCGCCTGCCAGCGGGGCAGGTGGGGCTGGAGCTGCTGCTCGAACTGCTCGCGGCTGCCGGATTGCGCCTCGCGCAGCACCCAGGTTTCCCCGGCAAGCCGGCGCAGGGGCAGCTCGAGCTGATCCGCCAGGGGGTGACCGGGGGCGGCGATGATGAGCATCTCGTCCTCCAGCCAGGGTTCGCTCACCAGATCCGGGTGGTGGTTCTCCCCCTCGATGAGGGCGAGATCCAGTTCGAAGTGGGCGAGGGCATGGCACAGGAGGTGGGTGTTGGCGATGGTGACCCTGGGGGCGGCCCCCAGCTCCTGGGCCCCCTCCGCCAGCAGGGCGGGCAGCAGGTAGTTGCCGATGGTCTGGCTGGCCCCGAGGTGCAGCTGGCCGCTCGGCTCGGCATCGGGGCTGAAGAGCTGCTCTATCTCCAGCATCCGGGTCAGCAGCTCCTCGGCGGCCGGTTGCAGCAGGCGCCCCTCGCTGTTGAGCTGAAGCCTCGGGTGCACCCGGTCGAACAGGGGCGTGGCGAGCTGGCGCTCCAGCTCCTGCAGCGACTGGGAGACGGCCCCCTTGCTCAGGCAGAGTTCATTGGCGGCGCCCCCCAGGTTGCCGTGGCGGGCGATGGTGGCAAACACCTTGAGTTGTTGCAGGGTGAGCTTCATATCGTTTGATTTTCCTAAACGCTAAGTTCAATTCATTTAGATATCGTAAACGATAGACCCCCTTTATCCTATGCCCATCGTCATCATCAAGAGGGTATTCGCCATGATCGCAAGAACCCGCCGCTCCCTGGCCGCCGCCCCGACCCCCATGGCCGGTCTGGCTCTGGGGATCGCCAGCCTCGGCTGGTGCTGGGAAAATGCCGGTCAGTTCGATGGCCGTCTGCAACTGCTAGGGGCCGCCATCGCCGCCGTGCTGCTCCTCGTCCTGACCTTCAAGTTTCTGATCCACCCGCGCCTGCTGTGGCAGGATCTCGCCCATCCCGTGGTGGGCAGCGTGGTGCCCACCTACGCCATGGGGACCATGGTGGTCTCCAAGGCGGTCGGCCTGCTCGCCCCGACCCTGGGGCAGGGGCTCTGGCTGTTTGCGGTCGTCGTCCACCTCGTCTTCCTCGCCACCTTCGTCTGGCACAGGGCCAAAGCGTTTGAAATCCATCACATGGTGCCGAGCTGGTTCGTGCCGCCGGTGGGGATCATCGTGGCTGACGTGGCCTACCCGGGCGGTCCCTTCGCATCCCTGGCCACCGGCCTGCTCTGGTTCGGCATGGCCTGCTACGGCCTGATGCTGCCGCTGATGCTCTATCGCCTCATCTTCAGCCACGAGGTGCCGGATGCCGCCAAGCCCACCATCGCCATCCTGGCCGCCCCGGCGAGCCTGTCGCTGGCCGGCTACCTCACCGTGAGCCAGGATCCCTCCCTGCTGCTGGTGGCGGTGCTGCTCGGGATCGCCGTGCTGATGACCGGCATCATCTACCTGGCCTTCATCAAGCTGCTGCGCCTGCCGTTCTCGCCGGGTTACGCCGCTTTCACCTTCCCCCTGGTGATCGGGGCCACCGCCCTGTTCAAGGTGAGTCACCTGCTGTCGCAGTGGCCACAGGCGGCCCGCTATGCCGAGCAGCTCCATCAGCTGGCCTATCTGGAGCTGGGGGTGGCCACCCTGGTAGTGGGTTACGTGGCCCTGCGTTACCTGATGTTCCTCCTGCCGGCGGTGCAGGATGACCTGCCGGGGCAGCCCGCACGCCGCTAGGCACAAGGTTTTCATCCCCCCTTGTCATCGACCCCGCCCGTGCGGGGTCTGCCGTTCGTGATGCAGTGACACAGATGGGAATCAAATGAAGCAGATTAATTTTGTCAATCCGTGAAGTGGCTTAAATAGTTGCCCATACAGGCGACATTCAGTTGGCGTTAACTGGTAATACCTGTCACGATGCGCGCCACTTTATCTTCCCACTGTTTTGTCGTGCCCCATGTCCTCATCTGATCCCGTGTTTGACGCCCGATTCCAGCCTCGTCTGCTGCACCCCCGTTACTGGTTGAGCTGGCTCGCCCTCGGCGCCATCGGTGTGCTCGCCTTCGTGCCCCCGCGCTGGCGGGATCGCCTGGCCGATGCTCTGACGCCCCTGGTATGCGCCATTTCGAAGAAGCAGATCTACATCGCCAGGACCAACCTCGCCATCTGCTTCAAGGAGAAGAGCGAGGCCGAGCGGGAGGCCATCCTGATGACTTCCATCCGGGTCGGCCTCAAGAGCCTGCTGGGCTTTGGCGAGTTCACCTGGCGCAGCCCCGCCCACGTGATGGGGCGGATCCAGGTCAGCGGCTGGGAACATATCGAGGCGGAGCAGGCCGCTGGCCGACCGGTGATCCTGGTGGTGCCCCACAGCTGGCCCATCGACGCGGCGGGCTACTACTTCGCCCAGCGGGGCCTGCCCATGTGCACCATGATGAAGAGCGCCCGCAACCCGGTGTTCGACTGGCACATCAACGGCGCGCGGGCCCGGCACGGCTGCCGCGTCTATGAGCGCAGCGCCGGCATCAAGCCGGTGATCAAGGCGGTGAAATCCGGCCTGAGCTTCTTCTATCTGCCGGATCAGGATCACGGCCGGGAGGCGAGCCTGTTCGCCCCCTTCTTCAACCACCCCAAGGCGACGTTGCCGGCCCTGCCACGGCTGGTGAAGCTGACCGGTGCCCAGGCTCTGCCGGTGCTGGCCTGCTATGACGAGCAGGCGCACGGCTACCGGTTGGAGGTCGAGGCTCCCTACGCCGACTACCCGAGCGGGGATCTGATGGCGGATACCTGCCGCATGAACGACAGCGTGGAGCGCCAGCTCTGCCGCCACCCGGGCCAGTACATGTGGTTCCTCAAGATCTTCGACACCCGTGAGGATCAGGTGGGGCCGGATGGCCTCTACGAAGAGGGGATCCGGCGCATCCGCCGGGGCCTTGCTCCTCACCCCTGAGCCTTGCGCTCACCCGGTGCAAAAATGTGGCCCCAAGCGGGCCACTTTTTATTTCTAAGTTGTCTGATCAGTGACTTGGCGCGGGGGCGCTGTGCAGGGCAGGGTAGAAAAAGTTGTCAGGATCACTAAAATGACGGTCTGTTTTGATGATTCGATGGCGACCATGTCCGCACAAGATCCGGTGTTTGATACCTCTTTTCATCCGCGCCTGCTGCACCCCCGTCTGTGGGGCAGCTGGCTGGCCGTCGCCCTGCTCTCCCTGCTGGCCTGGGTGCCGGCAAGGGCACGGGACAAGCTGGCCGACTACCTGGCCCCCCTGCTGCTGCGCGTCTCCAGGAAGCAGGCCTACATCGCTGACACCAACCTCAAGATCTGCTTCCCCCATCTCGACGAGGCGGGCCGTCAGGCCCTGCTGCTGAAATCCATCCGGGTGGGGCTCAAGACCTTCCTGGGCTTTGGCGAGCTGACCTGGCGCAGCCCCGACTTCCTCAAGGGGCGCGTCAAGGTGAGCGGCTGGGAGCATGTGGAGGCGGAGCGGGCAGCCGGTCGCCCCATGATCTTCGTGGTGCCCCACACCTGGGCGGTGGACATGATTGGCCGCTACTTCCCCCTCCAGGGGATCAAGATGTGCACCATGATGAAAAGCCCCAAGGATGCGGTGTTCGACTGGTATATCAACCGCGAGCGCAGCAAGGGCGGGCGTATCTACGAGCGCAGCGTCGGCATCAAGCCCGCCATCAAGGCACTGCGCAGCGGCGACAGCTTCTTCTATCTGCCGGATCAGGATCACGGCCGGGAGGCGAGCCTCTTCGTGCCCTTCTTCAACCACCCCAAGGCGACCCTGCCGGCCCTGCCCAAGCTGGTGAAGCTGACCGGTGCCCGCGCCGTGCCCATTCTGGCCTGCTACGACGAGGACGAGGGGTGCTACCGGCTGGAGATCGAGGCGCCGTTCGACCCTTATCCCACCGCGGATCTGGTGGCGGACGTCAACCAGATGAACCGCATGGTGGAGCAGCAGCTTGGCCGCTTCCCCGAGCAGTACATGTGGTTTCTCAAGATCTTCGAAACCCAGGAGCACGATCAGGGCGAGGACGGTCTCTACGAGGCGGGGATCCGCCGCATCCGCCAGGGGCTGCCACCGGAACCTTGATCGACACGGCCCCCTTGCGGGCCGTTTCTGACAGGGGTGGCAGGCCACCAGCAAACAGGTGCAAACAAGGTGCAAATAGGGTAAAAGGGCGGTCATGAAAATTCCAAATCGAATCCAACCTCTGGTTGATGACGGCCTGGTGGACGATGTCATCAGCCGGCTGATGAGCGGCAAAGAGGCCGACGTCTATGTGGTGCGCTGCGGCGACGAGATCCGCTGCGCCAAGGTCTACAAAGAGGCGTCAAAGCGCAGCTTCAAGCAGGCCGTGGTCTATCAGGAAGGGCGGCGAGTGCGCAGCAGCCGCGATGCCCGCGCCATGGAGAAGGGCTCCAAGTACGGTCGCAAGCAGCACGAAGAGGTGTGGCAGAACACCGAGGTGGATGCCCTGTTCAAGCTGGCGGCGGCCGGGGTGCGGGTGCCCAGGCCCTATGTCTGCCTCGATGGCGTGCTGCTGATGGAGCTCATCACCGACGCCGACGGCAACGTCGCTCCCCGTCTCAACGACGTGGCCCTGACCCGTGAGCAGGCTCTGGTGGATCATGGCAAGGTGATCCGCTACGTGGTGCGCATGCTCTGCGCCGGGCTCATTCACGGGGATCTCTCGGAGTTCAACGTGCTGGTGGACGAAGAGGGGCCCGTCATCATCGACCTGCCCCAGGTGGTGGATGCCGCCGCCAACAACCAGGCCAGGGCCATGCTGGAGCGGGATGTCGACAACATGCGCAACTACTACGGCATGTATGCCCCCGAGCTGCTCAAGACCCGGTATGCCCGGGAGATGTGGTCCTTGTTCGAGGATGGCAAGCTGGGCCCCGAGACCGAGCTCACCGGCCTGTTCGAAGAGAGCCGGGAGGCCATCGATCTGGATGGCGTGCTGCACGAGATAGAAAGTGCTCAGGAGGAGGCCATGGCCCGCCGGGCCAGGTTGCAGGCGGAGCAGGAAGAGGAGTCCTGACGGGCCTTCATCCCAATCAACAAGAGCGCCATGGGCGCTCTTTTGTTTTGGACCCTGGCTCAGAGCCCGGTCAGGGGCGGCGCCTTGAGACGGGGCCCCTGGTAACCTGTCACCTCGCCAAAGCGCGGATGACCGCTCTCCCAGTCGGCGGCGGCGGTGCGAATGGCCTCCTTGTCGACGCTCACGAAGTTCCACCAGATTTGCAGCGGTCTGGGCAGGGGCTCGCCGCCGATGAGCAGCAGCCGGGCACCCGGGCGCAGGGTCAGCGCCACCTCCCGGTTGCCGGGGGGTAGGTAGAGGAGCTGCTCCGGGGCCAGGGCCTCCCCTGCGACGATGGTCTCCCCCGCGAGGGGAAAGAGGCCGTGCTCGAAGGCGGGATCCAGGGGGAGGGTGATCTCGCCTCCCTCGGGGGCGTGCAGATCCAGCCCCAGAATGGGGGAGAAGTGCAGAGTGGGGGCGCGCCGGCTGCCGTGCTCGCCGATGAGCAGAGTGAGGGTGATCTCCCCTTGCTGCCAGCGGGGGAGCGTCGGGTAGTGATCGAAGCGGGGCGGGGTATGCTGATCCGCCTCGGGCAGGGCTATCCAGAGCTGGGCGGCGTGCAGATCGGGCTGGTTCGGGACCGACTCCTCGGTGTGGGCAATGCCCCGTCCTGCGGTCATCAGGTTCACCTGGCCCGGACGGATCACCTGCTTGCTGCCCAGGCTGTCCCGGTGGAGGATCTCCCCCTCCAGCATCCAGGTGAAGGTCTGCAGGGCGATGTGGGGGTGGGGCCCCACATCCATGCCGGGGGCGCCGGGGGCAAAGCGGGTCGGGCCGATATGATCGAGAAAACACCAGGGCCCGATGGTGCGCCGCTCCTTGACCGGGATGGCGCGAGCCACCGGGATGCCGCCCACATCTGTGAGGCGGGAGGCAATGCGTTGCCACTGTTGTGTCATGGGGTGCTCCTTGTCGAGGAAAAGGTTGGCGCACGCGCGAGCAGGCCGCAGCGTCTGCAGGGGGACGGACATGCCGTCTCGCCCGGTGCCGGTGAGTGATGCCGAGGTTACTATGCCCCAATCCGGCGCCGGATGGCAAAGACGGGGCACAGCGCCTGCCCTGAGGGCCCCGCCCGGCAATTGCAGCCGGGTACTGTATGAACGTACAATAGTCCCATCCCACTCTTGAGCTCGACCACCTGCATGACCGACATCCAGCCACTCCCTCCCGTGACCCCGCCGCTCGACGGCTTCATCCTGACCCGCCATGGTCGGGATGTGCAGGGGCGTACCGAGATCGTGATGTGGCTCTGGAGCGCACAGGGACCGGTAAGGGTGGTGGTGCCGGGGCAGGAGCCTGTCTTCTTCCTGCCGGAACGCCACCTGGAGGAGGCGGCAGAGCTCTTCAAGGGGGCCGGGGTGAGGGGGCGTTTTCGTCGCCTCCCCATGCACACCTTCGAGGGGAGCCGGGTGGTGGGCTGCTACTTTGCCACCCTGAGTGCCTTTCACCGCGCCATCGAGCTGCTGCTCATCCGCGGATTGGAGCACTTCGAGGCAGATATCCGCCTGCCCGAGCGCTTTCTCATGGAGCGCTTCATCACCGCCGGGATGCGCTTTGACGGCAAGGCGAGGCGAAAGGGGGGCAGGCAGGGTTACTGGGAGGTAAACGAGGCGCGCTGTGCGCCGCAGGCGGTGACGCCGACCCTCTCCTGGGTCTCCCTGGACGTGGAGTGCGCCATGGATGGCACCCTCTTCTCGGTGGGGCTCCATAGCGAAGAGGACGCGCGGGTCATCATGATTGGCTCCCCGGAGCCGGGCTCGCAGGACTGGGAGACCCCCGTCGAGTGGGTGGCGGACGAGCCAGCCCTGCTCGCTGCCCTGGAGGGCTGGTTCAGCCTGCACGATCCCGATCTCGTCATCGGCTGGAACGTGGTGAATTTCGACTTTCGCCTGCTGCTGCGCCGCGCCGAACTCCACAAGCGGCGGTTGCGGCTCGGGCGCGGGCGGGAGCTCTGCTTCTGGCGCTCGTCCCGAAACGACCCCCAGAGCGGCAACGTCATCATCCCGGGGCGCATGGTGCTGGACGGCATCGATACCCTCAAGAGCGCCACCTGGCAGTTCCCGAGCTACAGCCTGGATGCGGTGGCAAGCGAGCTGCTCGGGCGGGGCAAGGACATCGAGGACGTGGCCAACCGGGGGGAGAAGATCACCGAGCTGTTCCACTCCGACAAGGAGGCGCTGGCCCGCTACAACCTGGAAGATTGCAGGCTGGTGTGGGAGATCTTCGATTTCTGCCACCTCATCCCCTTCGCCATCGAGCGCGCCTCCCTCACCGGTCTTGAGCTCGACCGGGTTGGGGGGTCGGTGGCGGCGTTCACCAACCTCTATCTGCCACGGCTGCACCGCGGTGGCTATGTGGCGCCCAACCTGCCGGCTGATGGTGGGCTCGCAAGCCCCGGCGGCTATGTGATGGACTCCAAGCCGGGGCTCTATCGCCACGTGCTGGTGCTCGACTTCAAGAGCCTCTATCCCAGCATCATCCGCACCTTCTGTATCGACCCCATGGGGCTGGTGGAGGGGCTCAAACACCCGGATAACGCCATTCCAGGCTTTCGCGGCGCCCTGTTCTCCCGAACCCGTCACTTCCTGCCGGATCTCATCGCCACCCTCTGGGCGGCGCGGGATCGGGCCAAGGCCGCCAGTAACAAGGCCCTCTCCCAGGCCATCAAGATCATCATGAACTCCTTCTACGGGGTGCTGGGGTCGGGGGGCTGCCGCTTCTACGACCCGAGGCTCGCCTCCTCCATCACCTTGCGGGGCCACGGCATCATGCAGCAGACCCGGGAGTGGATAGAGGCAGAAGGGTTCGAGGTGATCTATGGGGATACCGACTCCACCTTCGTGCACCTGGGGAGCGATATCCGTCTCGAACAAGCGGACGAGATTGGCCAGCGACTGGCGAAGATGATCAACGACAACTGGGCCGCGCTGATCAGGCGGGAGTTCGACCTGCCGAGCCATCTGGAGATCCAGTACGAAACCCACTACCGCCGATTCCTGATGCCCACCATTCGCGGGCTGGAGAAGGGGAGCAAGAAACGCTATGCGGGACTGGTGGGCGAAGGGGAAGGGGAGCATCTGGTGTTCAAGGGGCTGGAGACGGTGCGCACCGACTGGACCCCCCTTGCCAAGGCATTCCAGACCCGGCTCTACGAAATGGTGTTCCACGACCAGGATCCCAGCAGCTATGTGCGCACCATGGTGGACGAGACCCGGGCGGGCCGTCACGACGATCTGCTCATCTACCGCAAGCGGCTGCGCCAGAAACTCGAGGAGTATCAGAAGAACGTGCCACCCCATGTGCGGGCGGCGCGCCTGGCGGATGAGGAGAATCTGCGCCGCGGCCTGCCCCAGCGCTATCAGCACAGGGGCACCATCGCCTACCTGATGACCCTGAACGGCCCCGAGCCTTTGGAGTACCGGCGCAGCGCCGTCGACTACGAGCACTACATTGACAAGCAGCTCAGGCCCATCGCCGACGCCATCCTTCCCTTCGTGGGGGAGTCGTTCGAGCGGATCTGCGGCCAGCAGCTCGATCTCTTCTGACAACGCGAGGTAAAACGCGGCGGCCATGGCACGACAATGGCGGCCCGCGTGCCAGAGGGGACAGGAGGCAGATGACGGGGGAGAGCGGGTGTCAGAGCCGACCAATGCAAAAAGCCCGCTATCAAGCGGGCTTTTCTCAAATCTGGTGCGTCCTAGTGGATTCGAACCACCGACCCCCACCATGTCAAGGTGATGCTCTAACCAGCTGAGCTAAGGACGCAGGGTGCGCAAGGCGACTTTGTGTGTCATTGCAGGGGAGTGGTGGGTTTAATTGGATTCGAACCAACGACCCCTACCATGTCAAGGTAGTGCTCTAACCAACTGAGCTATAAACCCACATCTGCGTTCAACCGGATTCGAACCAACGACATTGCCTACGCCATGTCCAAATACTGTTCTAACCGACTGAGCTATAAACCCACATCAAATTCATATCTGCAATTTATTCAAACTGTTATGGTGCGTCCTAGTGGATTCGAACCACCGACCCCCACCATGTCAAGGTGATGCTCTAACCAGCTGAGCTAAGGACGCATAACAGGGTTTCGTGATGGTGCGTCCTAGTGGATTCGAACCACCGACCCCCACCATGTCAAGGTGGTGCTCTAACCAGCTGAGCTAAGGACGCATCACGAAAAGTGGTGGGTTTAATTGGATTCGAACCAACGACCCCTACCATGTCAAGGTAGTGCTCTAACCAACTGAGCTATAAACCCACTTCATAAACCGGGCTGAAGACCCGTTTTATCCCGCCAGCACTGCTGGCGTGGTCGGCATACTACCCATGGCCCCCAAGGCTGTCAACAAGGGACATGCACAAAGGAGACTGTTTGCCCAGTTCTTGTGCAGCCTGTTGATTTTACAGGCGAGCCGTCCCAAAAGTGCGGCTCCCCGTGCCCCTGGCTGCGCCCTATTGCGCCCGGGAGAGGGCGGTGCAGGCCGCGGGGCTGGCGAAGCGGCCGTAGATGACGCGCAGCCGTGCGCCCAGCATCAGGGCGGCGGAGGTGAGACCGACGATGAAGCCTATCCAGAAGCCCTGCGGGCCCATGCGCGGTACCACCCAGTCGGTCAGCCCCAGGATCATGCCGGTGGGCAGACCCAGCCCCCAATAGGCGACGATGGTGACGTAGAAGATGGCCTGGGTATCCTTGTAACCGCGCAGGGCCGCCGCGGCCACCACCTGTACCGAATCGGAGATCTGGTAGATGGCGGCGAAGAAGAGCAGGGTGGCGGCGAGGCCGATCACCTGCAGGTCGTCGGTGTAGATCCCCGCGATGGGGTCGCGCAGCAGCACGGTGAGGGCGGCGGTCGCGGCGGCGACTCCCATGCCCAGCATCAGGCCGGTGCGGGCGGCGACCCTGGCCTGATCCGGTTGACCTTCCCCTATGTTGTGACCGACCCGGATGGTCACACCGACACCGATGGAGAGGGGCAGCATGAAGACCAGGCTGGAGAAGTTGAGCGCAATCTGGTGACTCGCCACCGTCTCCGCGCCGAAGGGGGCCAGCATCAGGGCAACCACGGTAAACAGGGTCACCTCGCAGAAGATGGCCATGGCGATGGGGAACCCCAAGCGGAACAGGCGCCAGATCCGGCTGCCGTTGGGGCGTGCCAGCTGGGCGAACAGGTTGATGCGCTTGAAGTGGGCAGAGCACTTCACATAGACGATCATCGCCAGCAGCATGGCCCAGAGCACGATGGCAGTGGCCACGCCGCAGCCGACGCCGCCGAGTTTCGGCATGCCGAAGTGGCCGTGAATGAAGATGTAGTTGGCGGGGATGTTGACCGCAAGCCCCACGAAACCGATCACCATGGTCGGCATGGTGTGGGAGAGCCCCTCACTGAAGTTGCGCAGCACCTGGAACATCACGAAGGCGGGCAGGCCCCACAGGATGGCGTGCAGGTAGCCGGCAGTCTTGGCCGCCATGACGGGATCCACGTCCATGAATTGCAGTGCCAGGGGGCTGAAGTAGAGTGCCACCATGGCGATGGGCGTGACGATGAGGGCGAGCCAGAAGCCCTGGTGCACGGCGGGGCGCACCTCGTCCTGCTTGCGGGCGCCGTTGAGCTGGGAAACGATGGGGGTGAGGGCCATGATGATGCCCTGCACCAGCAAGATGATCGGCAGCCAGAAGCTGGACGCCACCGACACGGCGGCAAGATCCACGGCGCTCACCTGTCCCGCCATCACGGTATCGACGAAGTTCATGGCGATCTGGGCCACCTGGGCGACCAGAATGGGGCTGGCTAGACGAACGAGCTGCTTCGCCTCGGACCAATAACGTTGCACTGACACCTCCGAGTGGATCAGATAAAAGAGAAAGAGCGGGCAAGAGAGATGGGCTTTTGCCTCCTCGTCCTGAGGAGACAAAATGCGGGGGTGTCATTCTAGCCTGAAAAACCGCCAACGGGGAAGGTCGGCGGCAGATTTGTAGCCGGGATCAGGCGTCTTCGTGATCGCTGATCAGCAGATTGGCAGCGGCATAGGCCGCCTGCTCGCGCAGATCCGCCGGTACCCGCTCGTCGGAGGCCACGGCGTTGAGCGCCCGTATGCTGGCGGCAATGGCCTGGGGCACATAACCCTGCTCACCGGAGCCAATCTGGTTGTAGGCGATGCGAATGGCTTCACAGCATTGATATACCTGCATTTTTGTTTCCTCGTTCAGTCTGGATTGATTGGGGTCACTATAGCGATCGCGCCTCTCCTTGTCAGCCGGCCCCCTTGTCTTGCAAGGTGGCCGGGGGTAACCTGCCGACAATTTTCACAGCCTGGAGAGACTCATGTTCACCGGCATCGTACAAGGGACCGCCGAACTGGTGGCCATCGATTCACTGCCCAATTTTCGCACCCACGTGATCCGCATGCCGAGCCCGGCCTGGGGCGAGGGGCTGGCCCTGGGGGCCTCGGTGGCCCACAACGGCTGCTGCCTGACCGTCACCCGGGTGGAGGGGGACCTGGTCAGCTTCGATCTGATGCAGGAGACTCTGCGCCTCACCAACCTTGGGCAACTGGTGGTGGGTGACAAGGTCAACGTGGAGCGGGCCGCCCGCTTTGGGGACGAGATTGGCGGCCATGCCATGTCCGGCCACATCATGGGGACGGCCGAGGTGACCTCGGTCATCGACACCCACAACAACCGCCAGGTGTGGTATCGCCTCGATCCTGCGCTCATGAAGTACGTGCTGACCAAGGGCTACATCGGCATCGACGGCATCAGCCTCACCGTGGGCGAGGTGCGCGCCAGGGAGTTCTGCGTCAACTTGATCCCCGAAACCCTGGCCCGCACCAACCTGGGCTGGGTCAAGGCCGGCTGGCAGACCAACATCGAGATTGATCCCCAGACCCAGGCCATCGTCGACACGGTGGAGCGGGTGCTGGCGGCGCGCCAGTAACCACCTGAGCGCTGCCCCCAGGGTACGAAGAGGAGGGCGGCATCACGGAAAAGGCGCCCTCTTGTGGAAGAGGCGCCGCCCCAGAGCCTTGGAGACTTCCCTATGTTTGTCGTGACATTGACCTATGTGAAACCGCTGGCGGAGATCGATGCCCTGATCCCGGCCCACATTGCGTGGCTGGAGCGGCAGTATGCCGCAGGCCATTTTCTGGCATCCGGGCGTCGGGTACCCCGAGTCGGGGGCGTCATACTGGCGCAGGGCGTGAGCCGAGACGCCCTGGAGGCGATGCTGGCAGAGGATCCCTGCAAGCAGGCAGAGGTGGCCGATTATCAGGTGGTGGAGTTTGTTCCGACTATGACGTCGGCGAAGGCGGCGTGCTTGAGGGAGGCGTGATCCAGCCTGACGATGGCACCAGAACAAACGGGACCCACAGGGTCCCGTTTGTTTTTGTCTGTGTCTGGACAGGGGGATTCAGAACAGCTGCTCGTCGTCGGCATCCACGAAGAGTTGCAGGCAGTCGCGGGCTTCATCCCGGTGCAGCCGCAGGTGAATGGGGTGGCAGCAGGCCATGCAATCTTCGTAGAACTCCTGATCCCCCTGGCTGGCATCCAGCTCGACCCGGGTGTGGTGGCCGCAGTGGGGGCAGACGATACGCTTGCTGGTGTATTCGATCATGGTGACCTCCTCGGGCCCGTGGGCCGTCTCTGTGCTCCTGCTGATTCTAGTCGCCACAGGGCGGCGCAACCGCGAGCAAGCGCACGTTTATGAGCGGGCTCAAGGGAGGCAGGAGGTCAGTCCGTGTTGCCTACTTGACCCAGCCGGCCAGCATCTCTGCGTTCAGCTCGGCAAGAGAGCGCAGCTCGTGGTTGGCGATGACCAGACGGGGATCGCCGACCAGTGCCGGGTCCGGCACGATCAGCGCCGTCATGGAGGCTGCCTTGGCCGCCAGCAGGCCGGTGAAGCTGTCCTCGATGGCGAGACAGTGCACAGGCTCGACGCCGAGCTTCTCGGCGGCGTGGATATAGACATCCGGGTGGGGTTTGCCAAAGCGCTCCACCTCGGCGGAGTGGACCGCCATGAAACGGTCCTGGATGCCGAGTTTGCTGAGCACCGCCTCGACCATGGCAAACGGGGAGGAGGTGGCGAGCCCGATCTTGAGCCCTTGGGCCTCGATGAGGTCGAGCGCTTCCAGCACCCCGGCCTTGGGTTGTCCCTCTTGCAGGATGAGCGCGATCACCTGATCCAGAATGCGCTGTACCACCTCTTCCTGGCTGGGGCTGCTCCAGGGGCGGATCCGGTACCAGTGGGCCACCAGCTGATCGATGCGCACCCCTATGGTGGAGTTGCAGTCCTCCTCGGTGTGGAAGTGGCCCAGTTCGGCGAAGACGGCCATCTGTGCCCGTTGCCAGAAGGGTTCCGAGTCGATCAGAACACCATCCATATCGAAGATCACGGCAGTTAACATCTTGTACTCCTGACATAGGTGAAGGGGGGATTATAAGCCCGGTGCTTCAATGGGAAAGGGGCAGTCACCTGCCCCTTGCGCCGGATCACGCAGATAAACGTTTGTTTTTGCGTGGTAAAGCGGATTGCCTAGAACAGTACTTCTACCCGGGCTGCCACCGTTTTGGCCTGCTCCACGGCTTCCTGGCAATCCTGCCCACGGGCGAGCGCCACCCCGAGGCGACGACGACCGGCGATCTCCGGCTTGCCAAAGAGACGCAACTGGGCTCCGGGCACCAGGGCCAGTGCCTCGCCAATCCCCTGATAGCGGATATCCTGGCTGTGGCCTTCCCGCAGCACCACGGCAGAGGCGCTCGGGCCGTACTGGGTGATGGTGCCGACGGGCAGCCCCAGGATGGCGCGCACGTGCAGGGCGAACTCGGAGAGATCCTGGGAGATCAGGGTCACCATGCCGGTGTCGTGGGGGCGGGGGGAGACTTCGCTGAACCACACCTCGTCGCCCCTGATGAAGAGCTCGACCCCGAACAGACCATAGCCGCCAAGAGCTTCGACCACCTTGGCCGCCACCTCCTTGGAGCGGGCCAGGGCCAGCTCGCTCATGGCCTGGGGCTGCCAGGATTCGCGGTAGTCGCCATCCTCCTGACGATGGCCGATAGGCTCGCAGAAGTGGATGCCATCGACCGCGCGCACCGTGAGCAGGGTGATCTCGTACTCGAAAGGAACGAAGCCTTCGACAATCACCTTGCCACGACCGGCACGGCCCCCCTCCTGGGCATAGGTCCAGCTTTCATCCAGCCTGGCGAGATCGCGCAGCAGGCTCTGCCCCTTGCCGGAGGAGCTCATCACCGGTTTGACCACGCAGGGGAGGCCGATGGCCTCGACGGCGGCCACAAACTCCTCCTTGCTCTGGGCAAAGCGGTAGGCAGAGGTGGGCAGCCCCAGGGTTTCGGCGGCGAGGCGACGGATCCCCTCCCGGTTCATGGTGAGCTGGGTGGCGCGGGCATTGGGCACCACCTTGATCCCTTCCTGCTCCAGGGCGGCCAGGGTGTCGGTGGCGATGGCTTCAATCTCGGGGATGATGAGGTCGGGCTTGACCTCGGCCACCAGGGCGCGCAGGGCGGCACCATCCAGCATGTCCAGCACGCGGGCCTGGTGGGCCACCTGCATGGCGGGGGCGTTGGCATAGCGGTCGGCGGCGATCACCTCGATACCGAGCCGCTGGAGCTCGATGGCGACCTCCTTGCCGAGTTCGCCTGATCCCAGCAGCAGGGCGCGGGTCGCAGTGGGGCGGGTGGCGGTTCCAAACATCTGATCTCTCCTGAGGTCGGTGGTCAGCAGGGCTGATCCGGGTGAGCAAAAAAAGAGGCACGCATGGCGTACCTCAGGAAGTGGGTGGGTGGGCGCGCTGCTCCAGATGGGTGAGCAGGGTGATGGCGCCGATGATGATGGCCGCCCCCAGCCACAAGCGACCGGGGGGCGCCCAGCCAAATACCAGCCAGCCGGCCAGCACGTTCATGGGCAGCTTGGCAAAATCAAAAGGTTGCACGAAGGAGGCCTCCGCCACGCTGTAGGCGCGGGCGATGGACATCTGGGCCAGTGCCGACAGTACGCCCGAGGCGGCCACCAGCAGCCACTGGGTTTCGCTCGGCCACTGCCATTCAGGGATCGCCAGCATGGCGTTGAACGGGGTGCTGAAGACGAGCAGGTAGACGACGATGGTGTGGGACGACTCGCTGGCCGCCTGATAGCGCACCAGCAAGGAGTAGCCTGCCCAGAAGAGGGCGGCCGCCACCGGCAGCAGGGAGGCCAGGGTGAAGTCGTCGGTCCAGGGGGCCAGGATCAGCATGGCGCCGACAAACCCCGCCAGGGTCGCGAGAATGCGGGCCCGGCTCACCTGCTCTTTGAGAAAGAGGGCTGATCCCAGGGTGGCAAACAGGGGGGAGGTCATCAAGAGCGCGATCCCCTGCCAGATGGGGACGGGGACCGCCAGGGCCCAGAGCCAGAACTGGATGCCGGTCACCGCCAGGGCGACCCGCAGCAGGTGCAGGCGCAGCTGGTTCGTCATCAGGGACTGGCGCAGACCGTGGTGCACCAGCCAGGGCAGCAGGCAGACCAGGGCGATCAGATATTGGTGAAAGGCAACCTGGGTCGAGGGGAGGCCGAGCGTGAAGCTGACATACTGGCTCAGGCTGTTGACGGCGGCGAAGCAGAGGCCTGCCACCATCATCCAGACGGCGCCGGCAGAGGGGGAGTGCCTGCGGGAGGAGGTCATGAGATCCGGATCACGTACAAAAAGTGCGGCGGATCATAACGGCAATCGTTTGTCATGCCAAGGGTGCGGAGTTTGATGAGCCCCTCTCTGCCGAGGAAATGCACAGGCATCAAATTTTTTGAATGACTTGAGCATCTATTTTCGCTATCAGGCTTTAATGCCAGTCTTTATAGTGACCTCCATCGACAGCCTGGCTGTTCAATTGACAATCAAATGGAGTTTCACCATGGCCAATATCCTCGTTCTGAAGTCCAGCATCCTGGGCCAGTATTCCCAATCCAACGCCCTGATCGACGGCTACCTGGCCGAGCGCCAGGGTGACACCATCCAGGTACGCGATCTGGCGACCCTGAACCTGCCGGTGCTGGACGGCGAGCTGGCCATGGGCCTGCGTGGTGGCGAGAACCTGAACGAGCGTCAGCAAGCGGTGCTGGCCCAGTCCGACGAGCTGGTCGCCGAGCTCAAGGCGAGCGATCTGGTGATCATCGCGGCCCCCATGTACAACTTCAACATCCCGACCCAGCTGAAAAACTGGATCGATCTGGTGGCCCGTGCCGGCGTAACCTTCCGTTACACCGAGACCGGTCCGGTCGGCCTGGTGGAGAACACCCGCGCCCTGGTGGTCAGCCCCCGTGGCGGCATGCACGTGGGCAATGCCACCGACCTGGTGACCCCCTACATGCGTACCGTGCTGGGCTTCATCGGCATCAACGAAGTGGACTTCATCTATGCCGAAGGCATGGGCATGGGGCCGGAGGCGCAAGCCAAGGGGATCGAGCAGGCCAAGGAGCAGCTGGAAACCCTGGCTTACTGATGCGACTCGGGGCCTTGGCCCCCAGTATCCTGAAACAACAACGCAGCCCTCGGGCTGCGTTGTTGTTTTTGCGCAGGCATCACGCTCTGGCGTCGTTATTCGCGCAGGAAGTGGCGACAGCCGCTGCCGACCATCAGAAAGACCGCCACCAGGGAGGCCAGCAGCAGGGTGGTGAGCCACTGCTCGGCGCTGCTGGGGACCTGGGGGAGGAAGAGGCTGATCACCAGCAATGTGCAGAGGGTGATCAGGCTGGTTGGTCGAATGAGGCGCATCATGGGTCATCCTTGGCTGCGGGTGGTGAACGAGAGGCTAACCGCGGTCTGTGACAACAAGATGTATCCATACCTCTTGCGAAGATCAACTGACCGGGTAGCCACCACCTTAGCAGCTTTTGCCGACGGAGCCAGCGGCATGGGTCGGGTTGTGATCCGGATCCCTATCTGAACTGCTTCTGATCTTCCTGATAGTGAAAATCGCCACTGGCCAGCCTGGCAACCAGGGCCTCTTGATCGAGATCCTGCGCCCGGCAAAGATCATCGAGATCCTCGTAGTGATCACGCAGCTGCATGTTGACCAGGCTCAGCAGCATGTTGACATCCATGGTGGCAAAGTTGTTCAGCTTCATGAGGGTTGCTCGTTGTCCAGCAGGTGAAGTTGTTCGATGGCATCGCTGACGCTCTGCAGGTGCAGGCGAATGCTCTGGCGCGCCTCGGCCGGCAGATAGTCGGTGAGGGTGTGCTGCCAGCTTCCCGCCTCCGTCTTGAGCTGCTGGAACAGGGTGAGCCCCGCCGG
The DNA here is from genome assembly GCF_040908425.1 of Aeromonas sp. R2-1. Lineage (NCBI taxonomy): Bacteria > Pseudomonadati > Pseudomonadota > Gammaproteobacteria > Aeromonadales > Aeromonadaceae > Aeromonas > Aeromonas sp. R2-1. The sequence continues at coordinate 46,175 of NZ_JBFODR010000028.1, forward strand.
GGTGAAGGAGACCAGGCTGATGCGCTTGTCCTGCACGCTGTTCTCGGTGAACAGGATGCCTTTCTCCACCAGACGATGGATCTCGCGGGAGATCCGTACCTTGTCCATGCCGCTCGCCTCCACCAGCTCCTTCTGGCTGATGGGGTAGTGGGGGCCGAGCACCATCATCAGGCGCCACTGGGGCACGGTGAGTTGGTACCGCTGCTGATAAAACTGTTCAAAGGTATCGCGCACCATCTCAGCGGCGTGAACCAGCTGATAAGGAGGGTAGTGCGCGAGCAGCTCAATGATCTTCGACATATGACATCCTGCTGTGGCGGCTGCATCGGGTGCAGTTTCTCTTGATACTTTGGCCTTGATGATACGTAACACAGGGGCATTTGTCTGACCAGTCACCAGAAAAATGTGCGTTTGCGCACGTGTTCTGTCATCGAATCGGCAATTGGGGTCTCAACTGGCCTGCTTGCCCGCACTCTTTCGCAGCCATATCAAGGCGTTGTGGGTCAGCCAGGCCTCGCGACTCTGCAAGGCGTAGAGCGCCGCCTCGTCACGGCTGCCTCCCTGCCAGCGGCGAGGCTCCTGCTTGGGCAAGCGGCGCTGGCCCAGCAAAGTGGCGGGCACATGGGGATTGACCCCCATTGCCGCCGCCAGATGAGGGCGCGCCGCCGTTTCCCCTTCGCAGACAAAGCTCATCAAGGCCTTGTTGTAGAGCAGCCAGCAGGAGGCTTCATCAAAGCGCACCAGCAGTTGTTGCAGGGCATCCCATTCCCCTTGCCAGGCATAGAGGGTGGAGAGGGGGTGGCGGCAAGCGGGCTCGTCGGCGCGGCAGAGTGCGAGCAGGGCCAGGTACTCATCCCGAGCCTGCCCAAGCTGCCCAAGTCGCAGCAGGCAATCGGCTCGACCGGCCCTGGCCGCGATCAGAGGGCGTGCCTCGGGAACCTGCCAGCCATGGCCCGCGTGGGCTTGCCAGAATGCCTCATCGAACAGGAGGTTGGCATCGGCAATGATGCGCTCAAACCAGCCAAGGCGAGGGAGGGGATCGCGGCTCTCTGCCGCCAGCTCGAACCACTGCTGCCACTGGCGAGTCTGCTCGTTGTCCTGGGACGGGCTCTCTTCAGGCTCGGCCTCGTAGTGATCCTGGCCGAGCAGGAGGTTGAGGGCCGTCTTCATCTGCTGGCGTTGACGCTTGCAAAAATCGAGGAAGGGGAGCTCGCTGGCCGCAGCCTGGTGCAGCATCATAGCCATGGGCTTGTCGCGAAACAGGCAGAGCTCGGCCACCAGGCTGAAGCGATGGCGGGTCGCCGGATCGTTCAGGTCGGTCGGCGCCGGCCAGCAGGCTACCCCCTGACTGAAGCCATAGCTCCATTGGCCCAGAGGATGGCGCTTGTCAAACACCTGCTCCGGGTTGTCGGTAGAGAGGCGACACTGGCTCGGCAGGGCCAGCTGCGCGTCGTCGGCCTGGGCTTCCAGCTCGGCGATCAGGTGATGCAGCGCCTCGGCACTCTTCTCGTCCAGCGCTGCATCATGAGGCAGCAGGCCGGCCAGCGGATCTTGCCAGTCGGGGGCAACGGGCCCCGTCAGACGGGCGCACAGGAAGCCGTGCAGGGCGGGGTAACTCATCTCCTGCTGGCTGTGGGTCTGGATCCATTGATTGAGATGACGGGTACGAGTGGCTGGGTTCATCGACGCTTCCTCTGGATTTGACGGCCGCGAAGTCTACCTAAAAGTGGGGTTATTTGCAGCAAAGGGGAAACTGAATGCTGCTAATATCGTCAATCTGGCCGCCCGGGAGCGGGAAAAGAGGTCAGACACAGGGGGGAGGGGCTAGGTCCTGCTGCCGCTCTGGGGTAACATGCGCGCCTGCATGACATAAATCGGCCCCGTCCTCTCTCATCCGACGGCGGCGATGCACCTCTATATGACGGGTCTTCTATGAGATGGGCCCATCCGGATATTGAAAGAAGAGATCACCATGTTACAGATTGGCAAGATGAACACCCTGACCGTCGTCGAGATCGAGGAGCGCGGCGCCTGGCTGGCGGCGGGGGAATACGGCGAGCTGCTGCTGCCCAGGCGCCAGTTGCCGGAAGGCGTCGCCGAGGAGAGCGAGGTGTCCGTCTTCCTCTATCTGGATGCGGATTGCGAGCCGGTGATCACCACCGACAAGCCTTTCGCCATGGTGGGGGACATCGTCGGTCTCAAGGTGGTCAACGCCAACAAGATTGGTGCCTTCCTCGACTGGGGCATGAAGAAAGATCTCTTCGTACCAAGCCGCGAGCAGAACAAGCCGATGCAGGTGGGCCATGTCTATCTGGTGCACCTGATGCTGGACAACGAAGGGCGCATGGTCGGCACCAGCCGTCTGGAGCGCTTCCTGCGCATCGACCCTCCTTTCAAGAGCGGTGACGAGGTGACGGTGCTGCCGGGGGAACACACCCCCCTTGGCATCAAGGCCGTGGTCAATGGCCAGTACGCCGGCATGCTGTTCAAGAACGAGGTGTTCGGCCGCGTGATGACGGGCCGACCGCTGACCGCCTGGGTCAAGCAGGTGCGCGAAGATGGCAAGCTGGACCTGACCCTGCAAAAGCCGGGGCTGGCCCGGATGGATGACGCCGGTGCGCGGATCCTGCTGCGCCTGCAAAAGCAGGGGGGCAGCCTTGCGGTGGGAGACAAGAGCGATCCTGACGTCATCTACAAGATGTTCAGCATGAGCAAGGGCACCTTCAAGAAAGCGATCGGCGGCCTCTACAAGCAGGGCAAGATCGTCATCGAGGAGCACAGCATCCGCCTCGTGGGCTCCGACACGCCGGCAGGGGACGAATAAGGTGCCGAGTCCCTGCATCGGTGACTGCCGAGCCAAAGAGGGGCTCTGCCTCGGTTGTGGCCGCACCCTGACCGAGATAGGCCAGTGGTCCACCATGGACAGCGAGGCCCAGCTGGCCCGCATGGCCGAGCTCGATGGCTCGAAGAGCACTCATGCCTGCCCGGGCTGCGGCGAGCCGGCGTTCTGCGCCGTGTCGGCGGGGGAACCCATCGAGCGCTGCTGGTGCAACCAGCTTCCCGCGTTGCCCATGAGCGATGCCAGCGCCTGCTGGTGTCGCCGCTGTCTGGCCAAGGCCATCGCGGCACGCCCCTGACTCGGGCAGCGCAAAAAACGAAAAAGGCGCCTGGGGCGCCTTTTCTTATGCCTGTTGCTGGCGGTGCCAGCGGATATGCACGTCGTGCTCGCTCTGATCCCGGGGGAGCAGGAAGGTGGCGTAGATCACCTCGAACTCGTCCTGATGATCCAGCAAGCCGACCCAGACCTCGGCCCAACGCGCCATGTCCACCGGCTCGCCGAGCTCGGTCGACCAGTCGGCATTGGGCAGGGTTGCCTCCACCGCGCCACGTTGCTCGAACTCGAGGGTGATGTCGACGATTTGTTCGGGGGCCAGCATGTCGGCGGCCTGCTCCAGAAACTGATCATAGGCCCACTCGACCAGCTGATCCGGGCTACGTTGTTCCATGAAATCACTCCAGATACGTCCAGGTTCGCCACTTTAACAAGTATTGGGATGGGCAGCCAGCCCGGGGGCGGTGACGCCGTGCTGTCAAATGGCGGGATCAGGGGATAAGGTTAACAGAGCCGCCAGCAGGGGCGGCGTGACGGGGCGGCCTGGCAAGATGAAGCGACGACAGTACAGAAGGCAGATCAAGCGGCGGCGCGAAACCTGGTGGTGGCACTATCTGCCCCTTCATCGGGAAACCGTCGGCGGCCATCTGGGGCCCGCCTCTGATCCGCAGGATGGCGCTACTCTGTGCCGTGGACCCGGTTCAGGGTGACTTGCCCGAGTTGACCCATCTGACGACGGATCCAGGCCGAGCGCTGCTGCACATAGGGTGAGGGGGGCTTGACCCGATAACGCCAGGGGTTGGGCAGGGCGGCGGCGAGCAGGGAGGCCTCGTAGCGGGTGAGGCGTATCGCCGGTTTGCCGAAGTAGTGCCTGGCGGCTGCCTCGGCGCCATAGATGCCGGGTCCGAACTCCACGATGTTGAGATACACCTCGAGAATGCGGGACTTGTCCCAGCCCAGCTCCATCAACAGGGTGAACCAGGCCTCTATCCCCTTGCGCAGGAAGCTGCGATCGCTCCACATGAAGAGGTTCTTGGCGGTCTGCTGGCTGAGGGTGCTGGCACCGCGCACCCGCCCGCTTTGCTGGTTGTGCCTGAGGGCCGAGCTGATGGCGTCCATGTCAAAGCCGTGATGTTCGGCAAAGCGCTGATCCTCGGCGGCGATCACCGCCAGTTGCAGCTCCCGGGAAATCTGCTCAAGCGGCACCCAGTCGTGCTTCACCTCGGCCACCTTGGCAGGGGGAAACAGGGCGCGTTCGAGGCGCCAGGTCCACATGGGGGGGTCGATGAAGCGCAGCAGCGCGACCGAGACGATGGTGCTCGCAAAGGCGGCCAGCAGCAGCTTGCCGAGCCAGCCCAGCAGTCGCCGTCTGCGTGAAGGCCTCACGGGCGCGGGCCCGCCGTCCCAGTCATAGTGGCCAGGATCATCGGGATCCGGAATTATTGGGGCAGCCATTCGATGTGGCAGAACTTCTCGTCGACGCGGCGGGAGAGCAGCATGCGGGCAAACAGGTGCTCGTACTCTTCTTGTTCGTTGCCAAGGCCGACCCAGATCTCGGCATAGTCGGCGTCGCTCACCTCAAATCCCACGTCGGCCGCCCAGTCGTCGGCGGGATCGGTCTCCGCCAGCAGGCCGCGGTCGTTGAACTCCTGATTGAAGCGGACGATCTCCTGCTCGGGCAGGTTGTCGGAGGCCAGCTCCATGAAGAGTTCGAGGGCGGTGTCGAGCAGTTCCTCGACGCTGTGCATTTCGTCATTCAAAGACATAAAAGCCGTGTTCCAGATAAGGGGAGAGGGAAAGTCCGTCGGCAGCGCCTCGGGGTGCGCGGTATTCTAGCTGGCCCTGATGCCCTTGGCGAGATGCCGGGACGCCAGGCATTAAAAAACCGGATCCTGGGAAAGGATCCGGTCTTCATTGGGGGAAGGGGTCGCGCATGGTGCGTCAGCTCATCCCTTCTTCTGGTCGTCGGCGAAGGTGATGTTGAGCTCCAGCACCGACAACTCGTCACTCTTTTGATCAAGCTGGACGGTGATCTTGTCCGGGTCGATCTGCACGTATTTGCGGATCACGTCGAGGATGTCCTGCTTGAGCTGGGGCAGGTAATCCGGCCCCCCTCTGGATGAACGCTCGTGAGCCACGATGATCTGCAACCGCTCTTTGGCCAGTTGTGCGGTGTTCTGTTTCTTGTTGGAACGAAAATAATCCAATAATGACATGCTTAACTCCCGAACAGTCGGCTAAAGAAGCCCTTCTTCTCTTCTTCCAGAAAACGGAAATCCTTGGTGTCACCCAGCAGACGGGCGACGGCGTCCTCGTAGGCCTGACCGGCATCGGACTCCTTGTCCAGAATGACCGGCTCGCCGGAGTTGGAGGCGCGCAGCACCGCCTGGGACTCCGGGATCACCCCGAGCAGTTTGATGGCCAGGATCTCCTGTACGTCCTGCACGCTCAGCATGTCGCCGCGGTTGACGCGGGTCGGGCAGTAGCGGGTCAGCAGCAGGTGCTCCTTGATGGGATCCTCACCGCGCTCGGCACGGCGGGACTTGGAGGCCAGGATACCGAGGATGCGATCCGAGTCACGCACGGAAGAGACTTCCGGGTTGGTGGTGACGATGGCCTCGTCGGCGAAATAGAGCGCCATCAGGGCGCCGGATTCGATACCGGCGGGGGAGTCGCAGACGATGTAGTCAAACTGCATCTCCGCCAGCTGATCCAGGATCTTCTCCACCCCTTCACGGGTCAGGGCATCCTTGTCCCGGGTCTGGGAGGCGGGCAGGATGAACAGGTTTTCGCAACGCTTGTCCTTGATGAGGGCCTGGTTGAGGTTGGCTTCCCCGTTGATGACGTTGACGAAGTCATAGACCACGCGCCGCTCGCAACCCATGATGAGATCCAGGTTTCTCAGACCAATGTCAAAATCGATGACCACGGTCTTGTGGCCACGCTGGGCCAGACCGGTGCTCAGTGCCGCGCTGGTTGTCGTCTTGCCAACGCCACCCTTGCCCGATGTAACGACTATGATTCGCGCCATTCTCGCTTCCTTGTAACTCTATTTGATTCGGTCTATACGAAGTTGTTCATTGTCGAGCCGGATATGGACCGGCTCTTGTATCACGCCTGCAGGCAATGCATCGCTGAGCTGGAAGGTGCCCGCGATGGAGAGCAGCTCGGCCTGCAATTGCTGGCAATAAATGCGGGCCTTGGGATTGCCCTTGGCCCCTGCGATGGCTCGGCCACGCAGGGCACCATAAACATGGATGCTGTCATCGGCGATGACTTCGGCGCCAGGGCTCACCGAGCCCAGCACCACCAGCGAGGTGCCGGCTGCATAGATCTGCTGACCGGAGCGCACCGGGCCCACGTGGACCTTGCTTGCCTCCACGGGCGCTGGCACCGGAGGAACCGGTGCGGCCTCCACTGGCTTGGGCTCAGGCACTGGCGGCGTCGGTTCAGGCTCTGCCTTGCGGCTCTTGCCTGACACCATGACGGCGAGGCCTGCCGCCTTGGCGGCCGTCTTCATCGCCTCGTCCCGCGCCCCCGTGATCCCGACCAGCACGAAGTCTTCCGACTCGACCAGCTCCCTGAGCTGTTCGAAATCGGGGATCGCCTCGAGGCGTTCCACATTGAGGACGAGGGGGGCACAATTAAAAAACTGGGGGGCCTGCGCGACCTTGGCCTCCAGCAGTTGTCGGATCCGGGCCGGATTGCCATCGCTGAGATGCAACACAGAAATAGTGAAGGTGGTCCCTTTCAATTCGTTATCGCGTTCAACCATGAATCTTCCCCGAACCGAGACGGTAATACGTTATTGTTATTCAATTCCTGATGTTATAGTTTGCCACCACCAGAGGCAATAAACCCGTCGGATTATATCAATTTCCATGTTGTGTGCAGTCTATAAAAGTCGCAAAAAAGCCGAGACCTATCTCTTTATTGAACGAAGAGAGGACTTTTCCCGCGTTCCCGAGGTGCTGATGAGTACCTTCGGGCGTCCCGAACTGGTCCTGATGACCAAACTGGACCCGGCCAAGCCCCTGGGGCTGGCCTCCACGGAGCGGGTGATGGCCGCCCTGAAGAGCCAGGGCTTTTATCTGCAGGTGCCACCGCCACCGGAAAACCTGCTGGAGCAGCACAAGGCGCAATTAAAGGACGCACGATGAGGGCGGGGCGGCTGGCACTGCTGTTGTCAGGCGCCCTGTCGGGATCGCCGGTGCAGGCCGGCCCCGATTTTGACCAGTACGTGGCAAGCCTCAAAGAGCAGGCGCTGGCGGCGGGCATGTTGCCCGAGACGGTGAGTGCGGCCTTTGCGGATGTCCACCTTGTCGATGCCGCCATCAGGCACGACAAAAATCAGCCGGAATTCAAACTGACCCTGGACACATATATTCCCCGAGCGGTGCCGGAATGGAAAGTCAAGCAAGCCCAAACCTTATATCGCCAGCATTTGCCGCTGCTCACAAAAATAGGCCGGGAATATGGGGTTCAACCCCGCTTTATTGTTGCCTTGTGGGGAATTGAAACCAATTTCGGCAAAATAACCGGTCATTATCCCCTTATCTCTTCTCTCTCGACCCTGGCCTGGGACGGTCGCCGTGAAGCCTTCTTCAAAGGCGAGTTGTTCGATGCCCTGCGCATTCTGGAGCAGGGACATGTGAACCCCGCCCACTTCAAGGGATCCTGGGCGGGGGCCATGGGACAGGTGCAGTTCATGCCCTCGTCATTCCTGCGATACGCGGTGGATCAGGACGGGGACGGCAAGAAGGATCTCTGGGGCAATCTGGCGGATGTATTTGGATCGGCTGCCAATTATCTGAGCCAGAACGGCTGGCGTGAAGACCAGACCTGGGGACGGCGGGTGAGGGTGCCAGAACGCCTGGACCCCGCCTTGCTGGGACTTGATACCCGCAAGTCCCTGGCGACCTGGCAGGCCCTCGGGGTTCGCCAGCAGGACGGCTCACCTCTGCCTGCGGTCGACATGCAGGCCTCCCTCATCCGCCCCGACGATATTCACGGGCGAAGCTACCTTGCCTATGACAATTACCGGGTACTGCGTCACTGGAATCGCTCCCCCTATTTCGTGGTGGCCGTCGGTACCCTGGCCGATCGCATCGTGAAATAGCTCTCCCCTGTTCTCCTGTCACGGCGAACGGGTGGAAGTGATATGCCCGTCTCTTTTTATCCCTTGTCGGCCTCCCTTTATCCACGAACGCTGCCCTTTAAATCGCGACCAAAAAAAAGCGGGAATATATCCCGCTTTTTTCATGTCATCGCGACCCGGCGTTAGTCGCAGGCAACCTGCATCACCTTGATGGCCAGGCCACCGCGGGAGGTCTCGCGGTACTTGGAGTCCATGTCCTTGCCGGTGATGTACATGGTCTCGATCACCTTGTCCAGCGACACACGCGGCTTGGAGGTGCGACGCAGGGCCATGCGGGAGGCGTTGACCGCCTTCATGGCGGCAATGGCGTTGCGCTCGATGCAGGGTACCTGTACCTGGCCGGCCACCGGGTCGCAGGTCAGACCCAGGTTGTGTTCCATGCCGATCTCGGCGGCTTCACAGACGTGCTCGGGGCTGCCGCCCATCAGCTCGGTCAGGCCGGCTGCGGCCATGGAGCAGGAGACGCCCACTTCACCCTGGCAGCCCACTTCGGCGCCGGAGATGGATGCGTTCATCTTGTAGAGCATGCCGACGGCGGCAGCGGCCAGATAGAAGCGGGTGTACTCGTCGCGGCCCACCGGCTGGATGAACTTGTCGTAGTAGGCCAGCACGGCGGGGATGATGCCGGCGGCGCCGTTGGTCGGCGCGGTGACGACGCGGCCACCGGCGGCGTTCTCTTCACTCACCGCCAGGGCGAACATGTTGACCCAGTCCACGATGTTCATGGGATCGTTGGAGAGGTTCTCGTTGGTGGTCAGCTGGCGGTAGAGCGGCGCGGCGCGGCGCGGTACGCGCAGCGGGCCGGAGAGGACGCCCTCGGTGCGGCAGCCGCGCTCGATCCCTTCCCGCATGGTGGTCCAGATCTTGCCGAGCTTCTTGTAGATCTCTTCCGGGGTGTTAAAGCACTTCTCGTTTTCCATCATCAGGGCGGAGATGGAGAGACCGCTCTGGCTGCAGTGGGCGATGAGCTCGGCGGCACTCTTGAAGGGATAGCTGACGGACATGTCGCCGCTGTCACCCTTGCCAAAGTTCTCTTCGTCGACGATGAAGCCACCGCCGATGGAGTAGTAGGTCTTGCTGTAGACGGCGTCATCTTCGATGAAGGCGGTCAGCCTCATGCCGTTTTCGTGCAGGGGCAGGGCCTCGTCATGGAAGATCATGGCGCCCTTGGGGAAGCTGACGGTATGGCAGTGCAGGCCGATGGGCAGACGACCGGTCTGCTCCACGCGGGAGATGAATTCGGGGATGGCGTCGATGTCGACGTTCTCCGGCAGGTTGCCCGCCAGACCCATGATGATGGCGGTATCCGTGTGGTGGCCTTTGCCGGTCCAGGAGAGGGAGCCATAGACATCGACCTGGATCCGGGTGATGTCACGGATCTTGCCGCCAGCACGCAGTTCATCCACGAACTGTTTGGCTGCCTTCATGGGGCCGACAGTGTGGGAAGAGGAGGGGCCAACACCGATTTTGAAGATATCAAAAACGCTGATCATGTAACAATTACCTCAGGGTAGAAGGGGGCGCCATGCCCACTCGCAGAAAAGGGATCCATGGGACGGGTCTGTCGTCACAAAGGCCAGGGAACCGGATAACCACAGTGTAACGGTTCAATGCCTAAAAAAAGTTGAAACAGATCTATTTTTGTTGAATTCGTGGCGCGAGTATAAAATTTATTTTGATGGTTATCCATTTTGTTAAGCGCCAGACAAACGTTTTGCAAAAAAATACCCGGCGATGCCGGGTATTCGAGTGCCATATGCGGCTTTATCACAGCGGTTTAACACTCGGTGATGTTGACGGCAAGGCCGCCTCGTGCGGTCTCCTTGTACTTGGTCTTCATGTCGTTGCCGGTTTCCCACATGGTTCTGATCACCTTGTCCAGCGACACCTTGTGCTCGCCGGTGCCGCGCAGGGCGAGGCGGGCGGCATTGATCGCCTTGACTGCGCCCATGGCGTTGCGCTCGATGCAGGGCACCTGCACCAGGCCACCGACGGGATCACAGGTCAGCCCGAGATTGTGCTCCATGCCGATCTCGGCGGCGTTCTCGACGATGGCGGGGCTGGCGCCCAGCAGCTCGGCCAGGGCACCAGCGGCCATGGAGCAGGCCACGCCGACCTCGCCCTGACAGCCGACCTCGGCCCCCGAGAGGGAGGCATTCTTCTTGTAGAGGATGCCGATGGCGGCGGCAGTGAGGAAGTACTGCATCAGCAGCTCGTCATCCACCTTGCGCACGAAGCGATCGTAATAGTGCAACACGGCGGGGATGATGCCGGCGGCGCCGTTGGTCGGCGCCGTCACCACGCGGCCTCCGGCGGCGTTCTCCTCGTTGACGGCCAGCGCAAAGAGGTCCACCCACTCCATCACCATCAGCGGATCCTTGTTGAAATTGGTTTCGCCACAGAGCTGGCGATAGAGGGCGGGAGCCCGACGCTTGACCTTGAGGCCGCCTGGCAGCACCCCCTCGCTCTTGCAGCCACGCTCCACACACCCCTGCATCGCCTGCCAGATCTTGCGAAGCCCGGCCTTGATCTCCGCTTCCGAGCGAAACACCTTCTCGTTGGCCAACATCAGCCCCGAGATGGAGAGGCCGCTCTCCTGGCACTGGGCCAGCAGTTCGGCGCCGCTCTCGAAGGGATAGGGGATGGGGTGGGCGGCATCGAAGCGGGCCGCCTCTTCCCGGGCGTTGGCGAAGTGACTCTCCTCAATGATGAAACCGCCCCCGATGGAGTAGTAGGTCTGCTCGAACACAAGGGTGTCACCCTCATAGGCGCGCAATGTCATGCCGTTGGAGTGGGCGGGAAGGGTTTTGCGCCGGTTGAAGAGGATGGCGCCGATGCGAGGAAATTCGCTGGGTTGCTCGCCGCCCAGGCAGAGGGTCTGGGTCTGCTCTACCTGGGCGAGGAAGGCGGGAATGGCCTCGATGTCCACGGATTCGGGTTCAAATCCGGCCAATCCCAGGATGATGGCCTTGCCGGTGCCGTGCCCCTTGCCGGTCTGGCCCAGTGAGCCGTAGCACTCGACGACAACGCGTCCGGTACGGGAGAGGAGTGCGTTCGCTTTGAGGGTCTGGATGAAGGCGCAGGCGGCCCGCATCGGTCCCACGGTATGGGAGGAGGAGGGGCCTATCCCGATGGAAAACATGTCGAAGACACTGATCATGACGTACTCCAATTATGGATTTCGTCTAAACATTGTAAATTTTTTGTAGTCGTTGAAAAGGGGGGAGATAGCGGGGTGTGATGGCGGTAGGGAAATGGGCGCGGGATAGACGCGCCATGGGGGAGCCGCTCGGCATCCCATGGCGCCCGTGATACATCAGTCGAGGAACTCGCACAGATAGGCGGAGGCGATCTTCACTTCCAGCTTGAAGGAGGAGTGACCGGCCACGTCGAAGGATTCCCCCTGCTGGTAGGTGTGCCACTCATCTTCGTCGGCCAACTGGATGGTGAGGGCGCCCTTGATCACCGTCATGCGCTCCGGGGCGGCGGTATTGAACAGGTACTCGCCCGCTTCCATCACACCAACGGTAGCTTTCTCGCCTTTTTGCTCGAAACCGATGGATTTAACATTTCCGTCAAAATACTCGTTAACTTTCAGCATCTTTTCTTCCCTGTATGCACGTTTGCAGAGCCAACGTAGCACACTGTTTTGGATGTTGTCATGGTAAAAGGAGCAAAAACAGCCGTGTCTCTTTTGAGGCTTTACTTTCTCATAAAGTTATCAATGCATTTCGTTAACGGATTCTGATGTAAAACGGGGCGCAAATATGAGATAAAGCGCACCGCCAGAGCAATGGAGAGGATTTGACGCTCTGGGTGGTCATTTACGCTGTAAAAGTGTGAGTAATTGCTAAATAAAGGAACATTCTGTGTTAACAAAAGGATTAATCAAAAACATCGGCTTCCAGGTAGTGGTGGCCATGGTGCTGGGCGCGCTGGTCGGGGCGCTCATGGGAGAGCAAGCCACAGTGTTTGCGCCGCTCGGCACCCTGTTTATCCAGCTGATTAAGATGCTGGTGATCCCGCTGGTGGCGGTGGCCATCCTGTCCGGGGCCGCCAACCTGGGGGCCAGTCCCGCTGCTGGCAAGATTGGCGTCACCACGCTCGCTTTCTTCCTCGTCACCTCCGCACTGGCGGTGTTCCTGGCGTTGGTGATGGGTCAGGTGTTCAAACCCGGTGTGGGTGTTGACTTTGGCGCCACCGCGGCCATGTTCTCCGGCGACTACGCCGACAAGGGGGCACTGCCCGATGCAGTGGCCACCCTGCTCGGCATGATCCCGACCAACGTGTTCAGCGCCTTGAACGAGGCCAACATCCTGCAGATCCTGGTGTTCTGCATGTTCCTCGGCATCGCCCTGGCCAAGCAGCCCCGCGAGCGCGCCAAGCCGCTGGTGGATGGGCTCAACACCCTGGTGGACGCCTTCGTCTGGATGATCAACAAGGTGATGCTGATCGCCCCCATCGGCGTCTTCGGCCTGATGGCCGACGCCATCGGCACCTACGGCTTCGACGTGCTGACCCTGGTGCTCAAGCTGTTCGTCGTCTATGTCGCCGCCATCCTCATCTTCGGCTTCGTGGTCTATCCGCTGCTGATCGCGTTCTTCTCCAACACGCCGGTACGCAAGTACTTCTCCGCGATGAAGAAACCGCAGATCGTGGCCTTCTCCACCGCCTCTTCCATGGCGACCCTGCCGGTCAACATGGAGACCTGCGAGCGCGATCTGAAGGTGACCAACGCCACCGCGTCCTTCGTGCTGCCGCTGGGCGCCACCATCAACATGAGCGGCAACGCCATCTATTACGGCCTGGTCGCCATCTTCTTCGCCCAGGTCTATAACATCGATCTCTCCATGGGTGCCTGGGCGGCGATCATCGTCACCTCCACCCTGGGTGCCATCGGTCAGGCCGGTGTGCCGGGCCCGAGCTTCCTGGTGGTTGCCGTGCTGCTGGCGGCCGGGATCCCCATCGAGGGTCTGCCGCTGCTGTTCGCGCTGGATCGTCTGTTCGACATGATCCGGACCGCGCTGAACATCACCGGTGATGCGGCCTGCGCCATCATCGTCGATCGCTACAGCCCGGATTACGATCCGAACCGCTGGAGCAAGGAGGCCTGATATCGGGTCATCCACCGTGCATGACAAGAGGGAGGCTTCAAGCCTCCCTCTTTCATTTGTGTCTATTTGCTGGCGGTGTTCCCCGCTCGCCTCGCCCGTCTGCGTGCCTCAGGGAGAGAGGTGTGCCAGGGCCTGGCGGCAGCGCTGTTCGGCCGCCTCCAGCTCCAGCAGGACCATCTGGATATCTTCCAGCTGTTGCTGCAGGGTCTCCCGCTTGTCGGCCACCAGCCCCAGCATGGTCTGCAACTGGGAGCGGCTGCTCTTGTCCGCATCGTAGAGATCGAACAGCTCCCGGATCTCTGCGAGGCTGAAGCCCAGACGCTTGCCACGCAGGGTCAGCTTGAGCCGCACCCTGTCCTGACGGCTGTAGATCCTGTGCTGTCCCTGGCGGGTCGGGTTGAGCAGGCCCTGATCCTCGTAGAAGCGGATGCTGCGGGTGGTCACATCGAACTCGCGAGCCAGTTCGCTGATGCTGAAGGTGCGGGTGTCGTCCCTGGATTTGGTCATGGGGCTGTCTTGGCTGCCATCTGGTTGTCAATGCAGGCTGGCACCTTACCCAAACGTCAACTTCCCCGCAAGTCTTGTTCCCGTCGCGGTCGCGGCATATGTTATCCCGATGTAACAAGGAGAGTGCTATCGATGGATATCGTGATTGTGGCGGCCAAACGTACCCCCATGGGGGCCTTCCAGGGGGCCCTGAGCGCGCTCGGTGCCCCCGAGCTTGGCGCCTGCGCCATCCGCGCCGCGCTGGCGCAGGCCGGGATGACGGGGGAGCAGGTCAATGAGGTCTATATGGGCAACGTGCTGAGCGCAGGGGTCGGCCAGGCGCCAGCCCGTCAGGCGACGCTCAAGGGGGGGCTGCCGGACAGCGTGCCCTGCACCACCATCAACAAGGTGTGCGGCTCCGGCATGAAGGCGGTGATGCTGGCGGCGGACAGCCTGCGCCTGGGGGAGGCCGAGGTCGTGGTGGCGGGGGGCATGGAGAGCATGAGCCGCGCCCCCTATCTGCTGGACAAGGCGCGCAGCGGTTTTCGCATGGGGCACCAGAGCGTGCTCGATCACATGTTCCTGGACGGTTTGCAGGATGCCTACGAAGGCCATCTGATGGGTCATTACGCCCAGTTGAGTGCCGATCGCAGCGGACTGACCCGGGCCGACATGGATGCCTTTGCCATCGCCTCCCTGGAGCGGGCGCTGACGGCGCAGCGCAGCGGTGCCTTTGCCGCGGAACTGGCTCCCGTCATGACCGCTGACCACACCCTGCTGCTGGCCGAGGATGAGCAACCGGGCAAGGCCAGGCCCGACAAGATCCCCGGCCTCAAGCCGGCCTTCAGCAAGCACGGCACCATCACGGCGGCCAATGCAAGTTCCATCTCGGACGGGGCGGCAGCTCTGGTGCTGATGCGGGGCGAGAGCGCTGCCCGGCTCGGATTGCCGGTGCTGGCCAGGGTAGTGGGTTACCAGAGTCACGCGGCCTTGCCGGCGGAGTTTACCAGTGCCCCCGTCGGCGCCATCGACAAGTTGCTGGCACGGGTGGGCTGGTCGGTGGAGGAGGTGGACCTGTTCGAGGTCAACGAGGCATTCGCCATGGTGAGCATGCTGGCCATGGCAGGGTGCGGCATCCCCCATCACAAGTTGAACGTGAACGGCGGGGCCTGTGCGCTGGGGCACCCTCTTGGCGCCAGTGGCGCCCGCATCCTGGTGACCCTGATCCATGCCCTGCGTGCCCGCGGGCTCAGACGAGGGGTGGCGAGCCTGTGCATCGGGGGAGGGGAGGCAACGGCCATCGCCATCGAGGCAGGCTGAATGCGTGGGTGAGATTGCTGCGGGTTGATGACATGACAACGTCCCTTCAAGAGGGACGTTGTCATGTCTGGCGGGAGTGGACCGGTTGCTCTTCCATGGCCTGAAGCTGCTGGTTGACCCAGGCGGTGGCGCTCAGATAGAGGTGGCTGACTTTCTCTTCGTTGAGGCCGAGCCGGACGGTGTTGGCGGCGACCCGCTGCCAGTCGGCTTTCTCGAAATCTTCACAGAACGCCAGGTAGAACCCGAGCTTGCCCTTGCGGGTGAGCAGGGCGGCACGAATGTCGTCGGTCAGGGGAATGGAGCCGAGCAACTGATCCAGCGGTTCTCCCATGAGCACGTCCAGCAGGGAGAAGAGGCCGGTGACAAAGGCTTGCTGTGCCTGTTCTGCGGGCGCATGGGTCTGGGCCAGCAGTTCGCAGAACCGGGCTCTGATGAGGGACATCTGGTGGAGTTCGGCGCTCTTTTCACTCCCCGCACTGGTGGCGGCGATCAGGGCGACGAAGCGCTTGAGCTGGGCGTGCCCCAGGGAGCTTGCGGCCTGGCGAAACGAGGCGATGGGTTGGGGGAAGCGCTTGAGGTGGTTGATGTAGCGCAACAGCTTGAGGGAGAGAGTGAGATCCTGGTTGAGCAGTTGCTCAATCTTGTCCAGATCCGGTTCGGTCTGATTGACCACCTCGAGCAACTGCATCACCACCAGCTGGGCCGGCGGTATGGTGGGCTGTTGAACCATCTGGGGGCGGCTGAAGAAAAATCCCTGGAACAGGGTGACGCCGAGCTGCTTCATCCGCTCGAACTCGGCCTGATCCTCGACTTTCTCGGCCAGATAGGTGAGGGGCAGGTGGCGATGATTCGCCATGAAGTGCTCGATGCAGGGTTGCGGCGTGCTGCGCAGGTCGAACTTGATGATATGGATGTAGGGGAGGAACCTGTCCCAGTCTGAGACCATGGTGAAGTCATCCAACGCCAACCGATAGCCCAGCCCATAGAGCTGGATCACTTTCTCCAGCAGCGCATCGTCGGGCTCGGCATCCTCCAGGATCTCGATCACCACCTTGTCACGGGGGAGGCATTCTGCCAATCCGTCCAGCAACAGGGAGTGGGGGAAATTGATGTAGCAGGGGTGATCCCCGATGAGCTGATCGATGTTCTGCTGCAAGAACTGCTCGGCAACCAGCCTGGAAGTGGCCTGCTGTGCGGAGACGGAGGGAAATACATTGTCCAGGCTGTCGCGAAACAGCAGCTCATAGGCTTGGGTGTTCAACTCCCGATCCAGAATGGGCTGCCTTGCTACATAGGAATACATGCATCTCTCCACCATGGTTACAGGCTTGATTCTATGGTGAAGCGGATCACTATGCCAGTGCCGACCGGTCGGGAAGGTCAACAACTGGCATACTATTTGTCAGGAAACCCGGGGTGTCAGAACAGGTAGTTGAGCTGCAGGCCGGCGAGCCAGGCATCCCCTTCCGAGGTGCCATTGAAGGTGGAGGTGGTCTGGGGGATGCCCGGCCTGAGCTGCATGGTTTCGCTCACGTCCACCTTCTTGCCGTCGATCAGGGTCAGCCCCAGATCCAGCGAGAGGTGACGGTCAATCTGGTAGCCCACGCCAGCGCTGTACCAGACCCGATCCGAGTCGGGGATGGAGATGGTGCGGCGATCCGCCGGGACCGGGCTGCGGTCGTAGGCGATACCGGAGCGCAGTTGCCACTGGGGGGCCAGCTGGTAGGTCATCCCCAGCGCATAGCGCCAACTGTCTTCCCAGTGCTCCTCCTTGATGTGCATGGTGCCGTGGTGGTCGAGCTCGGATTCGAGCTGCACGAATTTGCTCCAGTTGGTCCAGTTGATGCTCGAATGCAGCGCCAGGGCCGGGGTGAGTTGATGGAACAGAGCCAGCTCGGCGGTGGCAGGCAGAGGCAGATCCAGGCTGCCGGTATCGGTGAAGGGCTGGCCCTTCTGATCGATGCCGATGGCGTCACCGGAGAGGGTCAGGGTCACGTCGTGGCGATAGGAGAGGCCGACGCGGGTTGCTTGCGACAACTCAAGCAGGGTGCCCAGGTTCCAGCCCATGGCCCAGCCATCCCCCTTCAGGTGCTTGGCTATCTGGTTGTTGGAGGGGAAGGTGCCGCCCACTTCCCCTTCCCCCTGAATGGCGGAGAGACCGGCCCCGACGGACCAGACGCGGTTGATGCGATAGGCCAGGGAGGCCCCCAGATCCATGGTCTTGATGTCGGAGACGTTGCCGAAGTGACCGGCGTTGTAGTTGTCCGGCATCTTGACCCCGAGTCCGTAATAGGAGGTGGCGGCAAGCCCGAGGCGCCATTGCTCGTTGAGGGGCACGATGAGATAGGCGTTGGGTACCCAGGCGTCACCCGCAATGTCGTGGGCTCCGGCATCCAGACTGACCGGCCCCTGGGGGGTAGGCACCCGGGTGGTACCCTCTATGTTGACGTCGGGGTGCACGTGGATGACGCCGCCGGAGAAGGCCAGGGTATCGAATCGGGTCATGGCGGCGGCATTGCGGGAGAGCACGCTGGCATTGTCGGCGATGGCGGCCTCACCCGCGAAGGCACGCCCCATGCCGGTGGCGGATTGCTCCGCGAGCTGGAAGCCGGCAGCCTGCACCTGGCTCGACAGCAGCAAGAGGGCAATAAGGGAGGGTTTGAACGTCGGATGCATGGTCTTTCCTCGGGATGAACTGGGTGTTCATTCTGTTATTCGGTTGGGGCCGGGATTTTATATGGTATGACCAGCAAGGCAACGGGGAGAGGGGAGCGTGGTGCAAAACGGGATTAAATGCTGAAAGGAATACCCATAACAGTTTGATAAAAAAAGAAAAGAGTACAGTTGTTTACTACAGCTGTGCGCTCAGATGGCGAAGTTGGATAAAAAAAGAGCGCCCTGGGGCGCTCTCGATGATGACATGAAAATCAGAATTTCATGTTGAACTGGGCGGAAGCCAGCAGGGCGTTGCCATGGGAGGTGCCCTTCCAGCGCAGCGCATCGCTGTGGTTGCGCAGGCCTTCGTTCACGTCCACTTCCTTGCCGTCCAGATAGGCCATGCCGAAGTCGAGGCTCATGTCCGGATTGATGTGGTAGGTGGCACCGGCGCTGTACCAGATACGGTCGGAGTCAGGAATGCTCAGGCTGCGGTATTCCGGCTCGATGGGGCTGTTGTCGTAGGCGAAGCCGATACGGGCTTCCCAGGACGGGTTGACGTACCAGGTACCACCCAGGGCGTAACGGGCAGAGTCCTTGAACTTCTCGTCTTTTTGCAGGCACACGCCGCCGGCGCAGTTGCTGCTGGTGGCCTTGAGCTCCTGGAAGGCGCTCCAGTCGGTCCAGTTCACGGAGTAGTGGACAGCGAATTGCTGGTTCAGGCGGTGGTAGCCTGCGAACTCGGCCTGGGCCGGCAGATCCAGCTTCAGGTTGCCATCGACGACGCGATTGCCGGAGGTGGCACCCTGGAAGTCGCCGTCAAAGCTCAAGTCCACCTGGGAGCGGTAGGTCAGGGCGAGACGGTTGTTGTCGTTGATCTCGTACAGGGTGCCGACGTTCCAGCCAAAGCCCCAGGTGTCGCCCTTCAGGTGAGCCAGACGGGTATCGGAGTTGGCACCTGGAATGGCAGCGGAGAGCGCACCGGCATAACGGTTCAGCTCGGCGGCGGCGTAGACGGCATTGATGCCGGCACCGACGCTGAAGCTGGAGTTGATGCGATAGGCGATGTTGGGGTTGATGTTGAAGGTCAGCAGCTCGGTGTCACCGGCGCCGGCACCGGCCGCGAAGGTTTTGGAATATTCGGTGGAGAGGCCGTAGTTGGAGAAGAGGCCGATCCCCCAGGCCCACTGATCATTCAGGGGCTGGATGAAGTAGGTGGCCGGCACGAAGGCATCGGGGGCGATGTCGCTCTCGCTGGACGGAGCCAGCTTGGTGGGGCCGGCATAGATGTCGCCAGCCACATCCACGTCGGGCTTGATATAGGTGCCGGATACAGACAGTGCCATCTTGTCGAAGGTGGTCATGGCCGCCGGGTTGCGGGACAGCACGGCCGCGTTGTCGGCGATGGCTGCTTCACCTGCGTAGGCGCGACCCAGACCGGAGGCCGAGTGCTCGTTCAGCTGGAACGCGGCGGCGAAGGTCTGGGTGCTGGCCAGGGTCACGGCCGCAGCGATCAGGCTTTTCTTGAAAAAGGCAGTTGTCATAGTGTTCTCTCTTTGTAAGCAGATTTTCTGTCGACATCGCGGCTCTTTGGCGGCTATTGACGACATGATCTGTTGTTATGTCAGCTTCTTCCCATTCATTGCTGGCGTGATTCTATGGATCTGGTAGGAGGTAAGAAATCAGACCAGTGACAGCAGAATACATAAAAGTTTCCATTGTGTTAATCATTTGTTTTAACTTGCCGTTTTATTAGGCTGATTTATCTATTATTGGATAAATAAAGCACAAATGGTGCCGTTTGCGTCATTTAAAATAAATAGTAAAAATGTGACTTCGCGCGGGCAATGGGCGGGAACATGCGGGGATATGGGGATGAACAGGCAGACAATGAGGATGTCTGCCTGTGATGTGGCTGAGGCGGAGGACGAGTCAGCCTGGGTCAAGGTCTGTTAAATGGACCAGTGCAGGCGTGACTCAAGCTGGCGGGCAACCGGGGCGAGGGGCTCCTGCATGTCTCCGATGAGCACCATGTTGGCCCCCTTGAGCGGCAGTATCTCCCCCTTGAGGGTCCCGTCTGCAAAATCGGACTGGATCGTCAGTGGCAGGTGCTTGGGGACGAGGAACAGGGTGACCGGTCCCATCTTGCCCTGCAGCACCATGTGCAGGGCCGGTCCCTGGTAGAAGGCGCAGTGGTTGACATAGGTTACCTTCATGCCGGGCATCTCGCTCAGGGTGGCGCCATATTTCTCCATTTTCGCGTTGATGGTGTGCAGGCTGACCCGCTCATCCACCGCATGAATGAAGGGCTCTTCCCCATAAACGTGGGACATGGCGACTTGAGCCAGCGACAGGGTGTCCGGTGCCACAGGCCAGCTGATCCAGCGGGTGCTCATGCCGAGCAGGAAGGCGACCGAGGCTGCGATGGCCAGAGCGCGCCATTGCGTGCGTGCAGGAGTGGCGGGTAGCGAGACCACCTGCTCCTCTTCGGCTGCCATCGCCTGTCTGAGCAGGATCCGCTCCGCAAGACCGGCCGGTACGTCCACTTCCAGAGTGCTGCGCACCTGGCGCTCGAGCTGCTGCATCTCGTCCAGATGCTTGCGATTGGCCGGTGACGCCTCGGCGGCTTTCAAGAAGGCGGGATCCCTGTCCGAGGGGTGAGTGATGGCCCGGCGGCGAAATTCAAGCTCATCCATTGGTGTGTCCTCTCTGTTGTTTCGCAGACTCCATGGCCTCTTTTATCTGGTTGCGAGCGCGAAACAGCCTTGTCATGACGGTGTTCTTGTTCAGGCCGAGTTGCTCGGCGATCTCCTCCCCGCTGAATCCCCCCAGTACCTGCAGCAGCAGCGGCTCCTGATACTCGGCAGGCAGGCGGGCGATGTGGCGCCTGAGCCATTCGTGCTCCATCTCCTGCTCGCTTGGCAGGACACCCTGATCCCGCAGGGGGTGCTCGTCGAGGTCGACGAGATCGAACTGCTTTCGCTCAAAGCGGCGGGCATTCTCCCGCCGCAATATGGTGATGAGCCACGCCTTGGCAGCCTTGTCGTCCAGCAGGGTATCTATCGCCTTCCAGGCGCGCAGGAAAGTCTCCTGCACCAGATCCTCGGCGATTTGCGGATCCCGGCACAGCCAGTAGGCGTAGCGGTAGATGTCCCCGTGCAGGGCGTGCACCAGGGCTTCGTACTTGGTTTGTTTGTCAGCCATCTCCCCATAGACCGGAGAAGTGCAGGGATCCTTTCCCGTGTCGGCCCTTTTTCTTCTGAAAAAACCTAACGCCATAAAGGGGTGTCCTGTTTCATGAGGGGCGCATCATGCACGCATCCACGCCAGTATTCGAAGACCATAGGCTATCGCAAAGCTCTCCCAGGTGCACAACTCCCTGGCGAGCGCCTGCCTGGGCAGGTGTTCGCCAGGGACTCGCTTGGGGGAAAAACAGGCCCGATCCAGGTCGTCCAGCAGCGCCCCCATGGCGGGGTCGCGGTGACAGGGCAGTCTGGCCAGATGCAGACAGGGGGCGTCCCAGCGCAGGACGGCCCAGGTCAGCAGGGTTTCCCTGGCCTCGTCAGGAGAGCCCGTGGCGAGGGCCCGTTGCAGGCGATAGAAGGCGCGCCAGCGCGGCCAGCGGCGCATGAATGCCCGCAGCAGGATGGCCAGGAGCACCCAATAGAGATACTGGACCCCTGGTGCGGGGGAGGCGGGAGTGGCGCTCTCCCTTGCCGTGAACACCAGAGAATGTGCGGGCAGGCGCGCCTCCTCGATGCGGCCGCTCTGGGTGTTGAACCAGCGCAGGGTCTGGGGGGGCAGCACATAGCGCCCCGCCTCGTCGGCGGTCAGGGCCTGGCGCCACTGGCGCTCGAAGCGAAGCGCCCCCTCGGCCACGAATCGCTCCTGTTGCTGCTCGCCGTCCGGCTTCATGGAGAGGCCGGCGGGCAGGGGCGGGGCCCGCAAGGGGGGCAGGCGGTTGCCATCCCCCCCTTCCATCACCAGGGTGAGGGTGCGGATCACCGGCTCACCCACCCTGGCCTGGGCCGGGCTGAACTGCTGGCGCAGCACCAGGCTGCTCGCCACCGGCTCCAGGGGGGCCTTGTCCACCTTGATGAAGAGGGTCGTCGCCCTGGCGGACAGCAGATCCCCCGCGTTGCCCGGCGCGGTCGCACCGGCCTGGTCCTGGTGCGACAACCGCCCCTGAAAGCGGGGGGATTCGATGGGATGGAGCCCGGGTCCTTTGGCCTGCAGCAGCCATTTTCGCGTGAGACGTCCTGGCAGGCCGGGGCTGGCGGGAGAGTCCCAGCGATCCTCGCCAAGGCGGCGGATGGTAAAGGCCGGGGTGATGGGCTCGCCGAGGTTGGGGGCCTCCAGGTTGGCAGGCAGCCAGAGGGTCAGCTCATAGATGAAGGGCTGGCCGGGGTAGAGATTCCCCTCATGGAGCACCCGGGCCTGCAGCTCGACCGGAGAGAATACCGGGTCTTGTGCCGGCATCAGGGTGCCGTCCAGAGAACGTGTCGGCACCGCCAGGGAGGGGGTGAGATCGGCGCCAAGGGGCAGGGAGGGCACCTGGCGCGGGCTGGTATCGAGCAGGTGCAGGGGGATCTGCCAGCGGGTCAGGCTGCGGCTCTGGGCACTGACCCGCTGGATGCTGACCCGCCCGACCGCAAACTGGCGCAGCAGCGGTTGCAGGTTGAGATCCTCATCGCGGTGCAGCCCGTCGGCCTCGATGACGAGCAGCCAGTCGCGCTCGCTCGCCCCCGGCAACAGTTCGGCCTCGACAGGGGCGGCCTGCACCCGCATGGCGCACAGGGCGAGCAGCAGCCAGCAGCCGATCCGGGGGGAGAGCAAGCGCAGTACGAGGATCACCAGGGCTCCTCCACCTTGATCAGGGGGCGGCGCAGGGCCTCCTTGCGAAGGCGCTGCTCCAGCAGCAGCACGGGGGGCGCCGGGGGGCGGGGAACCTCTGAGGCGCGGGCGGGGTCGGGAGTGTCGGCCTGCTCCGGGGCATTTGCCGAGGGCGCCGACTGCGGCGGGTTGGCCCGCAGCAGGGCCAGGTTGTGCAAGGCATCCCTGTGCCCAGGTTCAAGGCGAAGGGCGCTCAGATAGGCCTGCTCCGCGGCGGCAAGATCCCCGAGCCAGACCAGGGCATTGCCCCTGTTGTAGTGGGCGGTGGCGCTGTTTGCCCTGCCATAGGCGGCGACGGCCCTGGCGTAATCCCCGGCTCTATACCAGGCGTTGCCTTGCCAGACCGGATCCTGGAAGGCGTTGGCCGCTTCCCGATAGTGTCCCTGGCGATAAGCCTGCCAGCCTGCTTCATCTTGTCGGGAGGCCGCCTGCAGGGAAGGGGGCGCGACGCCAATGACGAGGATCACCAGCAGCCAGTGGGCGCCGATCCGCGCCAGCAGCGCCAGGGGGAGCAAGGGGATGAGCAGCCAGGGGCCGAGATCCCGGGATTGCCCCTGCGTCAGGGCCTGGCCCATGGGCAGGGGGGCAAAGCGGGGCTGGCCGGAATCAAGCCAGGCCAGCCTGCCTCCGGTACTGGCGGCAAGGGTGGCCATGGCCTCCTCGTCGGGCGCCGGCAAGGTGTGGCCGATCGGGCTGCCGAGCTGCCAGCGCTCGGCAGCCACGCCGGGCAGCCGGGTCTCCTTGCCCCCGCTGGCCAGCAGGATGTCGAGCCGCGGGGCCGAGCCTGCCTTGCAGAACAGGTCGTTGAGGCAGGGCCAGAGGGCTGCGATGCGATCGCGCGCTGTCCCGGAGAGGCCGTCGGTCACGAGCAGCAGACGGGCGGACTGGCCCGGCGGGATCAGGGTGAGGGCCAGGGCCACGGCGCGCTCGGGGGCGCTGCCCTGGACAGGCATGATGGCCGGGCGCAGGTCCGGCAGCAGCAGGGCGATGGCCTGATGATCCCGGGTGGGAGGCATGGCGAGGTAGGCATCCCCGGCAAACAGAATGAGGGCGATGGGATGGGCCGCGTCCTGCCGCGCTATGTCGGCCAGCATCTCCTGCAATCCCAGCCTCACCCGGGTTGCCCGGTCCGGTGCCAGATCCTGTGCCAGCATGGAGTCGGATAGATCCAGCAGCCAGATATCGAGGGCCGGGCTCGGCATGGGGAGACTCTGCTGGCGCAGGGCGGGGCCCGAGAGCGCCAGGATCACCGGCAGACAGGCAAGCCAGCGCCAGGGGATGGCCCGATGGCGGCTCGGCAGCAGATAGGCCTGCATGGCCGGGGAGAGCAAGCCGGGATCGCGGCGGCGCCACCCCTGCCATAGCCAGGGGAGCAGGGCCAGCAACCAGAGGGGGCGCAGCAAGGTCAGCTCCATGGTGCCACCATCATGGCCTGCCTACTCATGGGATGTCCTCCGTGACAGGGGGATGTGCCAGCGGGCTGGCCAGCAGAGCAGCAGCCAGGCCAGGGCCAGTGGCCAGGGGTAGAGCTCCTGGTGGGGCCGAGAGAGGGTCTGGGGCCGGGCGAGGGGCTCCAGGGTGTCGATGGCCTGGTTGATGGCGGCGAGATCGCCCCGGTTGCGGGCGCGAAAATAGCGGCCTCCTCCCAGTGTCGCCAACTGCTGCAACAGGGCTTCATCCAGTTCGGCACTGGGATCGGCGTCCCCTGCGGGCGCGGCGAAGGTGTCGGGGTCGGCGCCCACCCCCAGGGTATAGAGACGGATGCCGGCTTTGGCGGCGAGCCTGGCCTCGGTCAGGGGATCCGCATTGCCCGAGGTATTGCGGCCGTCCGTCACCAGCAGCAGGGCGGTGGGGCGGGTGGGGTCGGCGTGCTGGCGTGCCAGCAGGATGGCTTCCCCCAGGGCCGTGGTGCGCCCCACCAGATCGAAATCGAGCTCCCTGGCCAGGGTGAGCAGAGCCCCGGTCTCCTGGGTGAGGGGGGAGAGCAGATAGGCGTGATCGGCAAAGACGACGAGGGCGATGCGATCCCCCGGGCGGGAGGCGACAAGGTTGCTTATCTGCTGGCGCACCGCGGCAAGCCTGTCCGTTTGCTCTCCGTCATCCAGCATGTCCTGGGTGCGCATGCTGTCGGAGAGATCCACCGCCAGGATGAGGTCCCGGCTGCTCTGGTAGTGAATGATCGGGGGCTCCTGCCACTGGGGGCGGCACAGGGCCAGTACCAGGGCGCACCAGCAGAGCATCATACGCCACAAGGGCTGCCCCGTCTGGGGCTGGAGCAGGGGAAAACCTCCATGAACGAGCCGGTTTCCTCCCTTGCGCCCCTTCATGGGAGGCAGGCCGAAGCGCACCAGCAGCGGCAAGGCGAGGGCGAGGGAAAACCAGGGCCAGGCGAGGATCATCGCGTACCCTCCGGGGGAGGTGCCCCTCGCTTGCTTGCCGGGAATCGCGGCGCGCTGACGCAGCGTCGCCCCCAGGCGAGATAGGCGAGGCGCAATCTTTTGCGCTGCGCCTCATCGGGCACTCTGCCCCCATAGAGCCAGAGTGGCCACTGGGCGGCAAACCGGGAAAAATCGCTCCCCCCCTTGCTGTCCAGCCAGGCGAGCCAGGCCTCCCCTTGCAGGGGGGCCGCCTCGGGCCAGCGGGCCATGGCCGCTTCTCGCAGGGCATCCTGCAGCCTGGGGACGAGATCGTCTGCCTGCCAGTCTATCCGGTGCGCCCAGCGGCGCTGGCGCAACAGGGTGAGGGCCGTCGTGGCGATCAGGCAAGCGGCGATCGCCGCGATCAGCAGCCCACCGAAGGCCATCAGGCGAGGATCCTGTGCAGGCTCGAGAGCGGGGCCTTGGTGGATGTCGCGCAGCTCGGCACGAATGGCTTGCAAGGCCTCGCTGGACGAGGGCTGGCGATATGCATCCGGTGCGGGCACGCCCTGCTCCCCCCTCAAAACAGACGGCATCCGCCCTCCTGCCACTGGCGTTGCAGGGTGGCGCCGTTGTCGAGGCGATAGAGGCGCGTCACCAGGGGCAGCAACTGCTGGCGACAGGCCTCGGCCTGTTCGTCGGCCGCCCTCTGGTAGCGGGCGCGAAAGCGGGGGTCTTCTCCCGCGAGCCAACCGCTGTGTCTGCCTGCCTGCACTGCCAGCTGCCCCTGCTCGGGCAGAGCGGCTTCCAGGGGATCGCGGATCTGCCAGTAGTGGATATCGTGGCGCAGGCGAAGGCGTTGCAACTGCTGGCAGAGTGCCTGGTCCGGTGCCTGGTGATGGCTTATCAGGGTCAATCTGGCCCCGTGGGGCAGGGTGAGTCGTGCCAGGGTCTGGGCCAGCGTCCTAGGCTGGGGGGCGCGATCCAGCCCTGCCTCGTAATGGCGGCAGAGCGCTTCCAGCAGAGGCATGAGAGAGCCGCGCTGGTGCTCTGTGTGGGGGACTGCGCCCTGGCAGATCAAGGTATTGGCTTGTTTCTCCCCCTGCCAGAGCAGGGCGGCGGCCAGTTCGCAGCCAAGGCGGGCCTTGAGCTGGGCGCGGGAGCCAAAGTACATGGCAGGTGAGAGATCCAGCAGCAACCAGTGGGCCTGATCCTGCTCTTCCCCGTAGAGGCGGGTGTGGGGGCGGCCGAGGCGGGCGGTGACCCGCCAGTCGATGTGACGCACCTCATCACCGGCCTGATAGAGGCGAAGCTCCCTGAAATGGAGCCCGGGCTGGCGCCCGATACGCCCTTGGGCCGCCTGATGAATGCGGGCACGCTCGCCCTGGCGCGTCCAGAGGCGCACCGCCAGCAGCCGCTCGAGGGTGAGGGCGATGTCGGGGTGATCCCGGGGCTCGGCGACGGGGGTCATGGCGATAGGGCTGCCTGCGGGGGTCGGCTCAGGGGCATGGAATGGCATCCAGCAGCAGGGCGATGAGCGCCTCGCTATCGAGGTTGTCCGCCAGCGCCTGATAACTCGGGATGAGGCGGTGGCGCAGCACGGCTGGCGCCAGCTGCTGGATGTCTTCGGGCAGCACGAAGTCTCGCCCGGCGAGCCAGGCCCGGGCCCGTGCGGCTCTTGCGAGGCCGATGCTGGCTCTGGGGCTGGCTCCCACCGCGACCAGGGGGTCTAGCTCGGGGCACAGGCCGCTGCCGGGGCGGGTGGCGCACACCAGTTGCACCAGATAGTGCTCGAGGCGCCCCTGCATCTGTACCCCCTGAACGGCGGTGCGGGCTTCCAGCAAGTCGGACTGGCTCAGGGTGACCGGCGGCGTCGGCAGGGCGTCGCCGCGGGCGTTGAGCTGGAGGATGGCCAGCTCCATGGCGGGGCTGGGGTAATCCACCAGCAGCTTGAGCAAGAAGCGATCGAGCTGGGCCTCCGGCAGGGGATAGGTCCCTTCCTGCTCGATGGGGTTCTGGGTGGCGGCAACCATGAAGAGGGAGGGCAGGCGCCAGCTCTTCTTGCCCACGGTGATCTGGTGCTCGGCCATGGCCTCCAGCAGGGCGGACTGCACCTTGGCCGGCGCCCGGTTGATCTCGTCCGCCAGCACCAGATGGTTGAACAGGGGGCCGGGTTGAAACACGAAACTCGCATCCTGGGGATGGAAGACCTCGCTGCCGGTGAGATCGGCGGGCAGCAGATCCGGGGTGAACTGGATACGGGCAAAGCGCCCCTCCACGGCGCCGGCCAGCGCCTTGACCGCCCGGGTCTTGGCAAGACCGGGGGCCCCCTCGATCAGCACATGTCCTTCACATAACAGGGCGATCAGCAGCCCCTCGATGAGGGGGCCCTGTCCCAGGATCTGGCTGCCCAGATAGTCTCCAAGTGCTCTGAACTCGGCCGCTGCCATGCGATAAACCCGTTGTTTTTATGGAAGTTGATCTTTTTATACCCCAGTTGGCTCACAAGGGCGAGGGAGGGTGGCAAGATGGGGACAATTTAGTTTCAATCAGCCGTATGAAAGTTGTGATTGGATTGTTAAGATGTGGCGCAATGAGGTCAGACCTCTGCCTTTTTAACCCAAGGAGCCAGGATGAAACAGCCATTGAAACTGACGACTCGCCAGGGCGAACGGATAGCCGTCGTGGCGGGTCTGCGCACCCCCTTTGCCAAGCAGGCCACCGCTTTTCACGGCGTGCCTGCGGTCGATCTGGGCAAACTGGTGGTGAGCGAGATGCTCGCCCGCACCGATCTCGACCCCAAGCTCATCGACCAGCTGGTGTTCGGCCAGGTGGTGCAGATGCCGGAAGCGCCCAACATCGCCCGGGAGATCGTGCTCGGCACCGGCATGAGCGTCAGCACCGATGCCTATAGCGTGTCGCGCGCCTGCGCCACCAGTTTCCAGGCGGTGGCCAACGTCACCGAATCCATCATGGCCGGCACGGTGGACATCGCCATCGCCGGCGGTGCCGACTCCTCTTCCGTGCTGCCCATCGGGGTCAGCAAGTCTCTGGCCCGCGCCCTGGTGGATCTCAACAAGGCGCGCAACCTCCAGCAGCGTTTCAATATTCTGCGCCGTCTGCGCCTGAAGGACCTGCTGCCGGTGCCCCCGGCCGTGGCTGAGTACTCCACCGGTCTCTCCATGGGGCAGACCGCCGAGCAGATGGCCAAGACCCACCAGATCAGCCGCGAGGCGCAAGATGCGCTGGCCCACCGCTCCCACACCCTGGCGGCCGAAGCCTGGGCGCAGGGCAAATTGAGTGGCGAGGTGTTCACCGCCCACGTGCCCCCCTACAAGTCGCCGCTGGAGCGGGACAACAACATCCGTGAAAGCTCGGATCTGGCGAGCTACGCCAAGCTCAAACCGGTCTTTGACCGGGCCCACGGTTCGGTGACGGCCGCCAACGCCACTCCGCTTACCGACGGCGCCGCCGCCGTGCTGATGATGCGCGAAGGGCGGGCCCGCGAGCTGGGTCTGGAGCCGCTGGGTTACATCCGCAGCTTCGCGTTTTCCGCCATCGATGTCTGGCAGGACATGCTGATGGGCCCCTCCTATGCCACGCCGCTGGCGCTGGACCGTGCCGGCATCACCCTTGGGGATCTCACCCTCATCGACATGCACGAAGCCTTTGCCGCCCAGACGCTCGCCAACCTCAAGATGTTTGCAAGCGCCGAATTTGCCCGTGACAAGCTGGGCCGGGATCAGGCCATCGGCGAGGTGGACATGGAGAAGTTCAACGTGCTCGGTGGCTCCCTGGCCTATGGCCACCCCTTTGCCGCCACGGGGGCGCGCATGATCACCCAGACCCTGCACGAGCTGCGGCGTCGGGGTGGGGGATTGGGGCTCAACACCGCCTGTGCGGCGGGTGGGCTGGGTGTGGCCATGGTGCTGGAGGTGGAATGATGAGTGCCAAGACTTTTTCTCTGGATATTCGCAAAGACGGCATCGGCATCCTCACCATGGATGTGCCCGGTGAGAGCATGAACACCCTGAAGGCCTCCTTTGCGGACGAGATCCGCACTCTGCTGGCCGAGGTAAAGGGGAACGGGGATCTGATCGGTCTGGTGATCGTTTCCGGCAAGAAGGACTCCTTCGTTGCCGGGGCCGACATCGCCATGCTGGCGGCCTGCACCAGCGCCCAGGATGCCGAAGCGCTGTCCCGGGCCGGACAGGACGTGTTCGCCGAGATCGAAGCCCTGGGGATCCCGGTGATCGCCGCCATTCACGGCCCCTGCCTTGGCGGCGGGCTGGAGCTGGCGCTCGCCTGTCATGGCCGGGTGGTGACCGATCACGGTAAAACCGTGCTGGGCCTGCCGGAAGTGCAGCTCGGCCTGCTGCCGGGCTCCGGCGGTACCCAGCGCCTGCCGCGCCTCATCGGGGTGGCCAAGGCACTGAATCTGATGCTGACCGGCAAGCAGGTGCGGGCCAAACAGGCCAGGAAGCTCGGGCTGGTGGATGACATGGTGCCCCCGTCCATTTTGCTGGAAGCTGCCATCAAGCTTGCCAAGAAGGGCAAGCCGCGCCACCACCTGAAACGGGATCTGCAGGGCAAGGTGCTGGAGACCAACAAATTTGGTCGCAAGGTGCTGTTCGATCAGGCCCGCAAGGGGGTCAAGGCCAAGACCCGGGGCAACTACCCGGCGCCGGAGCGCATCATCGAGGTGGTGCGCATCGGCGTGGAGGAGGGGATGCAGGCCGGCCTGCTGGCCGAGGCCCGCCACTTCGGCGAGCTGGTGATGACGCCGGAATCCGCCGCTCTGCGCTCCCTCTTCTTCGCCACCACTGAGATGAAAAAAGAGGTGAGCTATCAGGGGGCCGAGCCGCGCAAGGTGGGTCATGCCGCCGTGCTGGGGGGCGGCCTGATGGGAGGGGGTATTGCCTTCGTCACCGCCACCAAGGCGGGGGTACCGGTGCGGATCAAGGATGTGGCGAGCGCCGGCATCGGCAATGCCATGCGTTACAGCTACGACCTCCTCGCCAGGAAACTCAAGCGTCGCCAACTGCTGCGCAGCGAGCTGGAAAAACAGATGAGCCTGCTCACCGGCACCCTGGACTATTCCGGCTTCCACCGGGTGGACATGGTGGTGGAAGCGGTGTTCGAGGAGATCAACCTCAAGCACCAGATGGTGCAGGACGTGGAGCGCGAGTGCGGCGAGCACACCGTGTTTGCCTCCAACACCTCCTCCCTGCCCATCCACCAGATCGCCTCTGCGGCGACGCATCCGGAGCGGGTGGTGGGGCTGCACTACTTCAGCCCGGTGGACAAGATGCCGCTCGCCGAGATCATTCCCCACGCGGGTACCAGCGCCGAGACGGTGGCCACCACCCTGGCCTTCGCCCGGGCACAGGGCAAGACCCCCATCGTGGTGAAGGACGAGGCCGGCTTCTACGTTAACCGTATCCTGGCGCCCTACATGAACGAGGCGGCGCGCCTGGTGCTGGAAGGGGAGCCGGTGGAGGTACTGGACGGCGCTCTGCTCGACTTCGGTTTCCCGGTCGGCCCCATCACCCTGCTGGACGAGGTGGGGATCGACGTGGGGGCCAAGATCTCCCCCATCCTCGAAAAAGAGCTGGGTGGCGAGCAGTTCCAGGCGCCCAAGGCCTTTGACAAGCTGCTGGAGGATGAGCGCAAGGGGCGCAAGAACGGCAAGGGCTTCTATCTCTATGGCAAGGCGGCCCCGCGCAACAAGCTCACCGGCAAGGAGGGCAAGAAGACGGTGGACGCGAGCGTCTACGACGTGCTGGGCGTCAAGCCCCAGGCCAAGCTGGCCAGGCAGGAGATCGCCGAGCGCTGCGTGCTGCTGATGCTCAACGAAGCGGCCATGACCCTGGATGGCGGCGTGGTGGCCTCGGCCCGGGATGGCGACATCGGCGCCATCTTCGGTATCGGCTTCCCCCCCTTCCTGGGCGGTCCGTTCCGCTACATGGACAGCCTCGGCATCGACTATCTGGTGGGGCGTCTTGAGCACCATCAGAAGCGCTTTGGCGACCGCTTCGCCCCCTGTGCGCGGCTGAAAGCGATGGCGGCGGAGCAGCAGACCTTCTACTGATGGCTCTCGACGGCATGCATCGAGCGAGGCGACCCCAAGGTCGCCTCGCTTTTTGTTGGGCGTACCTTTCCGGTTTGGGGCGAGGGCGCGAAGAAAAACGGGGCGGGGAGGGGTAAAACCTTGATCTGGCGCAAACTGGTGCCCCATTTATTACTTTGGTGGCATAGGACTCAGGCGCGGGTTGAGGTCAAATAGTCTCATCAGGAACGGGGGCGACCCCGTCACGAAAGGGACACCCATTTCACTGGATGAAGGACACACTATGAGTCTGCTTGAACACACCATCTGGACTGTATTGGGGTATGGGGCCATGCCCTTTATCTTCCTGAGCGGGTTCGTGGCAGTGGCAGTGACCTGCTGCCTGCTGCTCAATGCCTTCGGGGTCAAGTCCGCCGAGAAGTGAGTCACTCTCGTTCATGCCGCCAAATGCCAGTCTCACGACTGGCATTTGTTTTTTGTGTCTTCTGAAGCACTTGCCCGCCCCTGATGGGGTAAAGGGAGCGCAAGACGGTCGAACCCGGCGGCCATTTTGATTACACTGACGCCCGGCATGTCCGCCCCCTTCTCTTTTATCAGGTATTCACGACTTCTATGGCGCTCAAGGCAACCATCTTCAAGGCCCAGATCAGCTTGTCTGACATGGATCGCAATCTCTATCAGGACTTCTCCCTCACCCTGGCCCGTCACCCCTCCGAGACCGACGAGCGCATGATGATCCGCCTAGCGGCCTTCGCCTGGCATGCCGCCGAGCGGCTGGAGTTCACCAAGGGGCTCTCAGCCGACGACGAGCCCGAGCTCTGGTGCAAGAACTACTCCGACGAGATTGAACTCTGGATTGAGCTGGGTCAGCCGGACGAGCGCCGCCTCAAGAAGGCATGCAACCGCTCTCGCCAGGTGGTGCTCTACCTCTATGGCGGTCGTGGCACC
This sequence comes from Aeromonas sp. R2-1, assembly GCF_040908425.1. Classification (NCBI taxonomy): domain Bacteria; kingdom Pseudomonadati; phylum Pseudomonadota; class Gammaproteobacteria; order Aeromonadales; family Aeromonadaceae; genus Aeromonas; species Aeromonas sp. R2-1. The sequence goes on from NZ_JBFODR010000028.1 coordinate 78,288, forward strand.
AGCGTCTGGTGGAAGCAGAACCAGGGCAAGCTCGGTCTGCACGACAACCTGAGCGTTATCGAACTCTCCGACAGCCAGACCCTGCCCCTGGCGGCCATGGTGGAGCGCACCATGCAGCTCACCTGTACCATCTCCGACGGCCAGCTCTGGGTCAGCAACGGCAGCCAGGAGGTGACGCTGGACCCCGTGGTGTTGATGGGACGCCCGGCCCGCGAACTGTAAACGGGATACCCATGTTCAGCGCTCTGCTCAATATCGTCATTCCCGTGTTTGCGGTGGTGGGCCTTGGCGCCCTCTATGGACGGCTGCGACCGGGCGGGGCCCTGGGTTATGTCAACCGGGCCAATATCGAGCTCTTTACCCCGGCGCTGGTCTTCTCGGCCCTGGTGAAATACCCCTTGGATCTCGCGGCGCACTTGCCCCTTGTGGGGGCCGGTGCCCTGGTGATCCTGCTGCCCGGCTTGCTGCTCTCCCTGCTCAAACTCAAGGAGATAGAGCGGGCCGCGCTGATCCTGCCCGCCATGTTTCGCAACACCGGCAACCTCGGCATTCCGCTGATGGTGCTCGCCTTTGGCGAGCAGCAGCTCGGCGCCATCGTCATCCTCTTTGTGCTCTCCAACCTGCTCCACTTCTCGGTGGGCATGTTCATCCTCTCTGCCAGCAGCTCCCGCTGGCTCTGGCTGAGAAGCCCCGTGCTCTGGGCCGCCTTCGCCGGGCTGCTGGTGGCCAACCTGCATATCCCGCTGCCGGAATACCTGGTGACCAGCGCCGCCCTGCTCGGCCAGATAGCGGTGCCCCTGATGCTGTTTGCCTTGGGAGTGAGGCTGATGGAAGGGGAGCTGGATCATCTGGGGCTGGCCATCAAGTGCAACCTGCTCTACCTGTTGGCGGGGGGCCTCTCCCTGGGGCTCGCCGTCTGGCTGCTGCCCCTCGAACCTGACTGGATACCACTCCTGATGCTGTCGGTGGCGCTGCCCCCGGCGGTATTGAATTACATCCTGTGCGAGCAGTACCAGTGTCAGCCCGACAAGGTGGCCAGCATAGTGCTCGGCGGCAATGCGCTCTCGGTGGTGGTGATCCCGTTTGCGGTGTGGTTGGCGCTGCATCTGGGGAGTTGACCCGGTTCTGTCTTTCTCTTCAAGGACGCCCGATGGCGTCCTTTTTATCGCTATCGCGAATGTCCGATTACGCTGCGCTAATCGAACCTACGGCCACTATGCAGTGGCGGTGGATCATCGAGAGCTCAACCGGCGACGACATCAACAAGATATGTTTGGGCATCCATAGCGACCAGAGTCACAGTAAATGTAGAACCCCGCGCCAGCGGGGTTTTCATTTAGGGTGGACTCATTTAACGTCAGATAAATTTATTTGAACGTGAGTAACAGATGGATAACCGAACGATTGGTGATGCAGGGGAATACTTGGTTGCATTTCATCTAAGCCGACGAGGCTTGTCTACGGCGCTAATGAATGCTGGCACCAAGGGGGTGGACATATTGGTGACAGATGATGGTAAAAGTGTGGTCAGTATTCAGGTGAAGTCATCTCAAGGAAAAAGCCAGCCGAGGCAATGGATGGTTGGTAAGCACCAGCCTAGCCCCTCAGAAAATTTCTTTTATGTATTTTGCAACATTTGGGAAGACCTCCATCGTGGACCTGAGATGCTTGTGGTGCCCAGTGAGCACGTCAGCCGTTCGGTGGATTGGAATGCCAAAGTACCCTTGTTCAAAATTCAGCCTAAAGAAAAAGAGAAATACCAAGACAACTGGGATCAGATATTGTGCTGCTTTAGCAAACAACAGGATTGAATACCCAGAATATTTCACCGAGATCTCGGTTCGCGCACATGTACGCAAACTGGCGAAGTGGTATAGGACCATTTTGACTGAGTTCAACACTCGCAACATCGACTAGCTCGGCCGAAAGTATTACCTCAGACCTATGTAGTAGTGGCCGAACAGTCGGTCTTTATCCGGTGCTGCCACCAGCCTGACTTGTTCGAGTATTAATAGCGATGGCTCTCACGATAAGAAAAATCCCCGCTGCAGCGGGGCTTTGCTTGTTAGGATATCCAGAAAGTTATTTGAGTAACGGCTTGCCCGCTTCGGCTAACTTGGCATCCAATGCCGCTCGTCTAGCAGCCGTTTTCGCTGGTTGTACATAGCAAAAATCAAACAGCATATCGAGTACGTCTAAGTTCCATTCTGCTTCGTGTGGTTCTACTGGAAGAATTTCGCCAGTGTTGACACTTTTTTGTGCATGCGCGGCAAAATTTCCAATCACTCTCATTGCATCTAATTGATCAGCTATATGGCTTGGTAAACCTTTGGCTTTAGCCTCTTCAATAGCACGGTCAAGATTACTATTTTTTGATAGACCTACCTCGGCGAGCAGATGCTGCAAGCAGCGGCGACTAAGAGCCGCAGATGCCTGAGCACTGATAGCAAGAACTAAGCATGCTTCATTGTAGTCAGTAGCAATAGAAGCAGGCACTGCTTGTGGTGCAGGTGGACGCCCATGATTACGTGGGAAAACAAGAAACTTGCTTTTACTTCCGTGAGCACCCTGTGAACTAATCAACGAGTAGGATAAAAATACTATCGGCTTTTTACATGCAGGGCATGCAAGTAGACTTGTACTCCAATAATAATTATCTTCATCTTTCTGACCACATAAACCAATATTATGGATTTCTTCGTTAGAATGTATTGACGTCTGGCAGTGGGGGCAAATCATTTAAGAACTCGACAATAAGAGAACATTTTCAGACTCTATCAAAATTTCTCGTGATGTGACAAATACTCTAACCCATCATAAACCCGCCTCCTAAAGATCTCTCGGCACTCAGTGATTGCACCGTGAATCTAGGGGCCTTTTATGTTGCCTGATACCGACTCTTTAGCTATTGGGAAGGGAGCAAAGCCAATCACTCGAACGACAGGGCGGCCACATCAAGTAATGTAAGGCCGCCCTGTTTATTGATGGGGAGCAGGTTGAACCTGGCCATCCTTGCGCAGTTGGGTATAGAGACCAAACCCGGCCAGCAGGCCGGCGAGGGCCAGCAGCCACCAGATGGCGGTGGCGGGGCGACTGCCCGCATCCCCCAGCATAAAGCCGATGAGCAGGTTGCCAAAGAGCGCCATGCAGCCCCCGGCGCTGGCATAGAAGCCGTAGTAGCTGCCGAGCTGCTCAGGGGGGGCGTAGCGGGGCAGTTGGGCGGCGAAGAGCGGGAAGCAGAGGATGGAGCCCAGGGAGAGCAGGGCCACCTGCGTCAACACGCCTGCCGTCGGCCAGGGGGCCAGCAGGGGCAGGGCGAGATAGCTCAGGCCCATCATGCCTATCCCCAGCCCCATGGCGAGCGGTACTCCCAGGCGGCGCTCCACCAGGCGGGAGGCCGGGAGCTGGAGCACGACACCGATCACCGCCGAGAGGGTGAAGACGCCGCCGAGCAGGTGGGTGGCGTCCGGCAGGCTCTGGATATGGGCGGGGAGGGCGAGGTAGAGCTGGTGGAACAGGATCTGGTAGCTGCCTGCCAGCAGGGTGAACCCCATGAAGGGGCGCTGGCGCACTATCTCCCCCCATTGGCGCAAGATGGCGCCACGGGGGCTCTGGTTGCTCACCGGGCGTTTGGGCAGCACCCGGTATTGCAGCACTCCGAGCAGAGCGAAGAGGCTCGCCGCCAGGATCCCCGTCAGGGTATAGCTTTGCTGGGTCAAGGTGAGGCCGACCAGGGGGCCGAGCAGCATGCCCGCCTCGCTGGCCAGATTGTGCAGGGCGAAGGCGCGCTGACGCTGGCTCGGGTTGTGGCATTCGCTGGCAAGGTAGGCCTGGGCGCAGGGGGTGAACAGAGCCCCCGCAAAGCCGGTGAGGGCGGCGGCCAGCAGCAGGATGGGCAGGGACTCGGCCCAGCCCAGCAGCACGAAGCCCAAGGATCGTACCAGACAGCCCCAGACGATGGCGGGATGGTAGCCGATGCGATCCCCAAGGGTGCCGCCCAACAGGAAGAGCCCCTGCTGGCTGAAGACCCGCATCCCCATGACGAGGCCGCAGGCCCAGCCGGCCAAGCCGAGTCCGCTGCCCATGTGCTGGGCGAGGAAGGGCATCATCATGTAGAAGCCGAGGTTGAAGGCGAGCCCATTGGTGATGAGCAGGCGGGCGGCCGGGCTCATGCCCTGCCAGTCCCGCCAGTAGGAGGCGCCGTTCATGGTCGCCTCCCGCCAGCGCGTGGGGCGGTGGTCGCCGGGGTGGCGCAGCACTGTGTCATGATGTCTTTCGCAGGGTTCTGAGGAAGGGGATGCCGTGCTGATCGTGGCTTATCTCCACCGGCACCTGGTAGAGGCGCTCGATGAGGGCCGCGTCGAGCACCCGGGCGGGGGGGCCGAAGGCCTGTAGATCTCCCCCTGCCAGCACGATCAGCTGATCGGCAAACTGGGCGGCCAGGTTGAGATCGTGCAGCACCACCAGAGTGATCCACTGCTGCTCCCGGGTCTGCTGGCACAGGTGCTCCATCAGTTGCATCTGGTGGTGCAGGTCCAGGGCGCTGACCGGCTCGTCCAGCATCATGATGCGGGGGTCGCGCAGCAGCACCTGGGCGAAGAGCACCATCTGCCGCTGGCCGCCGCTCAGGGAGTAGAGGGGGCGATCCGCCAGATGGGCGATGCCGAGCGCCTGCAGGGCGCGGCCGGCAGCCAGGATGTCCTCGTCCGCGAGGCGCATGGAGAGGCTGTCGAGGCGCCCGAGCACCACCACCTCGATGACGCTGAGGTCCAGCTCCAGCTGGATGTTCTGGGGCATGTAGCCAAACTGCTGGCGCCACCTGGCTTGTGTCATCTGGCGGGCACTCTGGTCCCCGAGGCGAATGTCGCCACTGTCCGGGGTCAGTTCACCAAAGAGGGTGCGCATCAAGGAGGTCTTGCCGGTCCCGTTCGGGCCGATGATCACATGGACCTGACCCGGATGCAGAGTGAGGCTGAGATCCCGCAGCAAGGTCTGCTGGCCGAGGGAGAGGGAGAGTCGGGATATTTCAAGCACGTTTACGCCCCCTGCCGAGGATCAACCAGATGAAGAAGGGCACGCCAATGAGCGCGGTGACGATGCCGATGGGGAAGAGGGCCCCCGGAATGATGGACTTGGAGAGCACCGAAGCCGCCGAGAGCATGCAGGCGCCGCACAGGGCGGAGAGGGGGATCAAAAAGCGCTGATCTTCCCCCACCAGCATGCGGGCGATATGGGGGGCCACCAGGCCGACGAAGCCGATCACGCCGACGAAGCTGGTGGCGGTGGCGGTGAGCAGAGCAACCAGCACCAGGGTCTTCATGCGCAGTCTGTCGACGTTGACCCCGAGGCTGCGGGCGCGGGCTTCCCCGAGGCGCAGGCTGGTGAGGGCCCAGGCATCCCGGTAGATGAGCAGGGTGCAGATCAGGGTGACGACGGCGGTGATGATCAGGGAGTCCCAGGTGGTGCGCATCAGGCTGCCAAACAGCCAGAACAGGATCTGCTGGTTGAGTTCGGGGGAGGAGAGGAACTGCAGCAGGGAGAGCAGGGACTGGAACAGGAACAGCAGGGCGATGCCCGCCAGGATCAGGGTCTGGCTGCTGACATGGCGCATCATGGCCAGACCAAACAGCAGGCAGGCGGCAAACATGCACACAATGAAGGCGCCGGCCGGGATGGCCACCAGGGGAGGAAGCCCGAGGCCGCCGGTGTAGAGGGCCAGCGCCGCGCCCAGGCCCGCCGCCGCCGCGAGCCCGAGGGTATAGGGACTGGCGAGGGGGTTGTCCAGCAGGGTCTGCATCTGCACGCCGCCAAGGCCGAGGGAGGCGCCGACCACCAGGGCCATGAGGGCGATAGGCAGGCGCATGTCGTGGACGATGGTGCGGGTCATGGGATCGGCCTGGGCGGGGGAAACCAGGGCATCGATCACGTCGTGCAGGGCCAGCAGGGAGGGGCCGGTGGCGATGTCGAGCACCAGGGTAATGCACAGGACCAGGGCGAGCAGCAGGAGCCAGTGCCAGCGACGGCGCTCCCGTTGCCGCTGCCGGGCGAGGGTCTGCTGCAGGGCAGCCAAATCATTCATGATGTCAATCCTGAAACGGGCGCCGCAAGAGGCGCCCACACAATCCAAGAGGGTTGCTGAAGAGGGCGTGGCCGAGGTGGGCCACACCCGAATTGCCGGGGTTAGCTTGCGTCATCCTGCTTGATGCCCAGCATGAAGGTGCCCTGGGGACGGATGGGCAGGTAGTGCTGGTAGAACGCCTGATAGGTGGCCAGGGGAGCGAGATCCTGGAAGAGGTCCGGATAGAGGGCCTTGGCCATGAACTCGATGAGGGCGGCATCCATGATGCTGCGGGTGGCGCCGTGATAGACCGCGTAGAGGCGACCCTCCTTCACCGCAGGCAGCTCGCTCCAGCCCGGACGGGCAGCAAAGCCTTGCAGACGCTGACGCACGGTCTCTGCCGACACATCCTGGCCCACCTGCATGGCGACGGCACTGCTCACGCTCTCGTAGCCCGCCATCAGGATCACCTCGGGCTTGCTCGCCAGCAGTTGTTCCGGGTGGATGGGGCCCCAGCGATCGACGAAGGGGGCGGCCACGTTGTCGCCACCGGCCAGCAGGGCCATGGCGCCCCACATGTCCTTGCCATAGGTGTAGCTGTACTCGGCCGGACCCTTGTCACCCAGCTCGATGTAGACCCGGGGCGGCGTGCGCTTCGCGGCGGCGATGCGGGAGGTGATGGTGTCAATCTTGGCCTTGTACTCGTCGGCCATCTTCCGGGCGCGGGCTTCCTGGCCGGTCAGCTTGCCAAGCAGCAGGGTGCTCGCCATGTGCTGTGCCAGGGTCTGGGCGTTGTAGTCGATGACCACCACCGGGATCCCTGCCTGCTCAAGGCGTGGCAGGTCGGCGGCCAGGGCCTCATATTGCCACTTCGCCAGGATCACCAGGTCGGGCTTGACCGCCAGGGTCTTCTCGATGGAGAAGCTCTGATCCTGCACGTTGCCAAGGTCCGGGACCTTGGCCAGTTGTGGCTGGCTGGCCACATAGAGCGACCAGATGGCGGGACGGGACTTCATGAACCAGCCCAGGGACATGCCCACCAGGCGTTCGGCCCCGCCTTCACCGGCCACCGCCAGGTAATCTTCGGGATAGAAACCGAGCACGATGCGGTTGGCCGGAAGGCTGAGGGAGACCTTGCGGCCCATCACATCTTCCACTTCAACGGGGGGGGCGGCCTGCGCCATCCAGCTCACCAGGACGAGCTGGCCGAGCAGCAGCAACTTTGCCAGGGGGTGACGAAACATCTTGTAGCACCTCGAGAATAGAGACGGTCAAAAAAGAAAGTGAGAACTATTGCCATTCGCGAGCGCAAAAGCAACAAACGTTTGTGTCATCCCCTCTCTTGTTATTTCTGTCATTACTGGAACCGGTTCCACAAGAGCACCAGGAGAGAGTCTCATCCCCCGGTTTTCTGCCTTCTCGGGCTACGAAGGGAGTTGCGCCCGGTATGGCACCCATGGATTTGTCCATGATCCGTGTCTGTGAGTGGCGCTGTTCACGAAATGGTACCGGGCAGAGGGCCGCCGTAGTGCTCCCCCGTCTGCCCCGGCGCCGATGTCGCTCCCTGACAGAGGCCGCCAGCAGGGGCTGGGGGGCGACAACTTCCTGCGCAGCGATGGCAGACACTGCCCATTCGGGTATTGCCCGTCACCTTGGCGCAACATTTTGTTGTCATTGTTAGCCAGCTCGCAGCAGCACCGGCGCCGACGGGGCAGAGTGGGCGCGCAGTTTCGGCCGGGGGCTGACATGCCTCCCGCTGATGGCTGCATCCAAGGTGCTGCGGCCCGCCTTGTGCGGGGCGCCAATAACATGATCTGCAAATAAAAAAGGAAACTGACCATGTCAGGAAGACACTCTCTGGTGGCGCTGGCCGTCGGGCTGGCGCTCGCTGGACAGGCACAGGCGCAACTGCTCATCACCGAATACCTGGAAGGCTCGGGCAACAACAAGGCGGTGGAGCTGAGCAACCTCGGCTCGGACCCCGTCGATCTCTCCCAATACCGGCTGGCCCTCTACGCCAACGGCAAACCCATCACCGATGCCCCCACCAACAGCCTGGCGCTGCAAGGCACCCTGGCCCCTGGGGCCAGTCTGGTGCTGGCCAACCCCTCTGCCAATGCCGAGATCCTGGCCAAGACGACCCAGACCAGCGGCAACCTGGTGTTCAACGGCGACGATGCCCTGGTGCTCTATCGCGGCAGCGAGATAATCGACAGCGTCGGCCAGGTAGGGGTGGATCCGGGCACGGCCTGGGTGTCGGGGAGCGTCTCGACCCTGGACATGACCCTGCGCCGCAAGGCCACCGTCACCATGGGCCGCACTGATGCGACGTCGCCTTTTGATCCGGCGCAGGAATACGTGGCCGCCCCGAAAGATGACGCCAGTGGCCTGGGTTGCAGTGGCGATGGCCCCTGCGATGGCACCCAGCCGCCCGCCTTCGTCTGCCCGGTGGAGAGCCTGGTGCCGGTGCCCGCCATTCAGGGCCCGGGCAGCAGCAGCCCGCTGGTGCCGGTCGGCAAGTTTGAATCGGAACAGGCTTATGCCACTCGCGGCGTGGTAACCCAGGTAGTGAGCGGCCTCTACAAGGGCTTCTTCATTCAGGACGAGCAGGGGGACGGGGATCCGGCCACCTCCGACGGCCTCTTCGTCTACACCACCAAGGCCAACGCTGCCGTCGTGCCGGGGGCCGAGGTGTGCGTTTCGGGCAAGGTGAAGGAGTATTTCAATCAGACCCAGATCAACGCCGACGAGCTGGTGGTGACCCGGCCCGCTGGGGCAGTGCCGGCGGCAGTGGATCTGGTGCCGGTGGCGGGGGAGAGCCTGAGCCAGCTGCTGGAGCGTCACGAGGGGATGCAGGTGCGGCTGGTGCCGGGCTCCAGCCTGGTGGTGACCCGCAACTTCAGCTTCGATTACGACGGCAAGCGCAACAACCTGGTGCTCTCTTATGGTTCGCCGCTCATCAAGTCGACCCAGAAATTTGCCGCCATGAGCCAGGAGGCGAGCGACTGGGCCCTTCGCAACCAGCAGAACCAGCTGGTGGTGGAGACCGACGCCAAGGCGCCGGATGGTGTGCTGCCCTGGTTCCCCGGCTTCAACGCCGAGGACGGTTACCTTCGCATCGGCGACAAGCTCAACGGGCTGGAGGGGGCCCTTGGTTACTCCTACAACCTGTTCAGGCTGGTGGCCAGCAACCGCATCGACGCGAGCCAGATTGATCACAGTGGCTGGGATCGAGTGGAAACCCCCGAGCTCGCCGAGGCGGGGGATCTGCGGGTCGCGAGCTTCAACGTGCTCAACTTCTTCACCACGGTGGTGGGGGGCGATGCCAACCCCACCGGCAGCAACCGGGGCGCCCTGACGGTGGCGGAGTTCGAGTTGCAGCGCACCAAGATCGTCAGCGCCATCACCCGCCTCAATGCCGACGTGGTGGGGCTGATGGAGATCGAGAACAACGGCTATGGCGACAACTCCGCCATCGCCAATCTGGTGGCGGCCTTGAACGCCGCCCAGCCGGATGAGGCGGATCACTACCGCTGGATTGCCTCGCCGGATGGCAAGCCCATTGGCACCGATGCCATCACGGTGGGGCTCATCTACCGGCCCGCCAAGGTGACCCCGCAAGGGGCCGCCAGCCTTATCGCGTTGCCGGTGCAGCAGGCCGAGGCGGTGGACGCCAGCGGCAAGCCGGTGACCATCAATCAGGGGATGCGCGAGTCACTGGTGCAGCGCTTCAGCTCGCCCAAGGGGGATGCGCCCCTGACCCTGGTGGTCAACCACCTCAAGTCCAAGGGCTCCGCCTGCTTCGAGGATTACCCCGACTACGCCAGCGCCGATCCGCTGGATGGCCAGGGCCACTGCAACGCGCTGCGGGTCTCCGCCGCCAAGGTGCTGGGAGAGAGCCTCAAGGATCTGGCCGGGGATCTGCTGCTCATCGGCGACATGAACGCCTATGGCATGGAAGATCCCATCCGGGTACTGACCGACTATGATCCGGCCGCCCAGGCGCGCCAGATCATGAGCGCCTCCTTCACCACCCTGGCGGGCCAGCCCTTCGAGGAGAGCGGCAGCGCCCTTGGCAAGGGGTATGGCCTTATCAACCTCAACACCCGCTTCCACGGCACCGACACCTACTCCTACAGCTACGAAGGGGAGCTCGGCAACCTGGATCACGCCCTGGCAAACCCGAGCCTCGCAGCCAAGGTGATCGGCATCGAGGATTGGCACATCAACTCCGCCGAGAGCAACTTCTTCGAGTACGGCAGCAAGTACAGCGGCCAGCTGGCGAAATCCGAAGGGCCCTTCAGCGCCTCGGATCACGATCCCGTGCTGGTGGCCATCCAGTATCCGCTGCCGCCCGCCGGGGTATTGAGCCTCGAGCGCGCCGCTGCGAACGTGGAGGAGGGCAACACCCTGGCCTTGAGCGTGGCGCGCCGCGACGGCACCTATGGTGAGGCCAGCGTGAGCTACCGCATTGCCTACGGCAGCGCCGATGCCAACGACGTGGCACCGCTCACCGGCACCCTGCACTGGGCCGCCGGACAGAGCGACAGCCAGACCATCAGCATCCCGGTGAAGAGCGACACCCTGCGCGAAGGGGACGAGACCTTTACCCTGGAGCTGTTTGACCCGAGTGGCGCGACCCTGGGCGAACAGCTCCAGACCCTGGTGACCATCAAGGACAAGCTGGCGCCGTCCACCATCTCGCTGGCGCGCGCCAGCCTGACGGTGAACGAGGGGCAGTGGTTTGCCGAGATCCCGCTGGTGCGCAGCGGCGATCTGAGCAAGCCGGCCCGGGCCCGGGTGGCCCTTGACGGAGTCACGGCGCGCTGGGGGCTGGACTTCCTGCCCTGGTTCGGTCAGTCGGTGAGCTGGGCCGCGGGCGAGGGGGGCAGCAAGTCGGTCAAGGTACTGATCATTGATGACTGGTTTGTCGAGCCCACCGAGCAGTTCAAGGTGAGTCTGGCTGCATTGCAAGGTGGCCAGCCGGGCAACCTACAGGAGACCCGGGTCGACATTCTGGACAACGACAAGTCCTGGTGGCCCTTCGGTCGCCACTGAGGATGATTGAGCAATAAGAAAAGGGGCCTGCGGGCCCCTTTCTTAGTTGGGAAGACGTTTGTTGGGAAGACCTGTTGCAGACAAATTGGGTTGCGAAGATGAAAAAGGCCCACCGTCGTGGTGGGCCTTCCTCATGGCAGGGCGCTCCTAACGGAGTATCAACCCTGCGCGTTGCTCAGTACCAGCTTGCCATCCTTGACCGGAATGGTGGGGCCGGGTTGCTTCTCCATGCGTACCACTCCTTCCTGGCCGGCGAGGCGGTAGGTGACGTCATAGCCGATGGTGCGGGTGCTGCTCTCCTGCACCGTCTTGCAGCGCTGCTCCGTGGTGGTGTAGGTATCACCCGCCTGCATGTTGCCCTGCACCTGATTCCCGGCATAACCCCCTGCCACGGCACCGGCGGCGGTGGCCACCTTCTTGCCGCTGCCACCGCCAAACTGGTGGCCGACCACGCCGCCCAGGGCGGCGCCAACTACGGTACCCAGGATCTTGTGTTCGTCCTGCACCGGCTTGCGGTGGGTCAGGGTGACGTTGCGGCACTCCTGACGCGGCGTCTTGATGGTCTCGGTCACCGGCTTGCTGGCCAGCACCTCGGCAAACTGGGGCTCTGATGAAAACAGGGATCCGCTGGCGACCGCCGACAATGCCAGCGCAGAGGCCACACCGATCCCGACACCTGCCAACATGGATTTGTTCATCACTCTTCTCCTCGTACTCATACCCGTTGAGGGCTTGGGATCATTCTTCGCATTTTGCGCCGCAGGCTCAAGGCAAGGGCCACGGGATCGCGACAGGGGCTGACTGCGCAAAAAGTGACCGCGCAAAAATAGCGTCGGCGATTGGCGACAGGGAGAGCAGGGCCGAGGGCCCCTAAGACGTTTCGCTAATACCTGGGATCTGCCCCCCTTGATACCCTTTCATCCGGTTCCAGCCGGCATCCTGGCCCCGCATCAGGGCGCAATGCCGGTCGTGGTGAACCGCGAGAGTCACCCCGTTTTGTGTCCCTGTGAGGAAGGATCCGATGACAGAGCAGAACATGTACGACGCCGGCCTTGGCAAGACGCCCGCCAATTTCGAGGCGCTGACCCCCTTGAGCTTTCTGGGGCGGGCCGCCCGGGTCTATCCCGACTATCCGGCGCTGATCCACGGGCCCCTTCGCCAGAGCTGGGCCCAGACCGAACGCCGTTGCCGCCAGCTCGCCTCGGCCCTGCGCCGTCGCGGCATTGGCGAGGGGGACACCGTCTCCATCGTTGCCCCCAATGTGCCGGCCATGTTCGAGGCGCACTTCGGGGTACCCATGAGCGGCGCCGTGCTCAACACCATCAATACCCGGCTCGATGCGGACGCCATGGCCTTCATCTTCCAGCACGCCCGGAGCAAGGTGGTGCTGGTGGACCGGGAGTTCGGCGCCGTGGTGCGAAAGGCGCTCTCTCTCATTGACAGCCAGCCCCTGGTGATCGCCATCGACGATCCCCTCTACCGGGAAGGGGAGCTGGTCGGCGAGCTCGACTACGAGGGGTTCATCGCCCTAGGGGACGGGGACGAACCCGGCTGGCTGCCGGCGGACGAGTGGCAGGCCATTTCCCTCAACTACACCTCCGGCACCACGGGGAACCCCAAGGGGGTGGTCTATCACCATCGCGGCGCCCACCTCAATGCGGTCAACAATTCCCTCTCCTGGGAGCTGCCCAAGCACCCCGTCTACCTCTGGACCCTGCCGATGTTCCACTGCAACGGCTGGTGCTTCCCCTGGACCCTGGCGGCCACCGCCGGGGTGAGCGTCTGCCTGCGCCACGTGCAGGCGGCGGCCATCTACGGGGCGCTGCGCGAACACAAGGTGAGCCATTTCTGCGCCGCCCCCATCGTGCTCAATATGCTGAACAATGCCGATCCGGCCCTCAAGCAGGGACTCGACCACCCCGTCAAGGCGATGACGGCGGGGGCAGCGCCACCCGCCACCGTGATCGCCGGCATGGAGGCCATGGGGATCGCCGTGACCCATGTCTATGGCCTCACCGAAACCTATGGCCCCTGCGTGGTGTGCGAGCCGCAAAGACACTGGCAGGGGCAGGATGCCACCACCCTCTCCCGTCTCAAGGCGCGCCAGGGGGTGGCCTCCCCCCTGCAAGGGGAGATGCGGGTCATCAACCCCGTCAGCGGCGAGCCGGTCCCCATGGATGGCAAGACCCTGGGAGAGATAGTGCTGCGGGGCAACATCGTCATGAAGGGCTACCTCAAGAACCCGGCGGCGAGCGAGGAGGCGATGGCACAGGGATGGTTTCGAAGCGGGGATCTCGCGGTCTGGCACCCGGACGGCTATGTGGAGATCAAGGACAGATCCAAGGACATCATCATCTCCGGCGGGGAGAACATCTCCAGCCTGGAGGTGGAGGACGTGCTCTATCGCCACCCCGATGTGGAAGAAGCCGCGGTGATTGCCATGCCGGACGAGACCTGGGGGGAGGTACCCTGCGCCTTCGTCAAGCTCAAGGAGGGGCGCGAGCTCACCCAGGCCGAGCTCATCGCGTTCTGCCGCGAGCAGATGGCCCACTTCAAGGCCCCCAAGCGCATCATCTTCACCCCGCTGCCCAAGACCTCCACCGGCAAGGTGCAAAAATTCATGCTGCGCAAGCAGTTGGCGTGACGACAAAGGCACCGCGCCATCAACGGGCCTGCGGGCCCGTTTTGTGTTGCGCGATGCAAAGAAGCAGGGCCTCGCCGGTAGCGGTCGCCAGCCAACAAGACGTGCCTTTCGAGCCCGTCCCGGCTTACCATGCCTGCCATGTCCCGCGAGCCTGAGGATGCCTGTGAGAAAATCGGACCGACTGTTTCAACTGACCAACCTGCTGCGGGCGCATCAACCCCTGACCGCCCGGGAGCTGGCGACGCGCCTGTGCGTGTCGGAGCGCACCATCTACCGCTATATCGACGATCTCTCTTTGGCGGGCATTCCGGTTTACGGGGAAGCCGGGCTGGGCTATCGGCTGAGCGAGGGGTTCGAAATGGCCCCGTTGCAACTGAGTGCGGCCGAGCTGGAGGCCCTCATCACCGGGGTGAACCTGGTGGCGGTGCTGACGGGCAAGGGGATGGCCGATCCGGCCCGCGCCCTGCTCGCCAAGATTGAGGCGGCCCTGCCCGCCAAGGAGGCTCGGGCACCTCGCGTCCCCGTGGTGCGGGTGCCTGACTATTCCACGGCGCAGCCTGCATACGCTCGCTGGGACAGGTTGCACGACGCCATCACGGCCGGTCACTGGCTGCACATTGGCTACCGGGATGCCAGCGTCAGCAGGACGGAACGTCAGCTCTTTCCCCTCGGGCTCTTCTACTGGGGCGGATGCTGGACGCTCGGCGCCTGGTGTGCGCTGCGCCGGGCCTACCGGGATTTCAGGGTGGATCGTATCGACACCCTGGCGCCGTGCCGTCAGGGGGAAGGGGTGCCCCCTGGCGCGACCCTGGCCGATTACCTTGCCCTGCGCCAGTCGGATGCGTTTCCCCCTGGGCGCAGTGGCGCCGAAAAAGTCATTCAGGACTGACACAAGGCTGTCAGTAGCCCTTCGTTATGCTGGGTTCTCCAGACCATCCACAACGGAGAAAACGGGATGATCATCAAGGGTGACATGCAACAGGCAGGGGGCGTCGAATTTGCCACCTTCAGGCTCAGGGAAGGGGTGACGGAGGCGGATTTGCTCGCCCTGTCACGGCGGGTCGAGTCCGAGTTTCTTGTCCAGCAATCCGGGCTCATCATGCACTGCCTGCTGCGCGGCGCCGACGGCCTCTATGCGGACGTGGTGATGGCCCCCAGCCAGTCGCTGGTGGAAGCCTATTGCCAGCAGTGGCTGCACAACGACGTGGCAGGGGAGTACCTGACCCTGCTTGACCATCACTCGGTCAACATGAGCTTCTGGACCCGTATCGGCTGAGGGCGGCGCGGGGCCTGCCATCCCCCGGCGAGGGGGCAATCATGAAATGAAACGGGCCCACAGGGCCCGTTTTGTTGAACAGAATTCAATAATTACTTGGTGTGGCGCTCATGTAGGCGCTGCACCACATCCTTCAAACCCAAGCCTTCGTTTTGCAGCAGCACGGTCAGGTGGTAGAGCAGGTCAGCGGATTCGTTGATGAGCTCTTCCCTGTCTTTCGCCATGGCGGCCAGGGCCACTTCCACCCCCTCTTCACCCACCTTCTGGGCGATGCGCTTGGTGCCTTTGCCATAGAGGCTGGCGGTGTAGCTGGTGGCGGGATCGGCCCCTTTGCGTGATGCCAGGATCTGTTCGAGCTCGGCCAGGAAGCCGAGCGGCGGCACGGGGTGACCGTCGAAGCAGGAGGGGTTGCCCAGATGGCAGGTGGGGCCGACCGGGTCGGCGGCAATGAGCAGGGAGTCCTGATCACAGTCGGTGGTGATGGCGACGAGCTTGAGCACATGGCCCGAGCTCTCGCCCTTGGTCCACAGGCGCTGCTTGCTGCGGCTGAAGAAGGTGACCTGGCCGGTGGTCTGGGTCTTTTCCAGCGCCTCGCGGGTCATGAAGCCCTGCATCAGCACTTCGCCGCTGAGGGAATGCTGGACGATGGCGGGGATCATGCCCTCACACTTGGCCCAGTCCAGGCGCTCGGCCAGCGGCAATGCATTGTCTACTGCTTGATTATTCACGGATGGCGACTCCTTCGTTTTTCAGCCAGCGTTTCAATTCGGGAATGGGAATGAGGCCCTTGTGGAACACGGAGGCGGCCAGCGCCCCGTCCACGTCGGCCAGGGTAAAGGCATCGCGAAAGTGCGCCATGGCCCCGGCGCCGCCGGAGGCGATGAGGGGCACCTTGCACACGGCGCGCACCAGCTTGAGCTGCTCAAGGTCGTACCCCTGACGCATGCCGTCCTGGTTCATCACGTTGAGCACTATCTCCCCCGCGCCCCGGCGCTGCACTTCCTGTACCCACTCCTGGGTGGTCCAGGTGGTGGTGCGGGTGCGGCTCTCGTCGCCGGTAAACTGTTTGACCTGATATTGACCGAGGGCGGCATCGAAGTAGGAGTCGATACCCACCACCACGCACTGCACGCCGAAGCGCTCGGCGAGCCGGGTGATCAGGGTGGGATCGGCCAGGGCGGGGGAGTTGATGGAGACCTTGTCGGCACCGAATTCCAGGATCTGGCGGGCATCCTCCACGCTCTTGATGCCACCGGCGACGCAGAAGGGGATGTCGATGACTTCCGCCACCCGGCTTACCCAGCTCTTGTCCACTACCCGTTCGTCGCTCGAGGCGGTGATGTCATAGAAGACCAGCTCATCGGCGCCCTCGGCGGCGTAGCGGCGGGCGAGGTCGACAATGCCGCCCATCACCTCGTGGTTGCGAAACTGCACGCCCTTGACCACCACGCCATCTTTGACGTCGAGACAGGGGATAATACGCTTTGACAACATGCTCATTGCTCCATGTAAAGCACGGTTAAAGAAACGTCGTTCTGCCGCCGGCGTTGGCCCGGGCGGCGGACGGGAACAGGGTTGGCATGCCTTGAACGGGGGCCCATGAAGGAAGAAACGACAGGCCCGGCAGGCCGTCTCGTCGCCTCTGGGCACCCCACTATATGCATGACTTTATTCAGTGATTCAACCCTTTGTCGCCCTTCACCTGCCCCGGATGGCAGGCTGGCGCCTCGGGGAGGGGAGCCCGATCGTCCGGGTGGGTCTCGTCCGTTGCCATATGCTGGCGCAGGGTGAGCAGGGCGGCATCAAAATCAAACGCCTTCAGTTGCCTGGTCAGGGTGTCGCTGCGAGACCCCAGCATGAGGCGAAGGGGACCGGCATACTGCTCGTAGAGGGGGATCACGGCGGTGTCGCTTTGCACCAGCAGGGCTTCCATCTGGCCCAGCAGTTGCTGGCGCCACTGATCCCCCAGAGGCACCAGATCGGTGGTCGGGGCGGCGAGATCGTCCCCGAGCAGAGCGCAAAGGGTGGCGATCTCCTCATTGATGGATGACATGAGTCCGGTGGGTTCAGTGTTGCCGTCTGCGATGACCTGCTCCAGGGTCAGGCAGTGGCGCGACAGCTCACGCGCCCCCAGGGTGCTCGCCACGCCGCGCAGGCTGTGGACCATGCGGGTTGCACCGTTGTGCTCCCCGGCCTGCAAGTGGCGGTGCAGTCGGGCCATGTCCTGGCCATGCTCATGGATGAAGTAGCGAAGCAGGGCCAGGTATTTCTCCTGATTGCCGTTGAGGGCCGCCAGCCCCTGGTCGAGATCCAGACCCGGGTGTGCCTGCAGGCGGGCAAGGGGGCCTGTCACGGGATGGCGAGTGCTGTCGTCCGGGGCAAGCTCGGGGACTTTGCCCTGGGGCAACCAGCGCTGCAGGGCTTCAAACAGCTTGGCGGGGGTGACGGGCTTGGCAATGAAATCGTTCATGCCGGCCGATGCGCTCGCCTTTCTGTCCTCCTCGAAGGCGCTGGCGGTGAGCGCCAGGATGGGCAGCCTGTCCATGCCGGGCAGGGCCCGGATGGCGCGGGTGGCGCTGTAGCCATCCATCACCGGCATCTGTATGTCCATCAGGATGAGGTCGAAGGGATGCTGGCTGACGAGGGTCAGGGCCTCCTGGCCGTTGACAGCCGTCTCGATGACGAGGCCGCTGTGGCACAGGAGCTCGAGCACCACTTCCCGGTTGATGGCGTTGTCTTCCACCAGCAGGACTCGAGCGTGGCGAGGGAAGCTCAAGGCCTGTTCGTTCCCCTGCTCGGACGGGGTCCGGGAAGGGGCGTCCTCCTTTGCCTTGAACAGCCTGGCGGTAAACCAGAAGCAGCTTCCCTGGCCAGGCTCGCTGGTGACTCCGACCTCCCCCCCCATCAGGGCGGCGATCCGGCTGGTGATTGCAAGGCCAAGGCCAGTGCCGCCATATCTGCGAGTGGTGGAGACATCCGCCTGTTCGAACGCCTGGAACAGCTTCTCGCGCTGCGCAGGGGTGATGCCGATGCCGGTGTCTTCCACCTCGAAGCGCAGCAGGTAGCCGGTGGTGAGGGGGCGGGCCAGCCTGACGCGCAGGGTGACGGTTCCCTGCTCGGTGAACTTGATGGCGTTGGTCGCATAGTTGAGCAGGGCCTGGCGCAGGCGGGTGATGTCACCGTGCACCCAGGCGGGGGTATCGCCGATGTCCGTCACTATGGTGAGCCCCTTGGCCCTGGCCTGGTCGCTCATCAGGGTGCGGACGTTGTCCAGCATGGCGGTGAGGGAGAAATCGGTCAGATCCAGCGTCATCTTGCCCGCATCGATCTTGGAGAGATCCAGGATGTCGTTGAGGATGCTGAGCAGGTGCTGGGCGGCAGTGTCTATCTTGGTCAGCCGTTCGAGGTCGGTGGGATCCCGGGTGTCGCGCTTGAGCAGATAGGTGAGCCCCAGGATGGCGTTCATCGGGGTGCGGATCTCGTGGCTCATGTTGGCAAGGAAGGCGCTCTTGGCGTGGTTGGCGCTTTCGGCCCGCTGGTGGGCCTGGGCCAGCTGCCGGGTGCGCTCGTTGACCATCTCCTCCAGGTGGTAGCGATACTGGTCCAGCTCCTCGCCGAGCTGCTTCTTCTCGGTGATGTCGGCCTGGACCGTGACGTAGTGGGTGATTTCACCGCTCTCCTGGCGGATCGGCGACACCGTGGCCAGCACCTGGTAGTGGGAGCCATCCTTGCGCTGGTTGATGAATTCGCCATGCCAGCGCTGGCCGTGGTTGATGGCATCCCACAGGGCGACATAGCTGGCATCCGGGGTGAGGCCAGAGCGCAGCAGGGACGGGGTCCGGCCTATCACTTCGTGCTGCTGGTAACCGCTGGCGGCGAGGAAGGCGGGGTTGACGTACTCGATGCGCGCCCGGGTATCGGTGATGAAGACGCCGTCAGGGCTCTGTTCGAGGGCCAGGGACAACTGGCGCAACTGCTGCTCGGCCAGCTTGCTCTGGGTGATGTCCAGATGGATGCCAAGGAGGCGAACGGGCCGCTGCTGGGCGTCCCGATAGACGCTCCCTTTGCTCACCAGCCAGCGGATGCCGCCATCTGGCAGCAGGATCCTGAACTCCAGCTCGACGGGGGCGCCGCTGACCGCCCGCTCCGCCAGCAACTGCTCGATGCGGGGCCTGTCATCCGGATGCAGGCAGGCTTGCCAGGCGGCCAGCTCGCCGAGCGCCTCGGCACTGCGGCCATAGAGGCGGGCGCATTCCGGCGAGAAGAAGAGGCGGTTGCTGACCATGTCCCATTCCCAGATGCCGACATGGGCTCCTTCCTGGGCCATCAGCAGGCGCTGTTCGCTCTCGCGCAGGGCGCTGCTGACGGTTTCGGCGCGCACCCGTGCACTGATGGCGTCGTCCATCAGGTTCAGGGCTGCGAGGCGAGCACGACGCTGGGTATCGAGCGCCATCTGCTGATTGTGTTGCAGGCGCTGCTCCGCGAGCTTGCGCTCCGTGATGTCCTGCACGGTGCCGTAGAGCTCGAGTATGGTGCCATCCCTGTCCCTGAGCGCCGCCCCACGGGCAATGACCCAGGCGGTCTCCCCCTGCTCCGTGATCACTTCGGCATCGCACTCGTAGGGCTGCCCGTCCAGCCTGCAGCGCTCGACGGCCTGGGCCACCGTGTGCCACCCCTCCTGGGTGAAGTATTTTCTGACCTCGGGATAGACGGCGGGGGGGAGGGCCGGATCCCGGCCATAGATGCGATAGATCTCCGGTGACCAGAAGTGGCTGTCATCGGCCACGCGCCAGCGCCAGTTCCCTATCTTGGCGAGGCGCTGGGACTCGCGCAGTATGGCTTCGTTGCGGCGCAGCGCCTCCTCGGTCTCCTTGTTCTGCCGGTTGTCCTCGATGATGGAGATGAAGTAGTCGGGATTGCCCTCGGCGTCGCGCACCAGGGCCACCGTCAGGGTGGTCCAGATGATCTCGCCCCCCTTGTGCAGGTAGCGCTTCTCCAGGGTGTAGTGGGGGATGGTCCCCGCCAGCACCCGGGCCACATGGGCCTCATCGAGGTAGAGATCGTCCGGGTGGGTCAACTGCTGGAACGTCATCCCGGTGAGCTCGTCGGCCCGGTAGCCCAGGATGTGGCACAGTCGCTGATTGACACGCAGCCAGTGTCCATCGGGGGAGACCAGGGCGATGCCGACCGCCGCCTGTTCGAAGGTGACCTGGAAGCGGTTCTCGCTCTGCTGCAACTGGTTCTGGGTGTTCATCAGCTCCTGCCAGCGCAGGACCTCTCTGGCCCGGGCGCGATGAAAGGCGGCACTGAGCACGCTGATGAGCAGACCGTTGGCGATGAGCAGGCACCATTGCACCAGATCCTGGCCAGCCTCGACACTCAGTGAAAAAATGGGGGGGAGCATGAAATAGCTGGTGACCAGGGCGGTGATCAGGGTGCAGAGCAGACCTGGCAACAAGCCCCCCAACAGGGCGCAGACGATGATGGGCAGCATGAAGAGAACCAGCAACGGTCGCTCGCCAAAGGCGATGGGCAGCTGGACCCGGATTTGCAACATCAGAACGGGCAGCAGCACGGCCAGCAGGGAGATCCCCCAGCGCTGGGTGGAGGGGCGCACATGCCACAGGGGTGACCAGCTCATCATGGGAGATCCTCCGGTGGCATGGGGGCCTGGGGATAGGGGGGCGGCACTCCGAGCTGACGGGAGAGCCCGTTGATCTGGTGCTTGAGGGCCAGCATGGCGAGCTCCCTGTCTACCATCACCTTGTTGAACCGCTCCAGCTCATGGTTCTGCTGGCGCAGCTCGCTGGCCTGGCGGGTCAGGGCCTGTTCAACCTGCTCCCGTTCGGTGACATCGAGCAGAATGCCGATGATGGCGGGCTGGCCGAGGTAGTCGACGCGCCGCCCGTACAGCTCGACCTCCAGGGATTCCCCGTGCTGATGCAGGGCACTGAAGCGGGTGTGGATATCGCGCGCGTCCTGCTCGCACGCGTGCACCAGCTCGGCGACCCTGGTGCTGTCCTTGGGAGCAGCAAGGGCGTGTAACTGGCCAACGGCGATCAGCGCCCCCGGGGTGTCATAGCCAAACAGTCGGGCAAAACAGGGGTTGATGTAGCAGAGCCGACCCTGCTGGATGATGTAGATCCCGGCAAGGGATTGCTCCACCAGTGCACGGAACAGCCCCTCCCGCTCTCGCAAGTCGGCCTCGGCCCGTTTGAAGTCCGTGATGTCCCGAGAGATGCCGAAGATCCCGATCACCTGCCCCTCGCTGTCTTGCAAGGGTCCTTTGGTTGCGAGAAACACATGCTCGCCATCGGGCAGGGTCAGGTACTCCTCCTCGGTCTGCACCCGGTTGCGCTCTATGACCTGGCGCCCGGAAGCCATCAGCATCTGCGCCTGCTGCGGCGGGAAGAGCGTCAGATCATCCTGGCCCAGCACCTCGTCAACCGGCTTGCCGACAAACTGGCTGGCGGCCCGGTTGAAGAGGATGTATCTGCCCTCCTTGTTCTTGGCGAAGATGGCGTCTTCCGAGCTGTCGGCAATGGCGGAGAGCAGTTGCAACGCCTCCAGCCGCTGGGACTGGGAGTGCTGGAGCTGTTCGGCCATCTGCAGCCGGGTGTGCTGGCGCAGCAGGATGATGCCGGCGTTGGTGACAAAGAGCACCAGCAGGCCGATGAGACCGATCCAGACGCTCTCCTTGAAGGTGGCCTGGTAGAGTTCCGCCTTGTCGATCTTGGCCAGCAGGTACCAGTCCGTGTTCATGACCGGATAGACAACCCCGAAGACCTCGCTACCCCGGTAATCCTGGCCATAGAGTACCTGGGGCGTGCCGCGTTCGGCGAGCCGCAAATACTGGGCTGCCAGCAGGGTGGGGTGGGTGACGGGATAGTGCAGGGTGAGAGCCGGTTCCGGGCGATAGCGCAGGCTACTCAGATAGTGGACCTGATCCCCCTGCTGGCGAAACAGAATGGCTTCTCCGCTGCTGTCTGGGACGGGCCAGGCCCCCAGGATCTGATCGAGCCAGCGATTTGCGCTTATCTGCATCACCAGCACGGGGGCAGGTCCTGCAGCGACCTCCAGATTGACCAGAAAGTCCAGCCTGGCGTGACCGCGATCATCGAGATAGGGACCAAGACGCATGACGTTGCCCTGCTCGAGCCGTGGCAGGGCGTCACGCAACGTGGCATTCATGGTGTCGCCACCCGGGGTATGCCACAGGGGTTGCCCGGCAGGATTGAACACGGCCGCACCGTGAAATCCGCGTACCGAGATGAATTCGAGCAGCCTTGCCAGTGGTGGCGTGATCGCTTCGGGTGAGGATGGTGCTTGTCCGGGACGATAGAAATCAGTACTGCCCAGACCCTTTATGAGCTGGTGAATATCCTCCTCGTGGGTACCGAGCCACTCGGTGACGCGCTGGCTCTTGAGATCGGCGATGGCTTCGAGACGAGCCACCTCCTTGTTGCGTGCCAGTTCGATGTTGCGGGCGATGGCCATGGCGGTCAGGGCCAGAATGAGCCCGTTGAGCAACAGGAAGGGGATCCATTGACGCCGCGTAAAGACAGGTGTGCTGCCGGTGGTGTCAATGCGACGACGCAGCATGGCATAGAGCATGAGGGCCGTGATGAGGATAAAGAGCCAGCCCTTGATGGTGCTTGCCATGGCGAACTGGGCAGGGGTGCTGAACAGCCACTCCACCGCCTTGTCGGAGAGCAGGATCCACAGGCTTGCCACGGCGGCATAGGTGAGCACGACGTTGAGCACATGTGCCCGGGTCAGAGGAGCCTCAGCCATCCACGGCCTCGCTGCCATCCTGGTAGCGTTCGGCAATGGTGACGAATGCGTCGAAATGGCGATCGAAGGCGGTCACGACATCGGGATCGAAATGGTGGCCGCTGCCGGAGAGGATGAGGGCGCGCGCCTCGTCGTAGCTCATGGCCGGCTTGTAGACCCTGGCGCAGATGAGGGCGTCAAACACGTCTGCCAGCGCCATCAGGCGAGCCGAGAGGGGGATGGCGTCCCCTTGCAAGCCGTCCGGGTAGCCGCTGCCATCCCACTTCTCGTGGTGCCAGTGGGCGATCTCCTTGGCCAGGGTGAGGAAGGCCAGGGGCTGCTCCATGTCCTGTTCGGCCTCCTCGATGGCATCGCTGCCGAGCTTGGCGTGGGTGCGCATGATCTGCCACTCCTCCGGGGTCAGCTTGCCCGGTTTGAGCAGGATGTGGTCGGGAATGCCCACCTTGCCGATATCATGAAGCGGTGCGGAGCGGCTCAGCAGGTCGATGTAACCCGGGGTCAGGGTATCGGCGAAACGGGGGTGATCAGCCAGGGCGCTCGCCAGCAGACGCACATAGCCCTGGGTGCGCAGGATATGGTTGCCGGTTTCGGGGTCGCGGATCTCCGCCAGGTGGGCGAGTGCGCGGATGGAGACCTGCTGGATCAGGTCGTTTTCCGCCATTCGCCGCGCGACCTCGGCTTCCAGCGCCGCATTCTGGTTTTGCAGGCCGTCACGGGCCTGCTTGGCCTCCAGCTGGGTACGTACCCGGGCCTGAACGACCACCGGCTTGATGGGCTTGGTGATGTAATCGGCGGCGCCGAGAGAGAGGCCGAACTCCTCGCTCTGGGGGTCGGCGAGGGCGGTGAGCAGAACGACGGGAATACGGCTGCTGATCGGGGACTGACGCAATTGCCTGAGCACTTCATAGCCATCCATGCCGGGCATCATCACATCCAGCAGGATGAGGTCAGGCTTTGGATCCGCGCTGACGATGCGCAGGCATTTTTCCCCGCTCTGCGCAGCCAGTACGCGGTAATGAGGCGAAAGCAATTCGGTCAGTACCATCAGATTTTCGGGTGAGTCGTCGACGATCAGGATGGTGGCGTTGTGAGGTGTCAACATATGTCTTCCATGACGCTATCCCTGTGAGGTCGAGTATAGAGCCAATTGCTGCCAAATCATAAGGTTCGCCCCCATCGGGGAGAAAGAGGCCTGCCCGGATGGGCAGGCTGTCTGATGCCGGAAAGGGGCGCGTCACGTAGCGCGGCCGTCACCCCAGCAGCGAATGGCTTCTGCCACGTCAAACTTGCCCTCCAGCAGGGCACGGCCGAGGATGATCCCCTTGACGCCGGTTCCCTTGAGCGCCTCGATATCCGCCAGACCGCCGATACCGCCGGAGGCCTGGAAGCCGACGCTCGGGTAGCGGGCACAGAGATCTCGGTAGAGTTCGACGTTGGTGCCCGCCAGGGTACCGTCCCGGCTGATGTCGGTGCAGAGCACGTGTCTGAGTCCGGCAGGGAGGAAGCGCTCGATCAGCGCCTCGATGGAGATGCCGCTGTTCTCCTGCCAGCCAGCCACTGCGATGTGGCGGTTGCCCTGTTCATCGATGTTGACATCCAGGGCCAGCACGATGCGCTCGGGGCCATATTTCTCCATCCAGCTGGCCACCAGATCCGGGGATTTGACGGCGGTGGAACCGATCACCACCCGGCTGGCGCCGGCCGCCAGCAAGTCGGCCACGTCCTGTTCGCTGCGCACGCCGCCGCCGACCTGCACCGGTGCCTCGGTGGCGGACAGCAGCTGGGCGATGAGGGCCAACTGGCGGGCCTTGGCATCCTTAGCGCCGTCCAGATCCACCAGGTGCAGCTGCGCCGCCCCCTGGCTGACATAGTCATCGAAGCGGGCCTGCGGGTTGTCGCTGTAGGCGGTTTTCTGGCCGTAGTCGCCTTGATAGAGGCGCACGACCTGACCGTTGATGAGGTCGATTGCGGGAATAATCATGCCTGTCATAGCTCCAGAAAGTTTTGCAGTAGGCGGGCACCGGCCGGGCCGGATCGCTCCGGGTGGAATTGGGCGCCAAAGAAGTTGTCCCGCCCGACGATGGCGGTAAAGGGCAGGCCGTAGTCGCAGGTCGCCAGGGTCGCGTCGGTCACCTCCAGCGCATAGGAGTGGACAAAGTAGAAGTAGCTGCCGCTGGGAATGCCTTTGAGTAGCGGGTGGGTCTCGTCGTGCTCAATCTGGTTCCAGCCCATGTGGGGCAGGCGCAGGTTGCCTACCTCCATCAGGCGGATCCTGCCAGGCACGATGCCGAGGCAGTCGATGAGCGCTCCTTCGCTGCCATCGGCGCTCATGTTCTCTTCCGAGGCCTGTGCCAGCATCTGCATGCCGAGGCAAAAACCGAGCAGCGGCTGCTTGGCGGCGCGAATGAGGGGCACCAGTTCCCGCTCATTGAGGTTCTTCATGGCGGCGATGGCGGTGCCGACGCCGGGCAGGATCAGCTTGTCCGCCTGCTCGATGTCGGCGGCCTTGCAGCTCACCCTGGGCTGCACGCCGAGGCGCTCGAACGCCATGCGCACCGAGGCGAGGTTCGCGCAGCCGGTGTCGATGATGACCAGGTTCTGTTTCCCCATCACAGCACCCCCTTGCTGGAGGGAAGCTCGCTCCCTTCCACGCGAATGGCCTGGCGCAGGGCGCGGCCAAAGCCTTTGAACAGCGCCTCCACCTGGTGGTGGGTGTTGCCGCTGCCCACCTTCATCTGCAAGGTGATGGCCATGGCGTCAGAGAGGGAGCGGAAGAAGTGGGGCACCATCTCGGTGGCCATCTCTCCCACGCTGTCGCGACCAAAGCCGCTCGGGCAGTCGAACACGAAGTAGGGGCGGCCGCTCAGATCCAGCGCCGTGGCCACATCCAGCTCGGTCAGCGAGGTGTTGTCAGCCTCCTGGCGGGGACGCCCGTCGATCACCGCCTGCACCTCGTCCATCGCCAGCACGAAGCCGAAGCGGCCGATGCCGCGCTTGTTGCCAAGGGCCTGGCGCAGGGCTTGACCCAGCGCCAATCCCACATCTTCCACCGTGTGGTGATCGTCGATGTGCAGATCGCCGCTCACTTTGAGCTTGAGGCGAAAGCCCGCGTGGGTCGCTATCTGATCCAGCATGTGATCGAAGAAGCCGATGCCGGTGGCGATCTGGTTGCCACCGCTCTTGTCGAGATCCACCGCCACCTGGATGCGGGTCTCCTTGGTGTAGCGCTCCACCTCGGCCACGCGCCCCTTGGAGAGCAGCTGATCACGAATGGCAGTCCAGCCGTGATCTTGCGGGTGGTAGCGTATGCCGCGGATGCCCATGTTCTCGGCAAGCTGGATGTCGGTCTGTCTGTCGCCAATCACGAAGGAGTTGGCAAAGTCGATGCGGCCCGAGGCGAGATACTCCTTCACCAGCCCAAGGTGAGGCTTGCGGCAGCTGCAACCGTCGGTGGGGAAGTGGGGGCAGATCAGCACTTGCTCCCAGGTGACACCCTGGGATTCGAAGAGGTGCATCATCAGGTCGTGGGGCGGCTGGAAGTTTTCAAGGGGCAGGCTGGCGGTGCCGAGCCCATCCTGGTTGGTCACCATCACCAGCACGTAGCCGGCGGCCTGGAGCTCACGCAGCACAGGTATCACCATGGGCTCGAAGTGCAGCTTCGCAAGGCTGTCCACCTGCTTGTCGGTGACCGGCTCCTCGATCAGGGTGCCGTCACGGTCGATAAACAAAAACGGGGTTTTCATCGCTACATCCTTGCTTGTCTTACAGAGAGGGTGGGGGCAGGTCACGCAATACCGCCAGCACGGCGTCCATTTCGCCCTGATAGCCGATGGTGATGCGGATGCTGTTGTCAAGGCCTGGCTTGCTGGAGAAATCACGCAAGATGATGCCGGCGGCCTTCATGGTGGCGAACACGGCGGCGCCATCTTTGAAGCGCACCAGCACGAAGTTGCCCTTGTCCTCGAACACTTCCTTGACGCAGGACAGACGAAGCAGCTCCGCCTTGATGAGCGCCTTTTGCTTGTTGAGTTCCTGCACCCGCTCCTGCATCAGTTCCAGCCCCATGGGAGAGAGCGCCTGGGCGGCAATCTGGGCGATGGGGTCGGGAATGGGGTAGGGCGCGATCACCTTGGCCAGCATGGCAATCACCTCGGGATCCCCCAGGGTAAAGCCGCAGCGGATCCCCGCCAGGGCGAAGGCCTTGGAGAGGGTGCGGGTCACCACCAGGTTCGGGTATTGGGCGAGCAGGTCCACCACGGAGGCCTCCGGGCAGAACTCGATGTAGGCCTCGTCCACGACGATGATGGCGCGGTCCCGGGCCTTCTCCAGCAGGGCGACGAGTCCCTTGCGGCCCACCAGATCCCCGGTGGGATTGTTGGGGGAGCAGAGGAACACCAGCTTCACGTCAGAGAGGCGATCGGCGATGGCGGGCCAGTCCGGCTGACGGCTGGCGGTCAATGGCTGCTCGACAATCCCCACGCCACAGGTCTCGGCGCTGATGGCGTACATGCCGTAGGTGGGGGGGCAGATGAGGATCTGATCTTCCCCTGCCTCGCAGAAGGTGCGGATCAAGAGCTCGATGGCCTCGTCGGCACCGCGGCTTACCAGCACCTGATCCGGATTGACCCCGGCGTAGGCGGCATAGCCATTCACCACCTCGGCCGGCTGGCACTCGGGATAGCGGTTGAGGCGGCTCCCCTCGACGGTGAAGGGATAGGCCAGGGGGGCCTCGTTGGCATTGAGCCAGACGTGGCCCTTGCCGCCGATGCGGCGAGCGGACTGGTAGGGTGTGAGAGCCCGCACGACGCGACGGGCCAGATTGACGATGCTCATGACAAATCCTTCTGCTGTGCTGTTTGTTGGGGCTCGGCGGCCAGGGCGTTCAACCTGAGGGTGACGGCATGCTTGTGGGCATCGAGTCCCTCGGCCTGGGCGATGCGCTGGACAATGGGGCCAAGGCCGCGAATGCCGTCTGCAGTGAGCTCTTGAACCGTGTAGCGGCGCTGATAGTCGGCAAGCCCCAGGCTCGAGCAGGTGCGGGCATAGCCGTAGGTGGGCAGGGTGTGGTTGGTGCCGCTGGCGTAATCACCGACCGACTCCGGTGTCCATGCCCCGAGGAAGATGGAGCCCGCGTTCTCGAGCTTGTCCAGCAGATCCCGGGGTGCCCGGGTCTGCACAATCAGGTGCTCGGGGGCATAGGCGTTGGAGATGGCGCAGGCCTCCTCCAGGTTGTCGCAGAGGATCACCAGGCTTGCCTTCAGGGCTTGCTCGGCGATGTCGCGGCGGCTGAGGTCGGCGAGTTGCGCCTGGATCTCGCTGCCGATGGCATCGGCCAGGGAAGCGGAGGTGGTCACCAGCACCACCTGGCTGTCGGGGCCGTGCTCGGCCTGGGAGAGCAGATCCGATGCCACGAAGGCCGGGTTGGCGCTCTCGTCTGCGATCACCAGCACCTCGGAGGGGCCGGCGGGCATGTCGATGGCGGCGCCCCGCCAGTCACGGGAAACCTGCCCCTTGGCTTCGGTCACATAGGCGTTGCCCGGGCCGAAGATCTTGTCCACCTTGGGGATGGTCTGCGTGCCATAGGCCATGGCCGCGATGGCCTGGGCGCCGCCGATAGCGAACACCTGGCGAACGCCACAGGCGCGGGCGGCAAACAGGATCTCGTCGCTCGCCGGAGACGGGGTGCAGAGCACCACTTCACGACAACCGGCCAGACTTGCCGGAATGGCCAGCATCATCACGGTGGAGGGGAGCGGCGCGCTGCCTCCCGGGACATAGAGGCCGACCCGGCTGATGGGTTGGGTGCGCAGCTCGCACAGTACCCCGGGCTGGGTCTCGACGCGCACGACGGGCTGCACCTGGGCGGCGTGGAAGGTACGAATATTGGCGATGGCGGCCTCGATGGCACCCTTGATGTCATCACCGAGTCGAGCGCAGGCGGCATCCACTTCCGCGTCGCTCACCCGAAGCTGTTCGCGGGGCGCGCGTTCGAAACGCTGGCTCAGCTCGCGCAGGGCCTCATCGCCCCGGCTGCGTACCGCAGCAATGATGTCTCGCACCACGGTACCGATGTCGGCTTCGTCGCCAAGGGCGGGCCGGGTCAGGACCTCGGCTTGCCGGGCGGGGGAGAGGGTCTTCCAGATCAGGGTCTGCATGATGTGTCTTCCTTATTCCATCTCTCTCGGCTTATTCCATCATCTTTTCAATGGGCAGCACCAGGATGGAGCTGGCACCCAGGGCCTTGAGCTGTTCCATGGTCTCCCAGAACAGGGTTTCGCTGGAGACGACGTGCAGGGCCACCTGGTTGGTGTCACCGGCGAGCTGCATGATGGTGGGACGCTCCGCCCCCGGCAGCAGATCGGTGATGGCATCGAGCTTGTCTTTGGGGGCGTGCAGCATGATGTATTTGCTTTCGCGCGCCTGCTGCATCCCCTGGATGCGGGGCAGCAGCTTGTCGATGAGTTTCTGCTTGGCATCGTTCAGGGGGTTGGGGGCCTGCACTAGGACGGCCTTGGAACGGTAGATCACCTCGACCTCTTTCAGGCCGTTGGCTTCCAGAGTTGCGCCGGTGGAGACCAGATCGCAGATGGCATCGGCCAGACCCGCGCGGGGGGCCACTTCCACCGAGCCGCCCAGCATCACGCTCTTGAAGCCCAGGCCCTTCTCGTCGAAGAAGCGCTTGAGCAGACCGGGGTAGGAGGTGGCGATGCGCTTGCCAGCAAGGCTCTCGGGTCCTGTGTAGTTGACATCGTCCGGCACCGCCAGAGAGAGGCGGCAGCCGCCGAAGTCGAGCTGCTTGAGGGTCTTCACCGCAAAGGGCTGCCCCTGGGCTGCGCGGATGAGCTGCACCTCTTCGAGAACGTTCTCGCCGATGATGCCAAGATCGACCACCCCTTCCATCACCAGACCCGGGATGTCGTCATCACGCACTCGCAGAATGTCGATGGGCATGTTCTCGACATGGGCGATGAGGCGCTGTTCCCGCAGGTTGATCTTGAGGCCGCAGCTCTTGAAGAGGGCCTGGGAATCCTGGCTCAGACGACCGGATTTTTGCATGGCGATGCGCAGACGTTGTGTTTCCATTGCTCGATTTCCTTCTAGTCAAAAACGAAAAAACCCTCGGAAGTATGTGCTTCCGAGGGTTCATGAATCTTGCGGTCCTTTTGGAAGTCACCAGTTAAGTGTCTTCCAGCAGTCAACCTCCTGAAAGACTATTCGGGATGATGATGGTGATGATGAGTCTTCAGGTTGGTGAACTTCATGATGTAATCAATCCTTTACAAATCAGATGCCGTTGTTGACGCCCGATTTAAACTACCTGCCTTGACAGAAAATGCAACCGAAAAATGTGATCAGGACGATTAAAGTTGAGAAAACGGTTTTCTGGTCGATAACTAGACAATGAGATGCCAAAGGAGGCGACATCATGCCCAGCCAGGACCTGTTATTTCCCATCCTGCCCCGCGCACCCTCGACACCGAGCCCGGATGACATCAAGCGGGAGGTGACCCAGATCAGCCAGAAACATCAGCTGCGCAAGATAGGCACCGACAATGGCGGCGGTGGCCAGCATCACCAGCAGAGAGAGCAGCCGCCAAAGCCTGATCAACCAGCGGTGCAGGATGATGATCACAAACCGGATCCGGACCACCGGATTGATCTCTTCGTCTGAACGCATTATCAGTCCCGCTTTTTCCGCGCTTTTGGCATAATGCCCGCTTTTGCAGCGGGACATGCCTTTGACCATCATCCAGACCCTGTTCAAGCCAGACGGCCCCCTGGCCCGCCATATTGACGGCTTCAAGGCCCGTGCCCCGCAACTGGAGATGGCCGAGGCGGTGTCCCGTGCCATCAAGCAAGGTGGCCGCTTGCTGGTGGAGGCTGGAACAGGCACTGGCAAAACCTATGCCTATCTGGTGCCTGCGCTGGAATCCGGCAAGCGGGTGGTGATCAGCACCGGGTCCAAGAACCTGCAAGAGCAGCTCTTCTATCGGGATCTGCCCACCATCACGGGGGCGCTTCACTACACCCCGCCGGTGGCACTGCTCAAGGGGCGCAGCAATTACCTCTGCATCGAGCGGATGAACCGGCTGTTGAGTGAATCCCATCTGCAAAAGCCCGAGATCCTGAGCGATCTCGTGAAGGTCAAATCCTGGTCGACCGCTACCGACAACGGCGATGTGGGGGATATCCCGGGGCTACAGGAGAACGCCGAGATCCTTGCCCACGTCACCAGCACCAACGACAACTGCCTGGGTCGCGACTGCCCCTATTACGATGATTGTCACCTGGTCATCGCCCGGCGCCGTGCCATGGACGCCCAGGTGGTGGTGATCAACCACCACCTCTTTTTCGCCGACATGGCGGTCAAAGACACCGGCTTTGGCGAGCTGGTGCCCGAGGCGCAGGTCTATGTCTTCGACGAGGCGCACCAGCTGCCCGAGATCGCCAGCCACTACTTCGGCAAGTCCGTGGGCAGTCGCACCATCCAGGATTTGGCGCAGGATATCCAGCTCGCCTACCGGGCAGAGGCTCATGACATGGCCCAGCTTGGCAAGGCGGCGGACAGGCTCGCCATTGCCAGTCAGGATCTGCGCCTTGCCTTCGGCGTGGAGGGGGGGCGCGGCAACACCCGGGATCTGCTGAGACAATCCCTCTGGGCCCAGGCGCTGGCCCGCCTCAATGATGCCATCGGGCTCTGTTATGAAGTGCTGAAACTGGCGCTCGGGCGAGGGGAGCAGCTGGATCACTGTTTCGAGCGCATCAGCGAGCTGCGTACTCGCCTTGGGGAGGTGCTGGCGGTCAACCAGACCGGTTTCTCCTACTGGTATGACTGTTCGCGTCTGCACTTTACCCTCAATCTGACGCCGCTGTCGGTCGCCGAGCGCTTCGGTGCCGAGGTGCAGCGCCCCGAGGTGGCCTGGGTCTTCACCTCGGCCACCTTGACGGTGGACAATCGCTTCGCCCACTTCGTCGCCGAGATGGGGCTGGCCGGCAGCGCCGAACTCATTCTCGACAGTCCGTTCGATTACGCCGAGCAGGCGCGCCTGTGCGTACCCCGTTTCCTGCCAGAGCCCAATGCCTTCGGGCGCGGGGAGCAGCTGGCGACCCTGATGATCCCCCTCATCAACAAGACGCCAGGGGGGTGTTTTTTCCTCTGCACCAGCCATCAGGTGATGCGCCAGGTGGCCGAGGTGCTGCGCCGGGAAATCGGCCGTACCGTCCTGCTGCAAGGGGAAGACAACAAGCAGCGGCTGCTCAAGACTTTCGTGGAAAACGGTCGGGCCGTGCTGGTGGCCACCAGCAGTTTCTGGGAGGGGATAGACGTGCGGGGGGCGGCATTGTCCTGTGTTATCATCGACAAGCTGCCCTTTGCGAGCCCGGACGATCCCCAGCTCAAGGCACGGGTGGAGGATTGCAAGCTCAAGGGGGGGGATCCCTTTGCCGAGCTGCAGTTGCCCAAGGCGGTGATTGCCCTCAAGCAGGGGGTGGGGCGGCTCATCCGTGATCGCAGTGATCACGGTGTACTGGTTATTTGTGATCCCCGGGTGGTCAACAAGCCCTATGGCGCCACCTTCATCAAGAGCCTGCCTGCCATTCCACGGACCCGGGAGCTGGCGACCCTGGGCGAATTTTTCGGACCACGGGAGTGAGTCCGCCGCGCCGGGGCTGATTGCCCCCGGCCATGCATGACGGCAGGCCTTGGCCATGCTGACGATTTAACTGACTGATGTGAAGAGAATAAAAAGAATGGATGAGTTGAAGATCCTGGCCGTGGATACCGCCACCGAAGCCTGCTCCGCAGCCCTCTTGGTGGGCGATACCCTCTACTCCCGCTGGGAAGAGGCGCCCCGTGACCATACCCGCAAGATCCTGCCCATGGTTCAGGCTCTGTTGGATGAAGCCGGTCTATCGTTGGATGAGCTCGACGCCATCGCCTTCGGTCGTGGGCCTGGCTCCTTCACCGGGGTACGGATCGGGATCAGCGTGGCCCAGGGGCTCGCCTTTGGTGCCGGCGTGCCGATGATCGGTGTCTCCACCCTGGCGGCCATGGCCCAGGGGGCCCATAAGCTGGAAGGGGCCGAGCAGGTGCTTGCCGCCATCGATGCGCGCATGGACGAGGTCTATTTCGGCCACTACGCCCTGGTGGACGGAGTGATGACGCTGGTGGGCGAGGAGGTGGTGAGCGAGCCAGCCGCACTGGTGCAGGCCCGTGACAAGCTGACTGGCGCGGTGAGCTGCGTTGGCACCGGTTTTGAAACCTATGGCGAGACTCTGGGCGGCCTGGCAGATGTGCTGATGCCAAGCCAGGTGCGTTTCCCGGCGGCCGCCGACATGCTGCCTCTGGCACGCCAGGCCTGGTTTGCGGGTGAGGCGGTGCCGGTTGAGCAAGCCACCCCTGTCTATCTGCGTGACAAGGTGACCTGGAAGAAACTGCCGGGTCGCGAATAGGCGGCAACAGCTGCCCCGGGCTGCTTTGTCGGACGATGAAGGAGAGACGAATGAGAAAATCCGTGATCATGCTGGGATTGGTGGGGCTGCTGCTGGGCGGTTGCAGCACGGTGCCCAAAGAGCTTGCCTATGAGCCTGCGGATCAGCTGGTGGCCTATCAACCCGCTCTGCAGGGGATGGAAGGCAAGCCGGCCCGCTGGAGCGGTGTCATCTCGGCGGTCCACAACAAGGCGGATCAGAGTGTCATCGAGGTGGTCTATCTGCCCCTCAAGTCCAACGGGGTGCCGGAGCAGACCGAGCAGAGCCCCGGTCGTTTTCTCGCCATCATGCAGGGGTTTGTCGACCCGACCCTCTATGCCAAGGGTCGCAGCCTGACGGTGCTCGGCACCCTCGACAAGCCGGTGGACAGCCAGATTGGCGAGCACAAGTATCGCTTCTCGGTACTCAAGGTGACGGGGAGCAAGCTGTGGCCACCGGTGAAGGAGGTGGAGATCCGCTACATGGATCCCTACTTTTACGATCCTTTCTATGATCCCTTCTGGCCCAGACGGCCCCTGCGCCGCTGAGGAGCCCAGATGACGGCGACATTGCAGGAGCGCAGGCTGCGCCTAGCGGACGGGCGGCACATCGCCCTGCTGGACAATGGTCAGGAGGGCAGACCGCTGCTTGTGGCCCTCCATGGCTGGCTCGACAACGGTGCCAGCTTTTTGCCTCTGGCCCCCTGGCTGGGGGCGTTTCATCTGGTCTGCGTCGATCTGCCGGGCCATGGTCACTCCGATCACAAGTCGACTCCCTATGTCTTCGTGGACTGGCTGGATGATCTCTACCAGATCACCCAGGCCGCGGGCTGGCAGCGTTTCATCCTGCTTGGTCACTCCCTGGGGGCGCTGATTGCCTCTGCCTATGCTGGCGTTTTTCCCGAGCAAATCGAGCGGCTCATTCTGCTGGAGGGGCTCGGCCCCTTGAGCCAGCCCGACGAGGAGGTACCGGGGCAGCTGCGCCGCGCCATCCTCAACCGCACTCGTACCCGTGAGCGTGCAACCAGTGGATTTGCCACCCTCGAGGAGGCGGTGGCTGCCCGCTGCAAGGTGGCGGACATCCCCCCTAGTGCGGCACGCCTTATCTGCGAGCGACAACTGGAGGTGCGGGCAGGGCGCTGGTATTGGCGCAGTGATCCCCGTCTTCGCGATCTCTCCCCCCTGCGCATGAGCGAGGGGCAGGCCCAGGCCCTGATCCGGGCCATCGTCTGTCCGGTGCTCTTTATCCGGGGAGAGCAGGGCTTCCCCGGGCTCCTGGAACAGTGGCAGTTGCGGGAGGCGGCCTTTGGCCACATTGAACGGGTGACAGTGGCAGGAGGCCATCATTTTCATATGGAAAATTCATCAGAAACCGCCGTTTATATCGAAAACTTCGCTGAAATCCGGTAGGATCGGCGGCTTTGAATCATGTCAGGTTTGCTTTCTCCCTCACATTTCCCGTTGTTAATTCACTGTTAATTGATGTTGCCTTATGTAAATATGTGCGGCATTAGAGCATGAACTTAAAACAATTGATTGAAATGGATGTGACAGGGACGGAGGCAACACAGTGAGCGCACAGGTGCGAGTTATGCAGGAGAAGTTCGTGGAAAGAGTCTGGCTGAAGCGTTATCCAGAAGGGGTGCCCGCCGAGATCAATCCAGACCAATACGGCTCTCTGGTCGAGATGTTTGAAGAGTCGGTGAACCAGTTCGCCGATCAACCCGCCTTCGTCAACATGGGGCAGACCATTACCTACCGTCGGCTGGAGGAGCAGTCCCGAGCCTTCGCCGCCTACCTGCAAAACGAGCTGAAGCTCGGCAAGGGGGACAGGGTGGCCGTGATGATGCCTAACCTGCTGCAATACCCCATTGCGGTATTCGGCATCCTGCGGGCCGGCATGACGGTGGTGAACGTCAACCCCCTCTATACCCCGCGCGAGCTGGAGCATCAGTTGAAAGACTCCGGCGCCAAGGCCATCGTCATCGTCTCCAACTTTGCCCACACCCTGGAAAAAGTGGTGTATGACACCCCGGTCAAGCACGTGATCCTGACCCGGATGGGGGACAACCTGGGGCTGGCCAAGGGGACCCTGGTCAACTTCGTGGTCAAATACGTCAAGAAGCTGGTGCCCAAGTACAACCTGCCCCATGCCAGCACCATGCGCCAGGCCCTCGCCAAGGGGCGCTACCTGCAGTACATCAAACCCGAGATCAGCAACCAGGACATCGCCTTCCTGCAATACACCGGCGGGACCACCGGCCTCTCCAAGGGGGCCATGCTGACTCATCGCAACATGATCGCCAACGTCGAGCAGTGCCTCGGTGTCTATGGCCCCGTGCTGGAGCGCGGCAAGGAGTTCGTGGTCACGGCGCTGCCGCTCTATCACGTCTTCGCCCTGACGGTAAACTGCCTGCTGTTCATGCGTCTGGGGGGCTACAACCTGCTCATCAGCAACCCCCGCGACATCCCGGGTTTTGTCAAAGAGATCAAGAAGTATCCTTTCACCTGCATCACCGGGGTCAATACCCTGTTCAACGCCCTGGTCAACAACGACGAGTTCAAGGGCATGGATTTTGCCAAGCTCAAGCTCACCATCGGTGGCGGCATGGCGGTGCAACGGGCGGTGGCCGAGCAGTGGAAGGGGCTGACCGGCACCCCGCTGCTGGAGGGCTATGGCCTGACCGAGTGCTCGCCCCTGGTGAGCGTCTGCCCCTATGATCTGGTGGATTACAACGGCTCCATCGGTCTGCCGGTCTGTTCCACCGAGATCCGTCTGGTGGATGACGAGGGGAACCAGGTCACCGAACGGGGTGCCCCCGGCGAGATGCAGGTGCGCGGTCCTCAGGTGATGACCGGCTACTGGCAGCGCCCGGAGGCGACCGCCGAGGTGATGCAGGATGGCTGGCTCTGCACCGGCGACATCGCGGTATGCGACGAGCAGGGTTTCTTCAAGATCGTCGATCGCAAGAAGGACATGATCCTGGTCTCCGGCTTCAACGTCTACCCGAACGAGATAGAAGACGTGGTGGCCCTGCATCCCAAGGTGCTGGAGGTGGCCGCCGTCGGCGTACCCAACCCGGTGTCCGGCGAGCAGGTGAAGATCTTCGTGGTCAAGAAAGATGCAAAGCTGGCGGAAGAGGAGATAATTGCCCACTGCCGCAAACATCTGACTGCCTATAAGGTGCCGAAACTGGTAGAATTTCGCGACGAACTTCCCAAGACCAACGTGGGCAAGATCCTGCGCCGCGTGCTGCGCGACGAGGAGATTGCCAAGCAGTAACCGGCATGCACTGCTTTGCAGTCCAGCGCTGTCGTTATGCAAAACCGTGGGACATCCACGGTTTTTTCTTTCTGGATCCGACCAACGTGCAGGCAACGATGCAATATCAACTCATTTCACAGCAAGCCGAACTGGATCAGTATCTCGCTTCTCTGGCCGACGTTCCCCTGGCCATCGATACCGAATTCGTTCGCACCCGTACCTACTATCCCCAGCTCGGTCTGTTCCAGATCTACGATGGCAAGCAGCTTGCCCTGCTCGATCCCCTGACCCTGGATCTCTCCGGTTTGTGGCAGCGCCTCGGTCGGGCCGGACAGATTGCCATCCTGCACGCCTCCGGTGAGGATCTGGAGCTCATCCAGCATCAGGCGGGTCACCTGCCTAACCAGATGCACGATACCCAGCTGGCGGCAGCCTTCCTGGGCCATGGCGTGTCGGTGGGGTTTGGCGCCCTGGTCAACGAATTCCTCGGGGTCGAGCTTGAGAAGGATCAGGCCCGCACCGACTGGCTGGCGCGCCCCCTTACCCCTCGTCAGCTGGAATATGCCGCGGCGGATGTCTTCTACCTTATGCCCCTCTACGAGAAGGTGATGGCCAGACTGCGCGAGAGCGGCAAGTTCCCCTGGTTCGAGCAGGAGTGCCAGAACCACTCCGCCCGCAAGACCCAGGGCAGCGATCCCCGTCAGGCCTACCTCGAGATCGTCAACGCTTGGCAACTGGGTCGCCGTGAGCTGGCCATCCTGCGCGAGCTGGCCGCCTGGCGCCAGCAGGAAGCGGTACGCCGGGATCTCGCCCTCAACTTCGTGGTCAAAGAGCTGCACCTGTTCAAGGTGGCGGAGCGTCGTCCCGCTTCCCTTCGGGATCTCAACGAGCTGGGCCTCTCGCCCATCGAGATCAAGATCCACGGCAAGCGGATGCTGGACATCGTTGCCGCCGCCCAGCAGAGCGACCCTGCGAGCTGGCCCGATCCCATCCGCCGTCTGGTGGACTTCCCCCAGTACAAGGCCGAGCTCAAGCGCATCAAGGCCATGGTGGAGGAGAAGGCCAAGGCCAGCAACATTCCGCCGGAGCTGGTGGCGAGCAAGAAGATCATCCACCAGTACTTCACCTGGAGCTGGCGCATGAGTGCCGAGGAGCGGGCCAGGGCGGACAAGCCCATGCTGCTGCAAGGGTGGCGTCATGAGCTGGTAGGCCACCTGCTGGCCCAGTGACGAGTACGCAGTACGAGAAGGGGAGTCCATGACTCCCCTTTTTCATGCCTGTGCGGCTGCCCCCGGGGTTGCCGGGATCGTCGCGCCAGGGGGTTGGTCATGATGGGAAGTGAGAAGGGGTGGAGGAGGAAAATGGCGGGCACAAAGGGTGCCCCCATCAGAGTTCGTGAGCGTGGAATCCCTTGCGGTAGCGGGCCTCGCAGCGCGGGCAGCGTTGCAGGGTCGGATCCTGTTCCAGCTGTTCAGGGAGCAGCGGCTCCTCACAATCGGAGCAGAAGCCATAGAGCCCCAGATCCATCTGGCAGAGCGCCGCGTCGAGCCGCTTGAGGCGTGCCACGCTGTGTTCCACCCCGGGCAGATCGAGACGGCTGGTCAGATCAACCAGTTGATCCCGCTCGCAGCGCTCCACCTTCTGTGCCCAGTCATCTTGTCGACAGGCCTTGAGCTGACGGATCAGCTCCTCTCTTGTTTGCGCCCAGTCGGTCAGAAGGCGCTGATGCCATTCGGCCAACCGGGCTTGCGTCACTTCACACACAGCAGCCCCCAAAAACGAGTGATAAAACTCGGCCAGTATAGGGAAACCCGCGGTTTATCAAGATGACATGAGTCAAGTTAACCGTGCTTTGGCGGGTTTTTCCGGCAGGTGCTGCGGCTTGCCGGTGATGACGTAGAGCACCCCCGCCACCAGACAGACGACACCCACCAGGGTACTCATGGGGGGCATGATCCCGCGCAGCATAAAGGCGTACAAGAGCCCCGCCAGAGTCTCGAACACGATGAGCGGCCCGACCAGCACGGTCGGCAGGCGCTGGCTCGCCTCGTTCCAGCACAGGGTGCCGAGCCAGGAGCAGAAGAGCCCCACTGCCCCCATCAGCAGCACGAAGCGCAGGGGCGTCGGCCCGAAGGGCAGGGGAAAGTCCGGTGCGCTCAGGGCAAGATGGCCGAGGCTGCCGAGATAGGCAATGAGCGCTACCGGCAGGGTCACCAGCCCCTGGGCGGTGGCCCAGACGGCCGGACTGCGGCCCGGGTGCTCGCGCAGCCAGCGGGCGTTGCGCAGGGGATACCAGGTCCAGCACAGCACGGCGCCCACCGCCAGGGCGAGCCCAAGCAGTTGTTCGGTGCGCGCCTCGGTGTGCCAGGTGAGCTCGGCGCTGTTGACCAGACAGAGGCCGGCCCCCATCAGCACCAGGGACGGGTAGAGCCGGGTGCGGGAGAGGCGACCGTCCCGTGCGCCATAGAGGCGGTTGGCGGCCAGGGCCGTCACCACCGGCAGGGTGCCGATAAACATGGCTGCCAGGGGCGAGCCGATGCGCAAGATGGCCCCCGACAGGCAGAAGTAGTAGAGGAGGTTCCCCACCAGAGTGAGGGCGAGGGCCTCTCGCCAGTCGCTGGCCGAGAGGGCCGCCAGGTGCTTGCGGGCCTGCCAGGCGAGCGGCAGCACGATGAGGCCGAAGGCGAGGTAGCGGCCGCTCGCGAGCAGGGCGGGGGGATAGCCGTCCACCAAGAGGGGGGCGACGAAGATGAGCCCCCACATCAGGCCGGCCAGCAGGGCAAACAGGACTCCGATCAACATGTTTCATATCCGGTAAAGAAGAAGGAGGCCAGCCTAGCAGGGAGGAAGGGGGGCGTATTGAACCAGATTGCGCTTTAGCGGCCAGCCTGCACCTGTTTCTGGTAGCGGACCGGGGTGGTGCCATAGCGGCGCAGGAAGGCACGGTTGAGGTGGGACTGATCGGCCAGACCACAGGCGGCGGCCACCTCGGCTGCGGGAAGGCCGGCAGCCAGCCACCCCTTGGCGCGCTGCAGGCGGATGGCCATCAACATCTGCTGGGGGGTGACGTGAAAGCGGGCCTTGAAGCTGCGCTGGAAGTGGTAGGGGCTGAGGTTCACCGAACCGGCCAGCTCGGCCAGGGTAATGGGGCGGGCGAAACAGGCCTGCATATAGTCGATGGCGCGGCCCAGAGGGTGGACCGCTTCGCGCGGGGCCGCCAGGGCCCGGGCATGGGGACGCAGGGTCTCGCACACCCTCAGCAGCAGGCCGTCGGCGGCGAGCTCGCTGTCACAGTGCCAGAGGGCATCCAGGGTCGCCTGCAGGACGGGGGCAGTGCGCGGATCGCTTCGCACGGCATCGGTGAAATACCAGTCGCGCTCGCCGCTGATGGCCTCGAGCCGATCGGCGGGCAGGTAGAGCATGCGATAGCGCCACCCTTGCTCGCAGGCTGACTCGCCCGTGTGCAGCTCATCGGGGTTCATCAGCACCAGGCTGCCGGGACCGGCCAGGAGCTGGCTGCCGCGATAGCGAAAGCGCTCGGCACCGCACTCGATGACACCGAGGCCAAACCCCTCGTGACTATGGGGATCGAAGATGTGGTGCTGGATGTGGGCGCGATAGAGCTCGGTCGCAGGCTGCCCCGGCAGGGCGCGAAAATCGGCCCTGTCGTGCTGATGGGTAAAGTTGACCGGCACTCCCTGCATCCTGACCTCCTGTCAATGAGCCTTTATCATAGGGCGCCGCGGGGCGGCGGCCAAGTCTAGGCCTGTGAGGCGCACTCGCGCTCGAGGGCGGAGCGGATCTCCTCTGCGGTCTTGATGGTGCGGATGCGGCGAAACAGCTCGTCGGCTTGGGGGTATTCCCGCACTATGTAGGAGAACCACTGCTTGATGCGACTCGGGTAGTAGTCGGCCTTGTCGCTCGCCAGATCCTGCTCGGTGTAGGTCACCATTAGTTGCAGTACCTCGGCCCAGCTCATGTGTGCACACCCCGTCTTCATCACGTTGGCCAGGTTGGGGAGGGAGATGGCGCCCCGGCCCACCATGAGGGCATCGCAACCGGACACCCGGGCACAGGTCAGGGCATCGGCATGGTTCCAGATCTCGCCGTTGGCGGTGACGGGGATGGGCAGGGCGCGGCGGATGGCGTCCACGTACTCCCAGTGGGCCGGCGCCTTGTAGCCTTCGCGCTTGGTGCGGGCATGCACCGCCAGCTCGTTGGCGCCCCCCTGATAGACGGCCTGGGCGTTGTCCAGATAGAGATCCTTGTCATCGTATCCCAGGCGGATCTTGGCGCTCACCGGCAGGTGGGCAGGCACGGCCTCCCGCACCGCCTTGACGATGCGATAGACGGTCTCGGGTTCCTTGAGCAGCACGGCGCCCCCCTTGCTCTTGTTGACCGTGGGGGCAGGGCAGCCGAAGTTGAGATCGACCCCGGGAGAGCCGAGCTCGATGGCGCGGATGGCATTTTCTGCCAGCCACTCCGGATGCTGTCCCAGCAGTTGCACCCGTACCGGGGTCCCCGCACGGGTCTTGCCATCCTGTTTCAGCTCGGGGCAGAGGCGATGGAAGACCTTGGCGGGCAGCAGTTGATCGACCACCCGGATGAATTCACTGACGCAGAGGTCGTAATCATTGACGGAGGTGAGGACCTCCCGCATCAGGTGATCCAGCACCCCCTGCATGGGGGCCAAAATAACGCGCATAGCTGCTTCCGAAGACAAGGGGAGAAAAAAGAGCGCAGATTGTAGTGGCAATGGCCGGGATTGTCAGCCATCTGCCCACTCGATGGCCCCCATCGACGGCCGCCGACTGGGCCAGGCTGTCAGCTTTCGGGCCAACTCTGTTAGGCTAAAGGCAGATACAGTCAGAGGAGTACCCATGAAACGCTGGTGTCTGATGGCCCTGGGCTGGCTTGCCTTCGCCACCGGGATAGTCGGGATAGTCCTGCCCCTGCTGCCGACCACCCCCTTCATGTTGCTGGCGGCGGCGCTGTTTGCGCGCTCCTCCCCCCGCTTTCATGGCTGGTTGCTGGCGCATCCCTGGTTTGGCCCCCCCATCCTCGACTGGCAGCAGTATCGCGGCATTCGCCGTCACGCGAGACGCCGCGCCATCATCTTCATCCTGATCTCGTTCTCGGTATCGCTGCTGGTGGTGCCGTTGCCCTGGGTGAGGTGGCTGCTGGTTGTCATAATGGTGATCCTGCTCACCTGGTTGATGCGTCTGCCGGTGCTGGAGCCGGTTGCAATGAAGAAGTGAAATCCCTAAGCTATCGCGGCAATAATGCTATGGAGTCGGCTCGTCATTTTTGCGTGACGGGCCTTTTTATTGCCCCCAGGCGGAGACCCCGTGCGCCGCCATGGCAGGGCTCAAAAAATAAGCGGTCAAATAATGAATCCGGAAACCCTGAAGTTTATCGAAGCGAGCATCAAGACCATTCCCGACTATCCGAAGCCGGGCATTCTGTTTCGCGACATCACCAGCCTGATCGAGAATGCCGAGGCCTTCAAGGCCACCATCGATCTGCTGGCCGATCATTACCGTGATCAAGGCATCACCAAGATTGTCGGCACCGAGGCCCGTGGCTTCATCTTCGGCGCCCCGGTTGCCTACGCCATGGGGCTGGGGTTCGTGCCGGTGCGCAAGCCGGGCAAGCTGCCCCGCGCCGTCATCGAGGAGTCCTACGCCCTGGAGTACGGCACCGACACCCTGCAACTGCACACCGATGCCATCGTGCCCGGTGACAAGGTGCTGGTGGTGGACGATCTGCTGGCCACCGGCGGCACCGTCGATGCCACCGTCAAGCTCATCCGCCGCGCCGGCGGTGAGGTAGCGGATGCCGCTTTCATCATCTCCCTGCCGTCCCTGGGCGGTGATGCCCGCCTGACCGCCGCCGGCGTCAAGGTGGTCTCTCTGGTGGAACTCGCGGGGGCGTAAATCGCCTCTTCGCGCGGCAGGCCTCGTCACCCTGCTTTCTGCCGCAAACCGGTGCCTGAACGGGCACCGGTTTGAAATTCAAGCGATCCCTCCCAAGGCGGCGCATCCCCCATACAGCCAGCCCTCCATTTGTGTTAGCATCCAGCCTCAATGCCTCGTTTCCCAGCATCGAGATCTATGAGCTATCAGGTTTTGGCGCGCAAATGGCGCCCCCATACGTTTGAACAAGTGGTCGGCCAGCAACATGTGCTGACTGCCCTGACCAATGCCCTGGATCAGGGACGGCTGCATCACGCCTACCTGCTGAGCGGGACCCGCGGGGTGGGCAAGACTACCATCGCCCGCATCCTGGCCAAGAGCCTCAACTGCGAGCAGGGGATCAGCAGCCATCCATGCGGTGTGTGCGATACCTGCCGCGAGATCGATCAGGGCAATTTCGTCGATCTGCTGGAAATCGATGCGGCGTCCCGCACCAAGGTGGAAGACACCCGCGAACTGCTCGACAACGTGCAGTACCGTCCGGCCCGTGGTCGTTTCAAGGTGTACCTCATCGATGAAGTGCACATGCTGTCGCGCCACAGCTTCAATGCGCTGCTCAAAACCCTGGAAGAGCCGCCCCCCTATGTGAAATTCCTGCTGGCCACCACGGATCCGCAGAAG
The DNA here is from genome assembly GCF_040908425.1 of Aeromonas sp. R2-1. Classification (NCBI taxonomy): domain Bacteria; kingdom Pseudomonadati; phylum Pseudomonadota; class Gammaproteobacteria; order Aeromonadales; family Aeromonadaceae; genus Aeromonas; species Aeromonas sp. R2-1. Next base: position 121,448 of record NZ_JBFODR010000028.1, read on the forward strand.
CTGCCGATCACCATCCTCTCGCGCTGCCTGCAGTTTCATCTGAAGAGCCTGGATCAGACCCAGATCGCCAGGCAGCTCGAATGGGTGCTGGATCAGGAGGGACAACCCTTCGAGCCTCGCGCCCTGCTGGCCCTGGCCAAGGCGGCCGATGGCAGCATGCGCGATGCCCTGAGCCTCACCGATCAGGCGTTGGCCCACGGCAACGGCAGCGTGCGCCTGGAGAGTGTGCTCACCATGCTGGGGACCCTCGATCATCACCACCTGCACCAGTTGCTGGAGGCAGTGCTGCGCCAGGATGCACCCGCCACCATGGCCAAGATCACCGAGATTGCTACCCTGGGCCCCGACTTTGATCAGCTCCATGCCGAACTGGAAGGGCTGCTCCATCGCATCGCCATGGCGCAACTGCTGCCTGCGAGCGTGCAGGAGCAGGGGGCGGATGCCGATGCCTTGCTGCAGCTCGCCGGAGCCATGAGCCCGGAAGAGGTGCAGCTCTGCTATCAAATCGTGCTGGGGGGGCGCAAGGATCTGCCCTGGGCCCCTGACGGGCGCACCGCACTGGAGATGACCTGTCTGCGGATGCTGGCCTTCTCTCCCCGGCGCGAGGTGGTCCATCCCGCCAACCTGGCGGCCCAACCTCTCATGACAGGGCACTCCGGCGTGATGGCGGCTGCGAGGGAAAGTGCGTCGCTCCTGCCGGGAAAGCCCCAGGGGGCTGAGCCGGCCCCGGCTGCCAGCGCAGCACCACAGGCTCCCGCCGCGCCAGCATCGGTCCTTGCGGCCGAGCACGTCGCCCCCGCACCCAAGGCGGAGGAGGGCGCAGTGCTGGATCCGCTCTTTGCCGAGCAGGATGAGCTGCTGTGCGAGGCCGAACGGATGGGTTACGAGGCCGCGGTGCCCGCCAGTCCGCCTGCAGAGCCTGCCTCTGCGCCGTTGGCGGCGGATGACGCCGGGCAGACGCAGCAGGTTGAGGTCCAAGGGGAAGACGTCGCCATCTCTTCGACCTCCAGCATGCAGAGCCTGCTTGGCAAGCGCAATCTGCTGCGAAGCCGCCTGCGTGGCGAGCAAAGTACAAACGCCGCGCCCCCCCGGGTCACCCCCGTCAAACCGGTGGCCGCGACCAAACCGGCCCCTGCGATGCCTGCCGTCGCGACTTCGCCCCAGGCCGAGGTGCAACCAGCGGCGCGGCCCGATATGCCGGGGCAGGGGTCTGCCATGCAAACGGGGTATGACGACCTGCCTCCTCTCGATGCCTATGAAGAGGGGGCCAGTGACTACGAAGAGTATCTGAATCAGGGGTTTGACGAGGGGTTTGCCAGTGCCCCGTTGCCCACGCGGGCAGTGACTTCCGCCCAGCCAGCTCCCGCCACCATGGCTCCTCCTTCGCAGGAGGATCTGCCGCCCTGGGATCTGGGCGCTGACGCCGGCAGCGCGGATGCGGCGGCACCTGCGATTGTCGCTATGGTGCCTGCCGCGCCTCCAGTGGCTGCCAGCGAGCCTCAGCCCGCCATTGCGTTGATGGAGACCATCGACTGGGATGCGCTGGAGAGCGACGCCCAGCCCGAGGAGGAGGGGGAGGTCGCCCGTCTGATCCCCTCGTCCTTGCTGGTCAATTGCGGGGACGCCTGGGCCGAGCTTATCGCCCGCACCGGGGTGGGGGGGCGGCTGCGTCAACTGGCCATCAACGCGGTGATGACCCGGGAAGGCAATCGGGTCTCCCTGCTGCTCAAACCCGAGCAGCGCCATCTGGTGAGCGACAAGGCCCGCGCCGATCTGGCCGAGATCATCGGTCCCGAGCTGGGCGGCCCGGTTCACATCGATGTGACCCTGGGCTCGGATCCCGCGCGGGAGACGCCGCTCGAGATAGAGCATCGTCTCTATCTCGGGGTGCGTGAACAGGTGAGCCGGGATCTGGCGGCGGATCCCAACGTACAATTCTTGCAGCAGCGTTTCGGCGCCGTGCTCCATCCCGAGAGCATCGAACCACTGAGTCGCTGAATTGCGGTGAAAAAACCGTGCCGGGGTTTATCCCCGGTTGAAAAGACTTTTGGCTGCCCCCACTTAGGGCAGATGAACCCACAGCCCGGCGCTGGATGCCGGATTTCAAGACGAGAGACGATCTATGTTTGGTAAAGGTGGAATGGGTAACCTGATGAAACAGGCCCAACAGATGCAAGAGCGCATGCAGAAGATGCAAGAGCAGCTGGCCCAGATGGAAGTGGTCGGCGAGGCGGGCGCAGGCATGGTCAAGGTGACCATGGCCGGCAGCCACAGCGTGCGTCGTATCGAGATCGATCCCAGCCTGATGGAAGATGACAAGGAGATGCTGGAAGATCTGGTCGCCGCCGCCGTCAATGACGCCGTGCGCCGCGTGGAAGAGCAGAACAAGGCCAAGATGGGCGAGCTGACCGGCGGCATGCAACTGCCCCCTGGCTTCAAGATGCCCTTCTGAGGATACTGCCCGTATCCGTTTCCCCTCCTCTGGGAAGGGGAAAAATGAAAAGGCCAGAGCCAAGCTCTGGCCTTTTGCATGTCGGCACACCCGGGAACGGCCATGCACAGATCATGGCGGGGGCGATTTACTTGCCTGCCCCAGGGGGGAGAAGCCCTCGACCAGATGATCGATGAGGGCGCGGATGGCAGGCAGCAGACCGCGGCGTGAGGGGAAGACCGCGTGGATCACCTCCTGGCGCGGTGCCCAGTCGGGGAGCAGACGCACCAGCCGGCCATCGGCCAGGGGCTCATTCATCATCATGGTGGGCAGTTGCACGACCCCGAGCCCGTCGATCGCCCCCTGACGCAATGTCTGCATGTCGGTGGTGGCAAAGCGGGGGCTGTGGTGCTGTTTGACTCGGGCCCCATCGGGGCCCAGCAGGGTCCAGTGATGGCCTTCCAAGCTGGTGCCATGACCGAGGCTCGGCCATGACAGCAGATCTGCGGGGGCCCGGGGCATGCCGAGTGACGCGACAAGGGCCGGGCTTGCCACCAGACACTGGGTCGCATAACCCAGCACCCGCATGGCGAGATCGCTGTCCTCCAGGGGCAATGGCCGCACCCTGAGCGCCATGTCCAACCCCTCCGCGACCAGATCCACCGCCCGGTTGACCCCGACGAGCTGCACCTTGACGCTGGGATGGGCCAGGGCGAAAGAGACCAGCATCCTCCCTACGTGGGCGTGCAGCAGATCGATGGGGCAGGCGATGCGCACCAGACCGCAAGGCTCGCTCTGGGTCGCGGCGATGAGATCCTGCGCCGCATCGGCTTCCACCAGCATGGCCCGGCAACGGGTGTAATAAGCCTGCCCGAGTTCGGTGACGGTGAAGCTGCGGGTGGAACGCTGGATAAGACGCACCCCGAGTCGCTCCTCCAGCATGGCGATGCGGCGGCTGAGCCTGGATTTGGGCATGCCGAGGGCCCTGCCGGCCTGGGCAAAGCCCCCGTGATCCACCACTTGGACATAGAAATAGAGGTCGTTGAGATCCTGTTGCATGGGGTTATCGTTCACAAAATAGGACGCTGATGGCAAATTTTACGTCTACCGGACGCAGCGTTCCAGACTCACAATGCGAGCAACGACACATCCCGTGACGATCACCCAGGAGAGCATCATGAAAAGAGTCATCGGTATTTACAGCGCCCCTCGACAACACTGGGTCGGCGACGGATTCCCGGTTCGCTCGCTGTTCTCGTATCAGACCCATGGCCGCGCCTTGAGCCCTTTCCTGATGCTGGACAGGGCTGGCCCGGCACATTTCGAGCCCGCCGATCATGCCAGGGGCGTGGGGGAACACCCGCACCGTGGTTTTGAGACGGTCACCATCGTCTATGAAGGGGAGGTCGCCCATCGCGACTCGACCGGCCAGGGGGGGATCATCGGTCCGGGAGACGTGCAGTGGATGACGGCCGCAGCCGGCATCATGCACGACGAATTCCACTCCCAGGGGTTCACCCGTCGTGGTGGTACCCTCGACATGGTGCAGCTGTGGGTCAACCTGCCCGCCAAACACAAGATGTCGACGCCCGGTTATCAGGGCATCACCAGCGACACCATCCCGCAACTGAGCCTCAAGGAGGGCGACGTGCAGGTGCGCATCATCGCCGGGAACGATGCCGGGTTGCAACAAGGCGAGGTAGAGGGGCCCGCCCGCACCTTCTCGCCAATGAACATCTGGGATCTGCGGCTCAAGGGCGGGGCCAGCGTGGTGCTGCCGGCGGTAGCGGGATGGAACAGCGCCTTGGTGGTGCTCAAGGGCTCTCTCTTGATCAACGGTCAGGAGCGCGCGGGCGAAGCACAACTGGTGCTGCTCGATCCCAACGGGGAGGAGTTCATGCTGGAGGCGGAGGGCGAGGCCAGCTTGTTGCTGCTGAGTGGCGAGCCCATCGATGAACCCATCGTGGGTTATGGGCCCTTTGTCATGAACAGCGAGGCAGAGATCCATCAGGCGATAGATGATTTCAACAGCGGCCGGTTCGCCGTCATCGCCCCCTGAGACAATCCCGATAAAAACAAAGCGCCTGATGGCGCTTTGTTTTTTTATGAGCCCTGGTCAACCGAGCCAGCCGAGGGCCAGTGCCAGCCTGCCGCACAAGGCGGCCAGCAGGATGCCAAGCAGGGTGCGCAGCAGCCAGATCACCACCAGCTGTCCCACGCTCACCGGGATCCGGGTGGCCAGGATGCAGGGGATGGAGGCAGAGAAGAAGAGCACCGAGCTGACCGAAACCACGGCCGCGACATAGCGCACCAGCAGGTCGGCATCCTTGAGCAGGATGGCGGGCAGGAACATCTCGGCCAGACCGGCAGAGAGGGCCTTGGCGGTGGCGAGCGGTTCGTCGAGATCCAGCAGCCAGGTCAGTGGCCAGAGCAGCCAGCCCAGCAGATCGAACAGGGGAGTGTGCTTTGCCAGCAGCAGGCCCAGCAGACCGACGGACAGTATGGTGGGCACCACGGCAGCGGCCATGTGAAGACCGTCCCTGAGGTTGTCCTTCAATTGCCGCAGCAGGGGATCAGCCTGGTGGGACTGGGTCAGGCCGCAGGTGAGGGCCGCCTGCCAGCGGCTCATGCCAGCCGGTAGCGGCTCGTCGGTCTCCCCATGGTGAGCCAGGCGGCTGATGGGAGGAACACGCGCCAGGATGGCGGTGATGACGAAAGTGATCACCAGGGTGGACCAGAAGTAGAAGTTCCAGTGTCCCATCAGGTTGAGGGTCTTGGCCACGATGATCATGAAGGCGGCCGAGACGGTGGAGAAGCCGGTGGCGATGATGACGGCTTCTCGCACCGTGTACTTGCCCGCGAGGAAGACCCTGTTGGTGATGAGCAGGCCCACCGAGTAGCTGCCGACGAAAGAGGCGACGGCATCGATGGCGGAGTGACCCGGCGTGCGCCACAGGGGGCGCATCACAGGTTGCATCAGCACCCCGATGAATTCCAGCAGGCCGAAACCGAGCAGGAAGGTCAGGGCCATGGCGCCGATAGGCACGATGAGACCCACAGACATGGCCAGTTTATCGAACAGGAAGGGGAGGTGATCCGGGGTCATCAACCAGGCAGGGCCCCAGTCTGTGACATACAAAATGGCCAGGGCCAGCCCGAGCAGCTTGAACAGGCTCAATACCCTGTCGATGGGACGGGCGCGCCAGCGGCCATCCAGCAAGGGGGTGATGGCGCCATAGGCGATGAGCAAGAGAATGAGGGTCAGGGCAAGGGGGCGCTGGGCAATCAGAAAGCCGGCCAGGTGATCCACCACTATGGTGCTGCGCCCGCCAAGCTCGAAGGGAACAAAAAAGATGGCGATGCCAAGCAGGCTGGCCAGCAGCAGCTTGATGCCGGCCCCTGATCCTGCCGGTGCAGTGAGCGTGTGTTCAGGTTCCATTTTCTCTCCTTGTGATCCGCATGGTTCAATTCCGTTGAGGGGATAATTTGTATATACAATATCGTCCAGCGCTCAAAATGGAAACACCAAAGTCACCAAAATGCAACATGTGAATCGGTGTGGATGCAGATGACCCCAAGACTGAAAAGCGTGATCTCGGGGAGAAAGAGGGGCCGGGATGGCGAGTGGGTGGTGAGGCATCAAGAGGCAAAACAGGGAGGAAAGCGACCAGCGCCAGGAAAAACATGAGCGGTTATTTACCCTTTTTGGCCATATTCATTCATGGGCCTATATTCATGACTATTTATGAATAAATCATAAACCCTTTGTTCATTTGACTACTTTTCGGCTATCCCATTGCAGAGTAAGATGCCTCTTCAATAAAAATAAGAATTAGGAGTTCGGGTGTGAAGGCATTAGAGAAAGAAAGGATATCGCCTTATATCAGCCAGTTATACGAGTGCGGTATTAATGATTCTGACATTAAGCTCGTCGTGGACCAATTTCGCGCCGACGTTTCCTGCAGTTCATCCCTGTTTTTATTGCGGGATGATGACAAGAGCGACGGAATAAAGCTTTTTTCCAGCGGTCTGACCGAGGCACAGCAGCAGTTTTACCTGCAACATCATCGCCAGGATGTGTGGTTCAACCATTATCTGGATAAAGGGTGCAAGGGGATCGTCAGCGCCAACAGCATTTCAAGCTCGGTGGGCCTGCTGGCAAGTTTCGGCGCCCAATTCGCCGCCGGCGGCGTCTGCCAGGTCAAAGGGCGTGGGCTGAGCAGCCTGTGCAGTTACCGTGGTGCAGCGCAAGATGATTTCAGCAGTCGCGACCTCAGCTCGCTCTCCGAAATCTATTCCGGACTGGCGGCCTGGAGCCACCATTATTGGAACCTGCTAGCCCTGGAAACCCAGAACTATCAGTTGCAACAGCTGGTGAAAAACTATAATAAGCCCAGCGCCATCATAGACGACAAGGGGCATATTCATTATTCCAATGTGGCCTTCAACCGTATCGCCGATGAAAATGTGGAATTGCGGGCCATCAATGGCATTTTCTCTTTGCAGAATAAGGAGCAGCAACGTCAGCTCAAGGAGATCCTCAATGGCTTTGCCTATTTGCTGCCCGGCGCCAGCGCCTATATGTCCATTCCCCGTCAGCCTAACCTGCGCCCGCTGCTGGTCCAATGCACCCTGATGAGCGGACTCAGCCGCTTTGAACGCTATGTGGAAGTGGTGCTGCGTGACCCCGAGCACGCCTTCAACCCCGACATCGAAGCGCTGGCCAGCCTCTATCCCCTCACCATCGGCGAGAAGGAGCTGCTGGTGCTGATGAGCAAGGGTTACAGCAGCAACGACATTGCGGAGCTGCGCGGTGTGAAGGTGGAAACCGTGCGCTCCACCCTGAAAGGGGTGTTCAAGAAGACCGACTGCCACAGCCAGAACGAGCTCTTGCTCTTGCTGCAATCCATCTCCTGATCCACGCGGACTATGCTTGGAGTGAGCCGGACATAGTGCCCGGCTCTTGCCTCCCCTCGGGAGGCTCGTTGGGGGAAAGCGTCATGGAATCACTCAAGGCAAAGGACTACATGCAGACCAAGCCCATCACCTTCAGCGCAGAGATGATGGTACAGGCGGCGGTGGAAAAATTTCTCAACAGTCATCAGTTGGGCGGCCCCGTAGTGGACAGCCAGGGACATCTGATTGGCTGGGTCTCCGAGCAGGATTGTATCGCCGTCATGCTCAAGGAGGCCTACCACTGTGAACAGGTGGCCCAGGTCAGGGATGTGATGCGCAAGGAGGTGCTGGCAGTCGGCCCCGACACCAGCATCCTGGATCTGGCGGAGATGATGATGGGTCAAAAGCCCAAGATCTATCCTGTGGTTGAGGAGGGGCGCCTGCTCGGGGTCATCAACCGCCACAATGTGATGCAGGCCATCCACGCCCAGCTTGGCACTTGTTTCGTGCATCAGGCCAGAGTCTGAGCGATATTGTCTGGTTGTTTTCAAAGAGCAGGCTCCGGCCTGCTCTTTTCATCCGTGACGGTCATGACGCCTCCGGCTTGATGTGCTGGCGCGGCGCTTTAAGGCTTGCACCGCCCAGCCTCGCTCTTTAGGATCTCCCCCAGCTATCGATATGGCCCTTGATGGGCACTCTTTTAAGGAATTCGTACCTTGTCTCTCTCTATCGAGGCGCTGCGCCGCCGTCTTACCGCCTGCATGAATCTCGACGCCCGCCGTCTCTCCAGTCGACTGCACGGGGTCAAGAAGCTGCCGGAAGCCAAGCAGGCTGCCGTGCTCGAGACCATCGCCGCTGACCTGGATGTGGCACTGGCGCGCTATCAGTCCCGTCTGGCGGGCGTGCCCAAGGTCACCTATCCGGCCAATCTGCCAGTCAGCCAGAAGCAGGGGGAGATCGCCAAAGCCATTGAAGAGCATCAAGTGGTGATCATCGCCGGGGAAACCGGTTCGGGCAAAACCACCCAGATCCCCAAGATCTGTCTGGCGCTCGGGCGTGGGGTGAAGGGCTTTATCGGCCACACCCAGCCACGCCGTCTGGCGGCCCGTACCGTGGCGGCCCGTATTGCCGAGGAGATGGAGTCCGAACTCGGCCACTACGTGGGTTACAAGGTGCGCTTTACCGATCAGGTGAGCGAGCAGACCCACATCAAGCTGATGACCGACGGTATCCTTCTGGCGGAGATCCAGAATGACCGGATGCTCACCCAGTACGACACCATCATCATCGATGAGGCCCACGAGCGCAGCCTCAACATCGACTTCATTCTGGGCTATCTCAAGCAACTGCTGCCCAAGCGCCCGGATCTGAAGGTGATCATCACCTCGGCCACCATCGACCCGCAACGTTTCTCCCGCCATTTCAACAAGGCGCCGGTGATCGAGGTCTCTGGCCGCACCTACCCGGTGGAGGTGCGCTACCGCCCGCTCGTCAGTGATAAAAGCGAAGGGCTGGAGGAGCGCGACGAACTGCAGGGGATCTTCGATGCGGTGGAAGAGCTGGCACGCGAGGGGCTCGGGGACATCCTCATCTTCATGAACGGCGAGCGGGAGATCCGCGATACCGCCGATGCCCTGCGCAAGCTCAACCTGCGGGATACCGAGGTGCTGCCGCTCTACGCCCGCCTCTCCAACGCCGAGCAGAACAAGGTGTTCCAGCAACATGCCGGGCGGCGCATCGTGCTGGCCACCAACGTGGCGGAGACCTCGCTGACGGTGCCGGGCATTCGCTACGTCATCGATCCGGGCACCGCCCGCATCAGCCGCTACTCCTGGCGCACCAAGGTGCAGCGCCTGCCCATCGAGCCGGTCTCCCAGGCCAGCGCCAACCAGCGTAAAGGGCGCTGTGGCCGGGTGGCGGACGGTATCTGTATCCGCCTCTACTCTGAGGAGGATTTCAACGGCCGTCCGGCCTTTACCGACCCCGAGATCCTGCGCACCAACCTGGCATCGGTCATCCTGCAGATGCTGGCGCTCGGCCTTGGCAATATGGAGGCGTTCCCCTTCGTCGAGCCACCCGAGTCGCGCCATATCAAGGACGGCCTGACCCTCTTGAAAGAGCTGGAGGCGGTGCGCGAGCTGCCCGCCACCGGCAATCACGAAGCCAAACTGCAACTGACCGAGATCGGTCGCCAGCTCTCGCGCATCCCCCTTGATCCGCGTCTGGCCAAGATGGTGATCAGCGCAGCGCAAACCGGCTGTTTGAGCGAGGTGATGGTGATCACCGCCGCCCTCAGCATTCAGGATCCCCGCGAGCGGCCCATGGAGAAAAAGCAGGCCGCCGACGAGCAGCACAGACGCTTTGAAGACAAGGATTCCGACTTCCTCGCTTTTGTTAACCTCTGGAACTATCTGAAAGAGCAGCAGGATCTCCTTGGCAGCAACCCGTTTCGCCGCATGTGCCAGAAGGAGTTTCTCTCCTACCTGCGGGTGCGCGAGTGGCAGGACATTCACTTCCAACTGCGCCAGACGGTCAAAGAGCTGGGCTTCAAGGCCAACCAGGAACCGGCAGACTTCAAGACGGTGCACTGCGCCCTGCTGACCGGCCTCTTGAGCCATATCGGCAACAAGGATCTGGAAAAGCCCGAATTCCTCGGGGCCCGCAATGGCCGCTTCCACCTCTTCCCGGCCTCGGGTCTGTTCAAGAAGCCGCCCAAGTGGGTGATGGCCGCCGAGCTGGTGGAGACCTCGCGCCTCTACGCCCGCATCAACGCCAAGATTGAACCGGAGTGGGTGGAGCCGCTGGCGGGGCACCTCATCAAGCTGCACCACAGCGACCCTCACTGGTCGAAGAAAAACGGTGCCGTGATGGTCAAGGAGAAGGTGACCCTCTATGGTCTGACTTTAGTCAACGAGCGCACCATCAACTTCAGCCGCATCGATCCGGCGCTGTGCCGCGAGCTCTTCATCCGCCGCGCCCTGGTGGAGGGGGATTTCGAGACCCGCCACCGTTTCTTCAGCGATAACCGCAAGCTCCTGGCCGAGGTGGAGGCGCTGGAGCACAAGTCGCGGCGCCGCGACATCCTGGTGGATGACGAGGACTTGTTCCGCTTCTACGACGCCCGTCTGCCGGAGGAGGTCATCTCCGCCCGGCATTTTGACAAGTGGTGGAAGGAGGCGCAGAAGCAGGATCTCGAGCTGCTCAACTTCGAGAAAGAGATGCTGATGAAGGGGGACGCGGCCCACATCAGCGATCTCGACTACCCCAACTTCTGGCAGCAGGGGCGCCTCAAGCTGAAATTGACCTACCAGTTTGAGCCGGGGGAGGCCGCCGATGGCGTGACCCTGCATATTCCGCTGCCGCTCCTGAATCAGGTGGAGGTGAAGGGGTTCGAGTGGTTGATCCCCGGGCTGCGTCACGAGTTGTTGGTGGCCCTCATCAAGTCGATGCCAAAGCCGATGCGCAAGAACTTCGTGCCGGCCCCCAATTATGCCGATGCGCTGCTCGCCAGCATCAACCCTGAACAGGGGCCGCTCTTGGACGAGATGGAGCGTCAGCTGCGCCGCATGACCGGTGTGACCGTGCCCCGTGAATCCTGGGACTGGTCTGCGGTGCCCGATCACCTGAAACTCACCTTCCGGGTGGTGGACGACAAGCACAAGAAGGTGGCGGAAGGCAAGGATCTGGAGGCATTGAAAGAGTCGCTGCGCGGCAAGGTGCAGGAGACCCTGTCGCAAGTGGCAGACGACGATATCGAGCAGTCTGGCCTCACCCTGTGGAGCTTTGGCGAGCTGCCCCAGGAGTACAGTCAGAAGCGGGGCGGTTTCGAGGTGAAAGCCTATCCGGCCCTGGTGGATCAGAAGGATTCGGTCGCCATCCAGCTGGTGGAAAGTCCTGTGGTGCAGCAGCAGCTGATGTGGGCTGGCCAGCGTCGGCTGGTGCTGCTCAACGTGCCATCTCCCATCAAGTACCTGCAGGAAAAGCTGCCCAACAAGGCCAAGCTCGGGCTCTATTTCAACCCGTTTGGCAAGGTGGCCGAGCTGATTGACGACTGCATCGCCTGTGGCTGTGACAAGCTGATTGAGCAGCACGGCGGCATGGCGTGGGACGAAGCCGGCTTTGAGGCGCTCAAGGAGTATGTCCGCGCCGAGCTCAACGATGCGGTGGTGGAGGTGGCAAGCCAAGTGGAAGCCGTGCTGACGCTATCCCACGAGATCAAGAAGCGGCTCAAGGGCAAGATGCAGCTCGACACCGCCTTTGCCATGTCCGACATCCAGCAGCAGCTCGGCAACCTCATCCACAAGGGCTTTGTCACCGAGACCGGCTGGCAGCGGCTGCCTGACTTGCTGCGCTACCTGCGGGCCATCGAGCGGCGTCTCGAGAAGCTGGCCATCGATCCCAACCGGGACAGGGTCTACATGCTCAAGGTGCACAGCGTGGAGTCGGAGTACAAGGCGCTGCTGGCCAAGATCCCGAAATCCCAGCCGATCCCCCCCGAGGTGGCCAATATTCGCTGGATGATCGAGGAGCTGCGAGTCTCCTTCTTCGCCCAGCAACTGGGGACGCCATACCCTATCTCGGATAAACGGGTGCAGAGCGCCATTGCCCAGTGCTAAGCTGCTATCTATCTGTTTTCTGAGCCATAGTGTGAAAGCAACGAGACGCCAAAGGGAAGGGAGGCCGTCATATGCTGGGGATCTGGTTGGGGGTGGCACTGGTCAACATCAGCGGGTATCAACCCATTGCGGAACAAACCTGGGTGCAGCTCAACCCGGAGTACTATCCGGTGCAGCGCCCCGTGCCGCCCATTTTTGCGGCCTGGCGGGGCAATCAGTTTCCCCCTCTTGAACAGAGAAAGAAGAACGGCCGTTGGCAGATCCTCTTTCCTGCCCGGCTGGTGCCCCCCTTCGATCTGTTCGAAGGGGAGGCCCAGCTCTCCAAGGCTTACCTGGCCAGGCTAAAGCGCATCGATGAGATGGCCTATGGCATGGCGCCCCACCAATCAGTACCGCACACCGCCTCCTCGGCCCCCTCGTTCGAAGTCCCGGGCGCAGTCGCCTTTGTCGCCGAGTTCTCCCTGCCCCGGGATAGGAAAGCGCGGATGCCCCTGGGGGAGCCCTTGCTCGCACGGCTGGGGGGGCAGGGAGTCGCCATCCAGGCCTTGGCAAGACAGGGAGATGCACAGCCCATGGCCACCGCAGATTCTGCCCCTGAGCCGACGACCCTGACTCTTTCCGCCACGGCGGCAGGGGAGGCATCGCGGGTTTGTCACCAGGTGGCGGCGGGAGAGACCCTGTGGCGTATCGCAAGCCAACTTCAGTCAAAGGAGGCCGGCGGTTCGGATACTTACAGCTATCTGCTGGCGCTGGTACAGGAAAATCGTGACAGGATGGTCAAAGGGATCCGGGTGCAGGCCGGGCTGCGCCTCTATTGCCCCACAGCGCAGACCCTGGCGCAATTCGATGCCCTGAGCCCGGCCCAGCGACAGCAACAGTTTGCCCGTCTGGAGCAGGGGCGTTAGGGGATGGCGAGAGGCGTGGTGGAGTGCCTCTTGGCCAAAGAGGAGTGACGCGGGTTCTTTCCTTGTATCCCCTCCGGGCCCGTGCTAGTATTCGCGCTCGTTTTGCGAGGTGCTGACCGGTCGCAGTCAACACCATACATTCATCTTAAAAGAGATAATCACTATGTCTTTCGTATTCCAAGCTGATGTCCGTTCTGACCTGGGGAAAGGTGCGAGCCGCCGCCTGCGTCATGCTGACCTGGTTCCTGCCATCGTTTACGGTGCAGGCAAAGAAGCCGTGTCCGTTACCCTGGACCACAAAAAGTTGATCCTGGCCCAAGAGAAGCCGGAGTTCTACTCCTCCGAGCTGACCCTGGTCATCAACGGTGAAGAAGTCAAAGTGAACGTGAAGGCTATCCAGCGTCACCCGGTTCGCTACAAGCTGGTTCACCTGGATTTCGTTCGCGTCTAATCGACAACGAACTTTCCTGTGAAGAGGCCACCCAATCGGGTGGCCTCTTTGTTTTTACAGCATTTTTTCCGGGAAAATAAAATACTCAAACAGCACTATTGGTCTTTACTTGTAGGCATGATTGACAGCAGGACACGTGTTGTGGTGCTCTGATGTCCAAAAGGTACTCGAGTAAGTCCATTTTTCGGGGCGATGTTGACCGTTATGAAAGGAATCGTACGGACATATATCCTGCTGTTTTCACCTATTCTGCTGCTGGTCCTGGCGGGTGGTTATCTGCTTGGCAATGCACTGATCGAGCGCGAGCTCTATCGCGTTCGCAGCGATGAGAACACCTTCCTGGCGCTCGCCAGCGGCCGCCTTGACGGCGAGCTGGCGGTGCCGCTGCGCCATGTGCGCAGCATGTCGGAAGAACCCATCCTGCTCGAAGCGGCGGCTCGCAATGACCGTGAGACCCTGGCCGTCCAGTTCACCATCCTGCTGAACCGCAATCCCGACTATGCCCAGGTGCGTTGGCTTGCCCCGGATGGCATGGAGCGGGTGCGCATCGATCGTCAGGGTCAGCGTCTGTGGCGGGTAGCGGACGACCAGTTGCAGAACAAGGGGGATCGTTACTACTTTCGTGATGCCATGGCGCTGCCCTGGGAGCGGGTCTACGTCTCGCCGCTCGATCTCAACGTTGAACACGGGATGATCGATCGCCCCTTCAACCCCATGATCCGCATTGCCAAGCGTCTGCGCCTTGGGGGGCATGATCTTGGTTTGCTGCTTATCAACGTCCAGGCTGCCCGTATGCTCAAGGAGTTTGCCGACAGCAGCGGCAAGGCAGCCGATCACATCATGCTGTTCAATCAGGATGGATACTGGCTGCGCAGCCCGGACCCATCCCGGGAGTGGGGCTTCATGCTCGAGCGCCCGGATCTGACTCTGAAGCAGACTTCTCCCCAGGCCTGGCAGGCGTTCTGGGACGCATCAAACGGCCAGATGGAGTCTGCCGACGGACTCTGGAGCTGGACCACCCTGTACCCGGCACAGAATCATGATCAGCTGATCTGGAAAGCCGCGTCCCTGGTGCCGCACAGCGAGCTGCAGGCCATTCGCACTCATATCTGGGGGATCATCTTGGCCGCCAGCGCCGTGCTGCTGCTGTTGTTTGGTGCCGGTGTGGCTGCACTGGTGCGCAGCAGGCACAAGGAGCAACTGGCCCAGCAGGAAGCGGCCAGGTTGGCACAGGTCAAAGGTGATTTTATCGCCAACATGAGCCACGAGATCCGCACCCCCATGAACGCCATCATGGGGCTGACCTACCTGCTCGAACAGGGAGGGCTCGACGATGGTCAGCATGCCCTGGTGCGCAAAATCCACCAGGCCGGGCAGGCGCTGCTCGGGATCATCAACGACATCCTTGATTTCTCCAAGATTGAGTCGGGTCGGCTCGAGCTTGAGCGGGTGCCATTCAGTCTCGAAGAGGTGCTCGATCACGTGGCGGCCATCATGTCCACCTGCGTTGGCCAGAAGCACCTCGAACTGGTGGTGAGCAGTGCCCCCGAGCCGGTTTCCCATCTGATTGGGGACGCCCTGCGCCTCGAGCAGGTGTTGCTCAACCTGACCGGCAATGCTATCAAGTTTACCGAGCGCGGCGAGGTGGAGGTCAAGGTCTTGCTGGAAGCAGAGCAAGACGGCATGGCCACCTTGCTGTTTCGGGTGCGCGACACCGGGATCGGCATTCCCCCCGAGCAGCAGGCCAACATTTTCAATGCCTTCTCCCAGGCAGACTCCTCCACCAGTCGCCGCTTCGGGGGCACCGGGCTTGGTCTGACCATCAGTCGCCGCCTGGTGAACCTGATGGGTGGGGACATCGGCGTCACCAGCGAGCTTGGCAAGGGGAGCGAATTCTGGTTCCGCGTCCGGCTGGAGCAGGTAGAGCGGCCCGAGGCCTTGAACGAGCGTCTGCAGCACATCTCGCTGCTCATCGCCGACGACAATCAGGTGACCCGCGACGCCCTGTCGATGACGGTGGGTTCCCTCGGATGGCAGTCGCGGGTGGTGGAGTCCGGTGAGCAGGCGCTGCATCATCTGCTGCGCCAGGGGGAGCGTTTCGACGTGATCCTGCTCGACTGGATCATGCCGGGCATGGACGGGCTCGAGACCTGCCTGGCCATTCGCCGCGCCTTCGAGCAGCAGGAGCGTTCACCCATCATCATCATGGCGACCGCCTATTCCCAGGATGAACTGATGCACCGCCCCGGCTCGGAACAGGTGGACCTGGTGCTGCACAAACCTGTCACCGGCTCCAGTCTTTACAATGCGGTGGCGCGTCTCATCCACGAGAAGCGCGAGCATGTGGAGCCCCTTGAGAGTGGCCAGCGCCGTCTGCGCCTGCCGGGCGTGCACATACTGCTGGTGGATGACAGCGACATCAACCTGGAGGTGGCGACCCGCTTGTTGCAACGGGAGGGGGCCGAGGTGATCACCGCCATCGACGGGGAGCGAGCCCTGGCCTGCCTGGCAGATCCGGCACGGCGCATCGATCTGGTGCTCATGGATGTGCAGATGCCAGTGATGGATGGCTACGAGGCGACCCGTCGCCTGCGTCTGCTGCCGGGGCGGGAGGAGACTCCCGTGCTGGCTCTCACCGCCGGGGTATTCAAGGATCAGCGGGAGGCGGCGCTGGCCTCTGGCATGAACGACTTCATCGCCAAGCCGCTCGATGTGGAGCAGCTCATCGCGACCTTGCTGCGTTATCTGCCGGACGTTGTCCTGCCGCTCACCGTGAACGACGAACTACTCCCCCACGAGCCGGTGGCCGGCATCGATATCGATACCGGACTGCGCAACTGGGGTGAAGCCTCTATCTACCTCAAATACCTGCGGCGTTTTCGCGATGACTACATGACGGTCGGTACCGTGTTGCCGGGTTACATCGCCCAGCACGAGACCGATGCGGCCGCGAGTCTGACCCACAAGATCAAGGGGGTGGCGGGCAGCCTGTCGCTCACCGATGTGGCGCGTATCAGTGCCGAGTTGAACGAGGCCATCGAGCAGGGTGGCGACACCAGCCAGCTTATCGCCCCCTTCCTTGAGGCCCTGGAGCGGGCGCAACACTCCATCGATACCTATGCCGGGCGCGAGCCGGGCGCGGTCAGCTCCCCGCTGGCCCAGGGGGAGGCGCGGGAGGTCTGCCTGCACGCCCTGCATCAGGCCCTGGTGAGCGAGGATCTGGATCTGATTGAGCCGGCGCTGAGCCAGGCAAGGAGTCACTTGCCTTGCGAGCTGGTGAGCGAAATAAGTGCAGCCCTGGAGCTGTTCGATATCCCGTTCGCCACCCGCAAGCTGGAGGATTATCTGGAGGATCGGGAGGAACCTGCGCCATGAGTCGACCGCGCGTGTTGATCATCGACGACGAGCCGAGCAACCTCGGGTTGCTGCGGCAAATCCTCAAAGAGGAGTACAACCTCTTCTTTGCCAAAGGGGGAGAGGAGGGGTTGGCCGCCGTGGGGCGTCACGAGCCGGCACTTATCCTGCTGGACGTGCGCATGCCCGACATGGATGGTTACGAAGTGTGCCGCCGGCTCAAGGCCGATCCGGCTCACGCCGGGATCCCGGTGCTCTTTATCACCGCGAGCGACAACGCAGACAGCGAGAGCCAGGGGTTCGAGGCGGGCGGAGTGGATTATATCTACAAGCCGGTCTGTCCGAGCACGGTGCGTGCCCGGGTGCGCAATCATCTCTCCCTGGTGCGCCTCGATCAGCTCGAGTGCAGCTATCGCACTGCCATCGTCATGCTGAGTGAGGCGGGCCACTACAACGACACCGACACCGGGGTGCATATCTGGCGCATGGCCGCTTACGCCCGGGCCCTGGCTGATGCGGCGGGCTGGAGCCCGGAGCAGTCGGATCTGCTGGAGCTGGCGGCCCCCATGCACGACATGGGCAAGATTGGTATCCCCGATCACATCCTCAAGAAGCCCGGCCCCCTCACCGAGGAGGAGTGGGTCATCATGCGCAGTCACCCACGCATCGGTTACGAGATCCTGAGGCGATCCGATGCCCCCATTTTTCGCATGGCGGCGGAGATTGCCCTGCACCACCACGAGAAATGGGACGGCTCGGGCTATCCCGCCGGCGAGACCGGCGAGGGGATCCCCGAGGCGTCGCGGATAGTGGCCATCGCCGACGTCTTTGACGCCCTGAGCGTGCGTCGTCCCTACAAGGAGCCCTGGCCCCTGGACCGGGTGCTGGCCACCATGCGCGATGGCTCCGGCCAGCACTTCGATCCCCGGCTGCTCTCCCGTTTTCTCGAGATCATGCCGGAGATCTTGCGCCTCAAGGCGCAATGGGATGCCCGCGAGGAGCGGGGGGATTACCAGATGGGCTGTGTCAGATAGGGATTGCTGGCCCGTTCGTGACCAAAGGTGGAGCTCGGGCCATGGCCCGGAATAAAGACGATCTCATCCCCGAGCGGCAGCAGGGTCTCGGTGATCGACTTGATCAGCGTCCCGTGATCCCCGCGCGGGAAATCGGTGCGGCCTATGCTGCCGGCAAAGAGCACATCCCCCACCCATGCGAGGCGTTCTGCCTGGCAGAGCAGCACGATGTGGCCCGGAGTGTGGCCCGGGCAGAAATAGACCTCCAGCTCGCATTTGCCAACCTGTACCTTGTCACCCTGTTCGAGCCAGCTATCCGGTGTAAAGGCCGGAGTATGGGCAAAGCCGAACATCTGGCTCTGCTGGGGCAGCATGTCGAGCCAGAAGGCATCCTCCTTGTGGGGGCCGGTAATGGCGACACCGGTTCTCTCGCGCAGATCGGCGGCGGCGCCCACATGATCCAGATGGCCGTGGGTCAGCAGGATATGGGTGAGGGTCAGCCCCCGTTTGGCTATGGCGGCCAGCAGTTTGTCCGCCTCGCCGCCGGGATCGACGAGGGCAGCCTGGCGGGTCTCGTCACACCAGATAAGCGAACAATTCTGGGCGAACTGGGTGACCGGGATCACCTCGAACTTCAACATGTGGGACTCTCCTGAGGGGTCTGAAGGGGGGAACGTTCGGCGAAGAAGGCGAGGCAGGCTTCCTTGTCACCACGAAACAGGATCCGCTCGCGCTTGTTGTCCAGCTGATAGCGGTACATGGGGTCATAGTAGCGAGTCAGCAGCAGCTTGATCCAGACCAGATGGGCGCGGGTGTCCCCGCTTTGGGCCTGTTCCCTGAGGGCGGCCTGCAACAGCCCATCGAGTTCGCGATAATCCTTGTCACCGAGTCGGCGCTTGAGCCTGGCCATGGCGTCGGTGAGGTAGCCGGCAAACAGCGGCCAGCCTGCATCTGGCCCATGGAACTCCAGATAGCGCAGCCAGAGATCCTGCACGTAATCGGTGCGGATCTGCTCGGCCCGTGCCTCCTGCGGCACCTCCACCACCACCAGAGGAGCCCGGCACATGGCCTCATAGAGGTTGAGTGGCAGGGCGCAGCGACCGATGAGACGGCTCTCGTCTTCCAGTACAAACTGTGACTCTCCCCGGTTGCGACGCTGAAGCAGCTCGATGGCAAGCCGATTTTCGAAGTCGATGTTGCCGGGTTGCCCACCCGGCAGTTGGCCAAACGACGACCCCCTGTGACGGGCGTGCCCTTCCAGATCCACCGCCTGGGTGATGTGCGCCAGCATGTGGGTCTTGCCGGAGCCGGTCATGCCGGTCAGCACGGTCCAGTCGCACTCTGCACTGGCCTTCGCCTGGGTGTCGATGAGAAAGTGGCGCAGCGCCTTGTAGCCGCCCGCGACCCGGGGGCGGGTGACGCCAGCCTCGGCCAGCCACTGTTGTACGGTTTGCGAGCGCAGGCCGCCGCGAAAACAGTAGAGCAGGGCGTCGGGTTGCTGGCGCAACCTGGCCAGCCAGCCTTCCATGCGCGCGGCGCGCACCGCGCCACCTACCAGTTGATGGCCCAGGGCGATGGCTGCGGCCTGACCCTCCTGCTTGTAACAGGTACCGACCCGGGCACGCTCCTCGTCCGTCATCAGCGGCAGGCTGACGGCGGTGGGAAAGGCCCCTTCCTTGAACTCGACGGGGGCACGCAGATCGATGAGTGGAACCTCATCCAGAAAGATCCGGGCGTAATCCGTGGCCAGTGGCAGGGCACTCATTGGACAACCTCGATGAACTGGTTGCCGGTGCGGGCCTGCAACTGGCCGATGGGAGAGAGGGTCAGCCCTGCCTGTGCGGCAATGGCAAGGAGCTCGGCTTCACTTTCTTTACCGACGGCTACCAGCAGGCCGCCGCTGGTCTGCGGGTCGCACAGGATGTTGCGGGTGCGATCATCCATGGCGCCCAGCTTGTCACCATAGGAGTCGAAGTTGCGCAGGGTACCGCCCGGTACGCAGCCCTCACTCAGGTAGTAATCCACCTCGTCCAGCAGCGGCAGCGCCTTGAAGTCCAGACGGGCACTGACGCCGGAACCTTCGCACATCTCCAGCAGGTGGCCTGCCAGCCCAAAACCGGTCACGTCGGTCATGGCGTGCACGCCGGGTAAGGCGGCGAAGCGCTGGCCAATCTTGTTGAGGGTGCACATGGCATCCGGGGCCAGTTGTTCATGCTCGGGCTTGAGCTTGCCCTTCTTCTGGGCGGTGGTGAGGATGCCGATGCCAAGCGGCTTGGTCAGATAGAGGGTGTCGCCCACCAGGGCGGTGTCATTCTGCTTGATGGCGTCGAGTGGCACGATACCGGTCACCGCAAGACCGAAGATGGGCTCGGGGGCGTCGATGCTGTGGCCACCGGCGAGCGAGATACCCGCCTCGTGGCACACCTGGCGGCCGCCGTCGATCACCTGCTGGGCCACTTCAGGTGCGAGTATGTTGACGGGCCAGCCGAGGATGGCGATGGCGACGATGGGTTTGCCGCCCATGGCGTAGATGTCGCTGATGGCGTTGGTGGCGGCGATGCGACCGAAGGTAAAGGGATCATCGACGATGGGCATGAAGAAGTCGGTGGTGGAGACGATGCCCTGACCGTTGCCGATATCGACCACGGCGGCGTCATCTTTGCTGCTGTTGCCGACCACCAGGGTGGGGTCGTCAAAGCCCGGGATCTGGCTCTTCAAGATGGTGTCGAGCACCTTGGGGGATATTTTGCAACCGCAGCCAGCGCCGTGGCTGTATTGGGTCAGACGAATGGAAGACATGCTTTCCCCTTGTGTGGGCAGACTTGTGTGCCAATAACTGCTGCGGCGCCGTTAAATGTGCGCGCAAAAATAGGGTGGCCCTGGCGGCCTGTGAACACAGTGATGTCAGGCTGCCTGGCAGGACGGGAGGAGGGCAAGGATGCGCCGGCGAAGCCCCGCCGAGGACCACAGGACGGGCCATTATGCCACAGACGGCCCTCTTGATTCGAACTGGAATTCACACAAAGCGCAGGGGATTGTCGGGTTCAAAAAGAGCCGTACTCTTCGCCTTGCTCAGGCTAGTCCCACTTTGAGCCGCCCCGACGGCGTGCCGGTCTTGCATCGGGGCAGCATGTGGCGACGGAAACTAGCCGGCTTGCTCCATCACTGGTTGGGGAGCCTTGCCTAGTCGGCGCAGTCGCCGTTGCAGCGGCCGCTCCAGCAGGGTGTAGCTCAGCGCCGAGAGCCCGATCAGCACGGCGAGCATCAACAGGGTGGCCAGCACCCCCAGCAAGGGGTTGGTCTGGGCGTACCACCACGCGGTGAGCCCCGGCGCCAGAGAGTGGACAAGCTCGCAGCCGGTGAGCAACACCAGGGCGTGGAGCAGGTAGATGGAGTAGGAGAGATCCCCCAGCCAGTTGGTGAAGCGGTTGTCCAGGAGGCGCAGCAGCGGGCTCTGGCGATCGCCCTGGCAGGCGGCAATCCAGATCAGCAACACGTAGGCGCTGATCAGCAGCAGGGTCAGCTGCGGCGTCATGGTGAACTGCATCAGTGCGAAGGGGAGCAGAAAGGCGAGCAGCAGCGGCAGATCTTGCTGCATCATGGACCACTGGCGGGCAGCCTTCACCTTGGGCAGCAGCCAGAGGCCGAGCACGAATTCACTCACCCCGCGCCCGATGGCCAGCGCTCCGCTGGTGACATCCAGGGTACCCCGGCTGTGCACGATAAAGGCCAGTACCGTCAGGGCCAGCAAGGGGGCGAGGTTGCTCCAGCGGCTGCGGGTGACGGCGAGGGGAATGAGCAATGGAAACAGCAGATAACTTATCCACTCCACGCTGAGCGACCAGGCAGCGAAGTTCCAGGTCAATCCGTGATCGGTCACCACCTGCAGCAGCAGGAAGGCGCTTGGCAGTGCCTCGGCGGGGGTGAAGGGGGAACCAAAAGGAGGCATCCCCTCCCACTCCCACATCTTGAACAGGGGGCCGGCGTAGAAGCCAATCCCGTGGTGGGCCTTGTAGAGCTCCCAGCCCACCAGCAGCAGCAGGGTCACCAGGTAGAGGGGATACACCCGGGTCAGCCGCAGCCAGAGGAAGCGGCCATAACTTATGGTTCGGGGCGTGCGGGCGAAAGCCTCCCCGTAGACATGGGCCAGCACCAGCCCGCTCAAGATAAAGAAGAGATCGACCCAGAGGTAGCCGTTCTCGATGAGTTGGGTGTGGCCGGCGATCGACTCCATCCACTGGGGGAAGAGCAGCAAGCGGGCGTGGAACAGCACCACCATCAGGGCAGCGATGCCCCGCAGCGGCGTCAACAGCGGCAATGATTGATTCATGACGGGATCCTTGATGATGTTCAGCTTGGCCTGACATCGATTTTTGTTGTGGTGCCGCTCATCAACCCTGATGAGTCGGCTGCCCCGGCTTGGCGGCCACAGGCGGGATCACCCTACCTAAAAGAGAGCCATACGGGTGTGATTGCCGTCATGAATGGGCGTTTATCATCCCAAAACCAGCATGGGATAGGGACGCATCGAAAATAGAGAGGGGATCTAGACTAGGGAAGTCATCCCTCTGAGCGTCAGGAACATCCCCATGAAACTCTATGCCCACCCCTTTTCGTCCTACAGCCAGAAAGTGCTGATCGCCCTTTACGAGAATGCCACCCTGTTCGAGTACCGGAATCTCGAAGAGCCGGCGGCGAACGCCGAACTTGCCGCCCTCTGGCCACTCAAGCGCTTCCCGGTGTTGCTGGATGATGGTCGCTGCATCCTCGAGAGCAGCACCATCGTCGCCCATCTGCAGGCGCACCATCCGGGTCCCGTCAGCCTGATCCCGCCCGGCGATGCGGGTCTGGAGGTGCATATGCTGGATCGCGTCTTCGACAACTATGTGATGACGCCGATGCAAAAAGTGGTGCTGGATGCGCTGCGCCTGGCCGCGGATCGCGACCGCTATGGCGTAGCGGAGGCCCGCGAGATGCTCAATCAGATCTACCCCTGGCTTGATCAGCGACTGGAAGGACGCCACTGGATTGCCGGCGCAGACTTCACGCTGGCCGATTGCGCCGCCGCCCCCTCGCTCTTCTACGCCGACTGGGCCCACGAGATCCCGGCTGGCTATGGCCGTCTGCGTGCCTATCGCGCCCGTCTGCTGGGTCACCCCTCGGTCGTCCGGGTGGTGAACGAGGCGAGACCCTATCGCCACTACTTCCCCCTGGGGGCGCCGGCCCGTGATTGAATTGACATGAGCGGTCCTCATGGACTTGGTAGGGGTTGTTGGCGTCACTTTATGGCGAAAGCCCAGCACCATCGAGTGAAAAAGCGATAAGTTAATGTAAACAAAGGGTTGTCATTGGAACCCGGTTTACTATATTGGTTGAGCAGTTATCATTTCGTTACCAATTCGTATCGGTATGAACAATAAGCAGCTTAACAATCGAGGATCCAAGTATGAGACTGACCCTGATTGCCAAGAGTGTTGCATTGGCAGGTATGCTCGCCACTGTGGCCATGCCTGGCTTTGCTCAAGAGAGCCCCAAAGAGGCGACGGCGGCGACCAAAGCAGCCAATGACGCCCTTTACAAGCAGCTCCCTTTCTCCAACAAGACAGATTTCACCAATGCTCACAAAGGATTCATCGCCCCCTTGCCGGATGCGGTGATCAAGGGCGAGCAAGGCAATGTGATCTGGGATCCCACCAAATACGGCTTCATCAAGGAAGGGGAAAAGTCACCTGAGACGGTCAATCCCAGTCTTTGGCGCCAGGCCCAGTTGATCAATATCAGTGGCTTGTTTGAGGTGACCGACGGCATTTATCAGATCCGCAACCTCGATCTGTCCAACATGACCATCATCGAAGGCAAGGATGGCATCACCGTCGTCGATCCCTTGGTTTCCGCAGAGACGGCCAAGGTCGGCATGGAGCTCTACTACAAGCATCGCGGCAATAAACCGGTCAAGGCCGTGATCTATACCCACAGCCACGTCGACCACTATGGCGGTGTCAAAGGGGTAGTCAGTGAAGAGGACGTCAAGTCCGGCAAGGTCAAGGTCTATGCCCCCGAAGGCTTCATGGAGGCTGCTGTAGCCGAAAACATCATGGCAGGCAACGCCATGAGCCGTCGCGCCAGCTACATGTATGGCAACCTGCTGCCGCCTGATGCCAAGGGCCAGGTGGGCGCCGGGCTCGGTACTACCACGTCCGCCGGTACAGTGACCCTGATTGCACCAACGAATTACATCACCAAGACGGGCCAGAAAGAGAGTATCGATGGCCTGACCTATGAGTTCATGATGGCGCCGGGCTCCGAAGCACCGGCCGAGATGCTTTGGTATATCGAAGAGAAGAAGGCCATCTCTGCGGCTGAAGATGCCACCCATACCCTGCATAACACCTATTCCCTGCGCGGCGCCAAGATCCGCGAGCCATTGCCCTGGTCCAAATATCTGAATCAAGCTCTGACCATGTGGGGCGACAAGGCAGAGGTCATCTTCGCCCAGCACCACTGGCCAACCTGGGGGAATCAGGAGGTCACGACACTGCTCAAGTCCCAGCGCGACCTCTATCGCTACATCAACGATGAAACCCTGCGGATGATCAACCACGGCTATACCCGTGACGAAATCGCCGCCAACTTCAAACTGCCCGACAACCTGGCCAACACCTGGTCCAGCCGTGGCTACTATGGCTCCATCAGCCACAACGTCAAGGCGACCTATGTACTCTATCTGGGCTGGTTTGACGGTAACCCGGCTACCCTGGATGAGCTGCCGCCGGTAGAGGCCGCCAAGAAGTATGTCGATTACATGGGCGGTGCCGACCATATCCTGAAAAAAGCGAAAGAAGACTTCGCTCAGGGTAATTATCGCTGGGTCGCTCAGGTGACCAGCAAAGTGGTCTTTGCCGATCCGGATAACCAGGCGGCTCGCGCCCTGGAAGCCGATGCCCTCGAGCAGCTGGGTTATCAGGCAGAATCCGGCCCGTGGCGTAACTTCTACCTGACCGGTGCCAAGGAGCTGCGCGGTGGTGTCAAGCAGTTGGCTACCCCGAATACCGCCAGCCCGGATACGGTGCGTGCCATGTCACTGGATATGTTCTTTGACTATCTGGCTGTTCGCTTGAATGGCGAGAAGGCGGGTAATGCCCACGCGGTGCTGAACTTCGACTTCGGGGATCAAGGAGGGAAGTACAAGCTCGAGCTGGAAAATGGTGTGCTCAACAATACCGCCAATGCCCAGGACGAGAAGGCCGATGCGACCATCACGCTCTCGCGCGATGTGCTCAATAACTTGCTGCTCAAGCAGACCACCTTCGAACAGGCGGTGGCCGCAGGGGACATCAAGATCGACGGCAATGCCGATAAACTCAAGGAAGTGCTCAGCTATCTGGACAACTTCGAGTTCTGGTTCAACATCGTTACCCCATGATCAAGCCATTGGCTCGACTCCTGCTCTGTGCCCTGGTTCTGGGGACTTCCCCCACGACCAGGGCCTGTGGCTACGACATGGCTTGGGATAATCCCTTCCAGCTCAGTTGGCCTGGCTCGTTGGACATCGCAATGGCGACCTCGGCAGCCATCTCGACGGACAGGCTGAGCCCCATCCCCGCCATCATGGGCAAGGAGGGGTTTTCCCGCAGCTACCAGTGGCTCAATCAACTGAGAGCAAGTCTGAAAACAACTGGCATTCCGGGCAATGTGTCCATTCTGCTGGTGGATTCCGGGCTCTGGTCCAGGTTGAGGGGCAAACAGACACTATTGTTGCAGAGTCACACCCAGGGGCCCGTCGAGGGTGACAGGGTAGTGCTGCTGAGCGAGGCGGCAATTGATGCCTTGCTGGCAGGACGTCTCTCTGCCAGCGACGCCGTGGCGTTGGGAGTGATGCGGATCGATGAGGATGCTGGTGGTGTCTTGTTGCAACGGCTGGACCAGGCCCTTGCAAGGGAGATCGTCCGTCGTTGACACAACCGATAACGAAAAGGCCGCCTGTTGGGCGGCCTTTTTATTGGCGACATTCATGCAATGCAGATTGGTGTCGTCGCTAGGATCAGCGGGCGCGCACCACCAGCCCCTTGAGGTAGAAGCCTTCCGGATAGGCGGTGCCGATGGGGTGATCAGATGCCTGGGAGAGGAGCTCCAGGATCTGGGCGTCGCGACCGGCATCGAGGGCTGCATCGGCCACTATCTTCTGGAACAGGCTCTGCTCCATCAGGCCGGAGCAGGAGTAGGTCAAGAGCACGCCACCCGGCGCCAGCAGCTGGAACGCCAGCATGTTGATGTCCTTGTAGCCGCGGCAGGCGCCCAGCAGCTGGGCCTTGCTCTCGGCAAACTTGGGCGGGTCCAGCACGATGACATCGAACTTCTCGCCCTTTTCGCGATATTCGCGCAAGAGCTTGAAGACGTCGTGACGCACGAACTGGGTGTTGCTGGTATCGAGACCGTTCAGTTCGGCGTTCTGGCGGGCGATGTCCAGCGCATTCTGGGAGAGATCGACGTTGACTACCTCCTTGGCACCGCCCTGGAGGGCATAGACCCCGAAACCGCCGGTGTAGCAGAAGCAGTTGAGCACCCGCTTGCCTTCAGTGTATTTCGCTGCGGCAAGGCGGTTGTCCCGCTGATCCAGATAGAAACCCGTCTTGTGACCGTTACGAATATCTACCAGGATCTTGACGCCGCCATTCTCCTCGATGACCACGGGGTCGGTCGGGGTCTCGCCATGGATGACGCCGGTGCGCTCCTTCAGCCCTTCCTTCTTGCGCACGGCCACGTCGGAGCGCTCATAGATGCTGCACTCGGGGTAGAGGGTACGCAGGGCTTGCGTGATCAGCTCGCGCTGGAACTCGGCACCGGCGGAGAGGATCTGGCACACCAGGAAGTCGGCGTAGCGGTCGATGGTCAGGCCCGGCAGACCGTCGGATTCGGCGGCGCAGAGGCGATAGCCGGTGAGGCCCTGACGCTTGATGAGCCCGTCACGGGACTCCTGCGCATATTTGAGGCGACGGATGAAGAAGTCGAGATCGACGCTCTCATCCTTGTCGAAGGTCCAGACCCGGGCACGGATCTGGGAGCTGCCGGACCAGGCGCCACGGGCGAGCCATTTGCCGTCATGGGTGAAGATCTCGACGGTATCGCCGTCAACGGGGTTGCCCTGCACCCGCTCAATGCCCTTGGAGAAGATCCAGGGGTGGCGACGCAGCAGGGATTTTTCGCGGCCTTTGACGAGATAGATGGAAGCGCTCATGGGTAGTTGCCGATGGTAGAAAAGAAGGGGGCATATAGTAGGGGCTGTGAGGGTAGGCACGCAAGCCGCGTCTACCGGGATCCGTGCATCCTCACGCGGTCAGGGTCGGACGGGCTGTTTCGCGCGTCCCCAGCGCCTGGCCCAGACATGGCAGGCCATCTGGACGATGGCCTGCCGGAGGGGGTCAGATCCGCAGGCCGGTGAGCGCCTGACCGAGTTCGCTGGCGGTTCCCTTGAGGCCGGTGGTGCCGGCGACCGCCGCGCTGGCGGACTCCTCCACCCGGCTTGCCTCGTGGCGCACCTTGTCGAGGTTGCGGGTGATCTCCTCGGCCACCGAACTCTGCTCTTCGCTGGAGGTGGCGATCTGGGTGCTCATCTCCAGCACCGCATCGCTGTGGTTGCTGAGCCGCTCGATGTCCATGCCCACCTCGGTGATGAGCTGCTGGCTGTCGGCGGCGCGCCCCACCGTCTTCTCCATGATGTCGTTCAGCGCCCCGGTACCGGCCTGGAGCTCCTCGATCATCTGCTGGATTTCCACCGTGGCCTGCTGGGTGCGGCTGGCGAGGGTGCGCACCTCGTCGGCCACCACCGCAAAGCCGCGTCCCTGCTCTCCGGCCCGGGCGGCCTCGATGGCGGCGTTGAGGGCCAGCAGGTTGGTTTGCTGGGAGATGGCGTTGATGACGTTGACCACTTCGTTGATGCGACTGGCATTGTGAGTCAGCCGCTCGACCGCGCCCGAGGCATTGCCAATCTCGTCTGCCAGGGTGCGGATGGCGGTGATGGTACGTGCCACCCGCTGTGCCCCGTGAGTCGCCTCGTCGCTGGACTGGCGGGTTTGCAGCAGGGTGTCATTGGCGTTGCGGGCCACTTCCCGGATGGCGGCGGACATCTGCTCCATGGCGGCGGCCAGGGAGTCCATGTGCTGTCGCTGGGCGCGGGCAAGCTGCTCGCCGTCGCTGGCATGCTCGCGAAATTCGTCTGCGGCCAGGGTAAGGGCATCGGCGGACTCTTCCACCAGTTGCACTATCTTGTGCTGGCGGTCGGTGAAGGTGTCGATGCTGCCCGCCAGAATGGAGAACTCGTCCCGCACCGGGAAGAAGTTGAGCCGGAAGGTGAGATCGCCGTTCGCTACCGTCTGCAATGCCTTGTTGGTGGAGTAGAGCGCCCCCGAGACAAAGGTCATCAGATAGTGGGTGATGAGGGCCAGCAGGGCGGCCAGCACCGCGATGATGGTCAGGGTAGTGCCCTGGCCATCCCAGAGGGCGTAGTGACTCGTATCCAGGGTGCCGGAGACGACGCCCGCCTGACCTGCGCTGGCGCCATAGCGATAGATGTCTCCCTGCTGGCTAAGGCCGGTGGCGGCGCCAGGCGTGAGTACGAGATCCGCGGGCAGGGTAAGGGTCGGCTGCTGGCTCACCAGCTGGGCCGTGGTCTCGACCCGCCCTTTGAGCTGATCCACTCTGAGCTGCATCGCCTGATCATGGCCGTCGGCCAGCAGATACCAGGTGAGGAAGGCGATGAACACCAGGGGGCACCAGAAGGTGATGAGAAATTTCTCGCTGATCGTGAGGTGAATGAGATAACGGTCAACCCACCGAAACTTTACTTCTTTCATAATGGTATTGCGTCCTGCAAGGGGAAGAGAGTGTCGCGCTCATTATCGCCCCGGGGAAAAATTACTTAAGGGAAAGGTGTGATAAATGGGAGAGCAATCGTTTGTCGTGCGGGTGTGGGGTCAGGTTCAGGGGGTGGGGTTTCGCTACTTCACCCGGGAGCGGGCGCTGCAACTGGGGCTGCGGGGGCATGCCTACAACCTGGAAGATGGCTCGGTGGAGATCCTGATTGCCGGTCCCGAACAGAAGGTACAGATGATGCTGGGCTGGCTTGAGCACGGGCCCCGAACCGCCACCGTCACCCGAATGGAGTGCACCCAGGCGTTGCCACCCACCGGAACCGGTTTTCATACCAACTAGCCGGGAGGGTTCATGGGGGAGAGCGGGATTGCGCAGGCCAACCGGCTCGTTGGGCAATATCGGGGGGCGACCCTGGCACTGCGCGAGCACAAGGGGATGGAAGAGGTGCATGCCTACCGGATAGCGGCCCGCCGCCTGCTGGCGCTGCTCGCCCTGTGGCGACCCCTCATTCATGAGCCCGAGCTGGAGCGGCGATTGACCCGTGCCGTCGGCACGCTCTCCGCCCTGCGCGATGCCCAGGTCTATGCGCAGCATCATGGTGGCTCGCTTCGGCAGAACCG
Source organism: Aeromonas sp. R2-1 (assembly GCF_040908425.1). Lineage (NCBI taxonomy): Bacteria > Pseudomonadati > Pseudomonadota > Gammaproteobacteria > Aeromonadales > Aeromonadaceae > Aeromonas > Aeromonas sp. R2-1. Next base: position 150,603 of record NZ_JBFODR010000028.1, read on the forward strand.
CTTGCCACGGGTCCCCCTGTTGACCGGCCTGCTTGCCCGTTGGCTGGCCCGACTGGAAGAGGTGCCCGTCGGTGTCGATCTCTTGCCGCTGTTTCAGCTGCATCTGGCGCTGTCACTGTCGGATGCACTGGCGAAGACCACCTCCCTTCCTGTGGGCATCAGGGCGAAACTTCGGTGCTGGCACCGGCTGCGTCTGGTGCTGAAACAGGCGCGCTACGGGATGGAGCTGCTGACGGCACAGGGGGGAGGGGATCCGGCCTGGTTGTCCATGCTGGTGAGCTGGCAGGAGCGGCTTGGGCAATTGCAGGACAGGCGCCAATGGCTCAGACGCCTTGGGGGCGAAACGGGGCGGGGCCAGCAACGGCGAGCCCTGAAAACAGAGATACGCTGCCAACTACTGCAACTGGATTGCCATCAGGCGGAGCTGGTCGGCCTTCGCATGGCATTGCTGCAGAGCGGGCAGTAAGCACCCCACAAGATAAAAAAAGAGAGGCCATTGGCCTCTCTTTTCATTGGGACTGTCTGGGAAGGGGCGTATTACTTCACGCGCATGCCCGGCTGAGCACCTTCCTGGGGCTCGAGGATCCAGAGATCCTTGCCGCCCGGACCTGCCGCCAGCACCATACCTTCGGACATGCCAAAGCGCATCTTGCGCGGGGCCAGGTTGGCCACCATCACGGTCAGCTTGCCTTCCAGATCTTCCGGGTTGTAGGCGGACTTGATACCGGCAAAGACCTGACGGGTTTCGCCGCCGATATCCAGCTGCAACTTCAGCAGCTTCTCGGCTTCCGGCACCGCTTCGGCTTTCTTGATCAGCGCCACCCGCAGGTCAATCTTGGCAAAGTCGTCGTAGGTGATGGTCTCGCTGATGGGATCGTCCACCAGGGGGCCTGCCGGCTTCTTGCTCTGCTCCTTGGCGAGATCTTCCTTGGACGCTTCCACCATGGCATCCACCTTGGCGGACTCGATGCGGGAGAAGAGTGCCTTGAAGGGGGCGACGCTGTGGTCGACCAGAGGGGCGGTGATGCCATCCCAGGTCAGGGTTTCGCCAAGGAAGGCTTCGGCGCGCTCGGCCAGTTGCGGCATGACGGGCTTCAAGTAGGCCATCAGCACGCGGAACAGGTTGATGCCGACGGAGCAGACGGCTTGCAGCTCGGCATCCGCCCCTTCCTGCTTGGCGATGACCCAGGGAGCCTTGTCATCCACATAGCGGTTGGCCTTGTCGGCCAGTGCCATGATCTCGCGGATGGCGCGACTGAATTCGCGCGCTTCATAGGCTTCGGCGATGCTGGCGCTGGCGTTGGCAAACTCGGCGTAGAGTGCGGGCTCGGCGCAGGTGGCGGCCAGCTTGCCGTCAAAACGCTTGGCGATAAAGCCGGCGTTGCGAGAGGCCAGGTTGACCAGCTTGTTGACCACGTCGGCGTTGACGCGGGAGACGAAGTCTTCGAGGTTCAAGTCTAGATCGTCGATGCGGCTGTTGAGCTTGGCGGCGTAGTAGTAACGCAGGCACTCCGGATCCAGGTGCTTGAGATAGGTGGACGCCTTGATGAAGGTGCCCTTGGACTTGGACATCTTGGCGCCGTTGACGGTCACATAGCCGTGTACGTTGACCTTGGTCGGCTTGCGGAAGTTCGCGCCTTCCAGCATGGCCGGCCAGAACAGGCAGTGGAAGTAGGCGATGTCCTTGCCGATGAAGTGATAGAGCTCGGCGTCGGAGTCCGCTTTCCAGTAGCTGTCGAAGTCGATGTCGCCGCGCTTGTTGCACAGGTTCTTGAACGACGCCATGTAGCCGATGGGGGCGTCCAGCCAGACATAGAAGTACTTGCCGGGGGCACCGGGAATTTCGAAGCCGAAGTAGGGGGCGTCACGGGTGATGTCCCACTGTTGCAGGCCGCTTTCGAACCACTCTTGCATCTTGTTGGCCATCTCTTCCTGGATGGCGCCGGAGCCGCGTACCCAGTCGGCGAGCCAGGCTTCGAACTGGGGCAGGTCGAAGAAGTAGTGCTCGGAGTCCTTCATCACCGGGGTCGCACCGGAGACGGCGGATTTCGGATCAATCAGCTCGGTCGGGCTGTAGGTGGCGCCGCACGCGTCGCAGTTGTCACCGTACTGATCGGGGGACTTGCATTTGGGACAGGTGCCCTTGACGAAGCGATCCGGTAGGAACATGGATTTTTCCGGATCGAACAGTTGGGAGATGGTGCGGATCTTGATTTTGCCGGACTCTTTGAGGCGGCCATAGATCACGCCCGCCAGCTCGCGGTTCTCGTCGCTGTGGGTGGAGTGGTAGTTGTCGAAGCTGATGTTGAAACCGGCAAAATCCCCCTGGTGCTCCTGGGAGACGGCGGCAATCATCTCTTCCGGCGAGATCCCCATCTGCTGCGCCTTGAGCATGATGGGCGTACCGTGGGCATCGTCGGCACAGACGAAATGCACCTGATGGCCACGCATTCGCTGATAACGAACCCAGATATCGGCCTGGATGTGTTCCAGCATGTGGCCGAGATGGATGGAGCCGTTGGCATAGGGGAGGGCGCAGGTTACCAGCATTCTACGAGGATCAGTTGCCATAATACGTTCTTTATGTGCCTGTTGGGATGATACAGTGCCGTGCATGTTACCCGAATTGGGGGCGGCCTGCCTAGGGTTGTGGCCCCCGGTGCCCTGACTGGCGGCATCACGATGACGTCGGCAAGCCACTGATTTATGTGCGGTAACCGTTCACCTCAGCATAACGACAACATAATGGGGAGTTAATGGTGATTGATTCAGTAAAACAGATCCTGGCCGAATTTAAGCCGGCAGGATGGGGCAAGGATCTGGTCGCGGCCGGTTTTGTGCGTGCCGTCGAGCGGCACGAACAGACCCTGGCCATCACGCTGGTGCTGCCCTTTGCCGGCCAGTCCCTGTTTGAACAGATCAAAGAGGAGTTCGATTCCCGGCTGCGCAGCGTCACCGGTGCGACCCGCATCGAGTGGACGGGGGAGATAGACGTGGCCAGCATGCCCCGCGCGCAGCAACTGGCGGCGGTGCAGGGGATCCGCAATATCCTGGTGGTTGCCTCTGGCAAGGGAGGGGTGGGCAAGTCCACTACCGCGGTCAACCTGGCGTTGGCGCTGCAAAAAGAGGGGGCGCGGGTCGCCCTGCTGGATGCGGACATCTATGGCCCCTCCATCCCGACCATGACGGGGACCCTCAAGGAGCGCCCTGTCAGCTTTGATGGCAAGTTGATGGAGCCGGTGATGGCCTGCGGCATCAAGAGCAACAGCATCGGTTATCTGGTGGCTGAGCAGGATGCCACCATCTGGCGCGGTCCCATGGCGAGCAAGGCACTCGGGCAGATCCTGCACGAGACCCGCTGGGGCGAGGTGGACTACCTGGTGGTGGACATGCCCCCGGGCACTGGCGATATCCAGCTGACGCTGGCCCAGCAGGTGCCCACCACGGCGGCGGTGATCGTCACGACGCCCCAGGATGTGGCGCTGGCAGATGCCCGCAAGGGGATCGCCATGTTCAACAAGGTCAATGTGCCTGTGCTTGGCATCGTCGAGAACATGAGTTACCACGTCTGCAGTGCCTGCGGGCATCACGAGCCGTTGTTCGGTACCGGCGGTGGCCAGAAGATGGCGGAGCAGTATCACGTGGCGCTGCTTGGTCAGCTGCCGCTGCATATCGACATTCGCCAGCACATGGATGAAGGCTGCCCCACCGTGTTCGGTGCGCCGGATGGCGAGCTGTCACAGACTTACCTGAAACTGGCTCGCCGGGTAGGGGCCGAGCTCTATTTCAGCGCAAAACCGATTGCGACCCCGCTCTACACGGTGGCGCTGGACGAATAATCGGCGTTCGGCCAAGGGGGACGGATTTGGGGTGGGCATGGCCACCCCTTTTTCATATAATGGATCGGTTTAAACAATCCCCAGTGCTCTTCTCTTTAGGTATTTTCAATGTCTGATACTCAACATTCCTGCGTGATCATCGGTATTGCTGGTGCATCCGCGTCCGGCAAGAGTCTTATCGCCCAAACCATCTATGAAGAGCTGGTGGCCGAGCTGGGAGCGGGTCAGATTGGTGTGATCACCGAGGATTGCTACTACCGTGATCAGACCCACCTGACCATGGAAGAGCGGGTCAAGACCAACTATGACCACCCCAATGCCCTGGATCACGATCTGCTGGTGCAGCATCTGACCCAGCTGACGCAAGGGGAGGCGGTCAACATCCCACAGTACTCCTATACCGAGCACACGCGCATGACCGAGGTCACTACCTTTGCACCGCGCCGTGTCATCATCCTCGAAGGGATACTGCTGTTGACCGACAGCCGCCTGCGCGAACTGATGGACGCCTCCATCTTCATGGATACCCCGCTCGACATCTGTTTGCTGCGCCGTCTGGTGCGCGATGTGCAGGAGCGCGGTCGTACCATGGACTCCGTGCTCAAGCAGTATCAGAAGACTGTGCGTCCCATGTTCATGCAGTTCATCGACCCGTCCAAGCAGTATGCCGACGTGATCGTGCCCCGTGGCGGCAAGAACCGCATCGCCATCGACATGCTCAAGGCGCGTATCCGCCATATGTTGATTGGTTGAGAGAAAACAAGCCGGGTGATGCCCGGCTTTTTTTAATGAATCTTTTGTCAGGAGAGTCGCAGAATGCGTCTTTGTGATACCGATATCGAACGGCACCTGGATGAAGGCAAGATCGTCATCGAGCCGCGGCCCGGTGTTGAGCGGATCAGCGGCGTCAGCGTCGATGTGCTGCTGGGCAACGAGTTTCGGGTGTTTCGCGATCATACCGCGCCTTACATCGACCTTGGCGGTACCAGTGCCGAGATGGCCGATGCCATCGAGCGGGTGATGAGCGAGGAGATCCACGTGCCGGACGGTGAAGCCTTCTATCTGCACCCGGGTCAGCTGGCGCTGGCGGTGACCTATGAATCGGTTACCTTGCCCGCCGATATCGTCGGCTGGCTGGATGGTCGCTCCTCCCTGGCGCGCCTCGGCCTCATGGTGCACGTCACCGCCCACCGCATCGATCCGGGCTGGTCCGGTCGCATCGTGCTGGAGTTTTACAACGGCGGCAAGTTGCCTCTGGCCCTGCGTCCCAAGATGAAGATCGGTGCCCTGAACTTCGAGATGCTGTCAGGTACCGCGGCTCGCCCGTACAACAAACGGGAAAATGCCAAATACAAGAGTCAGCAAGGGGCTGTGGCCAGCCGGATCAACCAGGATTGACCCCCGCACCGTGCGGCTTGTCTATCGAGGAGGGTGCCAGGGCACCCTCTTTTATATCTGACAAAAGGAAACGGACGTGCCGAGCGGGTTGAAAAGCGGCCTTTTTCGGGACATCGAGCGATGCTTAGGCTTTGATTGGCGCCTATCCACAGCAATGGAATGGACTTAAATTAATCCTCGACAAGCCCCGTTCCTACAGGCCCTAAGACATTTTCTGACGGAATGCCCTTTTTTTTTTTTGCTGAAATATTTCAACAACGGGTATGGCGCATCGAGCCTTCTGGCATAATCCGCCGCAACTCATAAACAGGTTCGTTTTTATGTTTGAAATGTTTAGTGGTTTGGGTTTGTGGTGGTCAATCGGTTTGGTATTGGCCGTTTTTTTTGTGCTGGCCTATGAATTCATCAACGGCTTTCACGATACCGCCAACGCGGTAGCAACGGTTATCTATACCAAGGCGATGCCGGCTCATATGGCGGTGGTGGCTTCCGGTCTGTTCAATTTCGCCGGGGTCATGCTGGGGGGATTGGGGGTGGCCTACGCCATCGTTCACCTGCTGCCCATCGATCTGCTGCTTGGCATGGACTCTACCCAGGGTCTGATCATGGTGTTCTCCCTGCTGTTCTCGGCCATCGTCTGGAACCTGGGAACCTGGTACTTCGGTATTCCGGCATCCAGCTCCCACACCCTGATCGGTTCCATCCTGGGGGTAGGCGGCGCCTATGCCCTGATCAGCCATCAACCCCTGAAAGAGGGTATCAACGTCGGCAAAGCCATCGACATCATGCTCTCTCTCATCATCTCTCCCACTGTGGGCTTCATCATTGCCGCCCTGCTGCTGTTCGCCATGAAGCGCGTATGGCTTGGCAGCAAGATCCACAAGACCCCGGAAGAGCGCCTGCTGGTGGACGGCAAGAAGCATCCACCGTTCTGGGCCCGTGTCACTCTGATTTGTTCCGCAATGGGGGTGAGCTTCGTGCACGGCTCCAACGATGGTCAGAAAGGCATCGGTCTGGTGATGCTGGTGCTGATCTGCATGGCGCCTGCCTATTTTGCGCTGGACATGAACAGCCGCTCCTATGATCTGGACAGAACCCAGGATGCCAACCAGCGCATCATGGAGATCTACCAGCGTAACCAGGAACAGGTTTCCCATCTGGTGAACTTCAGTGTGCCTGCCAAAGCCCAGGAAGAGCTGATGAGTCACTGTGCGGCAGGGGAGGCCCTGCAGGCCATGGCTACCCTCGACAAGCGTCTGGGCCAGGTGCGCACCTACGAGGAGATGAACCTGGTGGATCGCCGCGAGGTGCGTCGTCTGCTGCTGTGCATCGACGACACTGCCCGCAAGGTCTCCAAGTTGCCGCTGCCGGCCAAGGAGCTGACCGATCTCGCCAAATGGCGCAAGGATCTGACCGCAACGGCCGAATATGCGCCGACCTGGGTCATCGTGTCCATCGCCCTGGCGCTCGGTTGCGGCACCATGGTGGGCTGGCGTCGTATCGTCTACACGGTAGGGGAGAAGATCGGTTCCTCCGGCATGACCTACAGCCAGGGCATTGCAGCCCAGATCACGGCCGCCGCGTCCATCGGGATTGCGAGTCTAACCGGGATGCCGGTGTCCACTACCCACATTCTCTCCTCTGCGGTGGCGGGGACCATGGTGGCCAACAAGTCCGGCCTGCAGAGCCAGACCATCAAGACCATTCTGCTGGCCTGGGTGCTGACATTGCCGCTCACCATGCTGCTCTCCGGCGGTCTCTTCCTGCTGAACAACCATATCTTTGGCGGATAAGTGCGACAGTCATTGGAAATGAAACAAGGGCCTTCGGGCCCTTTTTTGTTGCCTGGTGAATGTCACGTCATGCGGCAATAGTTCAATGAGTAATAGCTGTATGCCATCAGACAATAGGTTGAATGACATTATCTATCACCTCTTTGGCTTCTCAACATCCCTGAGCCACTCGTTGTACACAGTGAGGGGAACCTGCCTGTGTGACGCCTTGTTACGAGCCGACCCTTGCACGTGAAGCTGAAGGGAGGGCGTTCAACGGGTCTATGATCCTCACCAGAAATGATGAGAGTGAAGAGCGCCACAGGTTGCCCTATGTCTGGCATTCCCGTTCAATCTGGGCTGTCTCAGCCACCACTGAACACACCGACTGTGTTACCAAAGGGGGAACGCTGCCAGACTGTTTGCCAATGGCATCATATGCTGTCAATGCACGGACCCTGTCGACAAAGCAGAACATGTCGTGATGCTTTGACAGAGATGAATCCTCTGTCTGGTGTGTTATTCACGTCTTGCTTGGACTGGGTGTGTGTGGTCGCTGAACATCGGGAAAGCGGCGGATATCGAACGGGCAGGGGGGAGAGCAAGGCGATGTCAGCCCCAAAAAAGAGACAAAAAAAGAGCCACACGATGTGTGGCTCTTTATTCAGACTAACGAGTCTGCTCAGGGGCGACCGGCCGGGCTGGTTGCCACGTTGCTGGCAGCGGTGCTGCCACCGTGGCGACCGGAGGTCACGACTTCGCTGCGTACCAGGGGAGCGTACTCCACGGGTTCACGGGGTGTCGGGGCAGGAGCCGCAGCCGGCGTTGCCATGGGGGCATAAGCCTTGCGGGCACGGGCCAATACACCGGCACCCTTGCTGACCTTCACTTCGGGGCTGGTTGCTGGCTCGGTTTGCACCACTGCAGCCGGCATCTCGACGACCTTCGCCTCGGCGGTGGCCGTCTCCTCAGCGATCACGACAGGTGCCGCTTCAGCAACCGGTGCAACCTCTTCTGGGATGGCCTCCACTTGCTGGGTCTGCTCGACAGCGTCGATCAAGGCTACAGGTTCGTCATGAGAGGCGGTGTCGACGATAGGTTCGACCATCTCGGGTTCGACAACTGCCACTTCGGCGGCGGGTTCAGCGTCTGCTTGCGCAGCCTGCTCAACTTCGTCAGTGGAGGGCACGTCCACAGCCTGGGCTGCCAGTGCTTGCTCTGCCGCTTCCTCAGCAACGGCTTCAGCCACCACGTGTTCGGTCAGTGCGGCGGAGGCCTGCAGGGCGGCTGCAACCGCTTCTGCGCTCGGAATGGTGATGACAGGCACAACCGGTTCTTCCACCTTCACCTGAGCCGCATCGGCCTGGGCAGCGGCAGTCAGCTGCACTTCGCCTTGTGCTTCGTCTTCACGCTGGCCACGAGCCTCTTCGTTGATACGCTTGCGACGTTGCCCTTCGATACGCTGATTGCGCGGGGTACGGCGGGAACGACGCTGACCTTCGCCTTGCTCTTCTTGCTGCTCAGCGGCGGTTTGCACGTCGGCGACATCGGTGATTTGCTCGTCAGTCGGCAGGGCAGGGGTGTCGGTCGCGGCGACATCGACACGGATCTGCTTGCGCAGTTGGCGACGTTCGCGGCGCTCGGCCACTTTCTGCTCTTTTTCCTGACGCGGTTCAGCGCTGGCGACAGCTGTATCAACGGTATCAACCGCCTCGACGATCACCTCGGCACGGGGTTCGCGGGGGACGCGAGGTTCACGAGCCGGACGCGGGGCACGAGGTTCGCGCTCCTGGCGGGGTTCGCGAGGCTCACGCTCCATGCGCTGTTCGGTGCGCACGTCACCACGGGGTTCCCGTTCCTGACGCGGTTCCCGCTCTTGACGAGGCTCACGCTCTTTGCGCGGGCGACGATTGCGATCACTGCTCTCGCGGCTGGCTGCGCCTTCACGCTTCTCGCCGGCCTCGGCGTTGCGATTGCTGCGGTTGTCGTCACGACGGCCACGTTGACCACGGCTGCGGGATTCATCGCGCTGGTGACGGTGCCCGTCATCCTTGCGAGCTTCGCGCTGGGCGGCCGGTTTGTCGGCAGGCGCCTTCACCTCGGCCGGAGCCGCATCGGAGGAGGCACCGAACAGGCCGGAGAAGGCCTTGGCCAGCTTGCCAAAGAAGCCGACTTGTTCTGCAACCGGAGCGGGAGTCGCAACAGGAGCCGGGGCGGCGGGCGCAACCGGCTGAGGAGCCGGGGCAAACCCTTGCAGCAGCGGTTGTTCACGCTCGACTACCTGAGCCTGGCGCGGCTGATAGACCGGCTTGGCAATCTCGGTTTTGAGCTCGTAGCTGGCCGCTTCCGGGATCTCGTTCTGACGGATGCGGGCCACTTCGTAGTGCGGGGTTTCCAGATGCTGGTTCGGAATGATGTAGACACGCACATCATTGCGCTGTTCCAGATTGGCGATGGAGGTACGCTTCTCGTTGAGCAGATAGGCGGCCACATCGACCGGCACCTGGGCATGCACCTGCTCGGTGTTGTCCTTCATGGCCTCTTCTTCGATGAGACGCAGGATGGACAGGGCGAGGGATTCATTGTCACGGATGACCCCCTGACCCTGGCAACGGGGGCAGATATGGCTGCTGGACTCGTTGAGGGAGGGACGCAGGCGCTGGCGAGACATCTCCAGCAGACCGAAACGGGAGATACGGCCCAGCTGGATGCGGGCACGATCCTGATGCACCGCTTCACGCAGACGGTTTTCCACTTCGCGCTGATGGCGAACCGGGGTCATGTCGATGAAGTCGATGACAATCAGGCCACCCAGGTCACGCAGACGCAATTGACGGGCAATCTCGTCGGCCGCTTCCAGGTTGGTCTGCAGGGCGGTCTCTTCGATATCGCCGCCCTTGGTGGCGCGGGAGGAGTTGATATCGATGGAGGTCAGTGCTTCGGTCGGGTCGATGACGATGCTGCCGCCGGAGGGCAGGCGCACTTCGCGCTGGAAGGCCGATTCGATCTGGCTCTCGATCTGGAAGTGGTTGAACAGAGCGACATCACCCTTGTACAGCTTCACGCGATTGAGGAAATCGGGACGGACCAGCTCGATATGCGACTTGGCGCGTTCGAAGATGACCGGGTTGTCGATCAGGATCTCGCCCACATCGCGACGCAGATAGTCACGGATGGCGCGCACGATGACGTTGCTCTCCTGGTGAATGAGCACCGGAGCGGAACGTTGTTGTGACGCCTTGTGGATGGAGTCCCAGTGATTGAGCAGAACATTCAGATCCCACTCCAGCTCTTCCGGGGACTTACCCACACCGGCAGTGCGCACGATGAGGCCCATGCCGTCCGGCACGGTCAGTCCGCTCAGGGCTTCCTTCAGCTCGGTCCGCTCGTCACCCTCGATGCGACGGGAGATGCCGCCGGCACGGGGGTTGTTCGGCATCAGCACCAGGTAGCTGCCAGCCAGACTGATGAAGGTGGTGAGGGCTGCACCCTTGGTACCACGCTCTTCCTTGTCGATCTGGACAATCACTTCCTGGCCTTCGCGGACCACTTCTTTGATGTTGGGACGACCCTGATAGGAGTAACCGGAGGGGAAGTAATTGCGGGCGATTTCCTTTAACGGCAGGAAACCGTGGCGTTCGGCGCCATAGTCAACAAAAGCAGCTTCAAGACTGGGTTCTACTCGGGTGATTTTGCCCTTGTAAATGTTCGCTTTTTTCTGCTCGTGTCCCGGACTTTCAATATCCAAATCGTAGAGCTGTTGTCCGTCAACCAGCGCTACGCGCAACTCCTCTTCCTGAGTCGCGTTGATTAGCATTCTTTTCATTGAGTTCTCATTATTTTGTCATTTTGATTCCTCCACTGGGTCCTGCCGGCGCCGGCCTCGGGTCTTCAGCATGCTGGGGCAACCTCCCGGTTGGGGTATGCATGAGGCGCAAACTAAGGGCACTCTGGTTCAGCCTTCTCGAGAGGGCGTGAATTAAGGATACCGATGTGGAGACAATTTACGTCGGCTCTGTTTGTGTTCTCCATGCGTTGTACCTCGCACCCGGGAACCGTCATGTTCTTGTATACACGGTGTTTCGGGATTGGGTGGCATACATTTTGGCCACTTAGTACAAGGCTTGAACACAATGACAAAACCTTGTTTATTATCCCATTTAAACCACTTTTATAGCAAGACGCCATTTTTTAACAAAGCATGGAGCCAAGGGCTGTCAGCGGTGTTAAAATCCGCGCCATGACACAGATACATCAACAAGTGCAGCTGCTCACCATCGAAGCTGAGCATGACGGGCAGCGCATCGACAATTTTCTCAAGACTCAGTTAAAGGGCGTCCCCAAGAGCCTGATTTATCGCATCCTTCGAAAAGGGGAGGTGCGGGTCAACAAGAAGCGCATCAAACCGGAATACAAGCTTTGTGCCGGTGACGAGGTGCGGGTGCCCCCCGTGCGTGTGGCCGAGAAGAATGAGTTGCCTTCTGCCAACCTCGGCAGCATCCAGCGTCTGGAGAGCCAGATCCTGTTTGAAGACGACGCCATGATAGTGCTAAACAAGCCGTCCGGCATGGCAGTGCACGGCGGCAGCGGCCTCAGTTTTGGCGTCATCGAAGGGCTGCGTGCTCTGCGCCCCGAAGCCCGTTTCCTCGAACTGGTGCACCGGCTGGATCGCGACACCTCCGGCGTGCTGCTGGTTGCCAAGAAGCGCAGTGCCCTGCGCAGCCTGCACGAGCAGTTGCGGGTCAAGACCATGCGCAAGCAGTATCTGGCGCTGGTGCGCGGCCAGTGGCAACCCCACGTCAAGGTGGTCAATGCGCCACTTCGCAAAAATGATCTGCAATCCGGCGAGCGGGTGGTGCGGGTCAGCAGCGATGGCAAACCTTCCGAGACCCGGTTCCGGATTGCCCGTCAGTTTGCCGAGGCCACACTGGTCGAGTGCAGTCCCATCACTGGCCGTACTCACCAGATCCGTGTCCACACCCAGCACGCCGGCCATCCCATCGCCTGCGATGACAAATATGGTGAGGCCGGGTTTGATGAAAAGATGCGAGGGCAGGGGCTAAAGCGTTTGTTCCTGCACGCCTGGAAGCTCACCTTTACTCATCCGGTGGACGACCGGGAGATGCAGGTGGAAGCGCCATTGTCACCGGAGCTTGAGGCGTTCCTCGCCAAGCTGCCACGCTGACAACCATGAAAAACGGGAGCCTTGGCTCCCGTTTTTCATGGCAGAGTTCTTGTTATGGGAGAGCCAGGCCGTGGCGACCCAGGAGATCAACCAAGCCTATCAGGGGAAGACCGACAAGGGCGTTGGGATCACGCCCCTCCAGCGCCTTGAACAAGACGATGCCCATTCCCTCGCACTTGAAGCTGCCGGCACAATCCAGAGGACGTTCGGCCTCCACATAGCGACGGATGGCGGCTTCATCGAGCGAACGAAAATGCACGGTGAAAGGCTCGACGAGCTGCTCGGCATGGCCATTTGCAGCATTGATCACGCACAGCCCGGTGTAAAAGATGACGCGCTTGCCTTGGGCCTGCAGCAACTGCTCGACCGCCTTCTCCACCGTGCCGGGCTTGCCGAGGATCTGCCCGTCACAGACGCACACCTGATCTGAACCGATGATCAATCCTTGATCACGGTCAGCGGCAACGGCATTCGCCTTGGCAAACGCCAATCTGCTGACCAGAGCTTCTGCGGTCTCCCCGTGTCGCGCCGTCTCATCGACTTGAGGCGCAGCACAGTGAAACGGCTGACCGAGTTTTTCCAGCAAGGTCTTGCGGTAGGACGAGGTGGACGCGAGGATCAAGGAAGGCTGCATGTTTTGATGATATCCATTTATAAATCAATTGGTTGATTCTATCTGTGCAGATGGGGCCACGCAAACAGGAGATGTCTACAGCGGGACTCGCCTAATTAGCGGGAAGCATGCATGCTGAGGAAACCACAGCACAAACACAAGAGATCGGAATTGAGCGTGATGACACGATATGCGGCCTTGGTCATGGCACTGATCTCCTTCGCCAGCTGGGCAGGGACATGGCAACTTCGCCAGGGGGATGAGGGGGTGATGCTTTGGACCCAGCCACATCCTCCGACCTCTTTTCAGGCCTTACGTCTGGAGATGCGGGTGAATGCCGATCCTGGCGCGCTGATCACGGTGCTGCGGAACACGGCGCGCCATGAAGAGTGGTTGCCCCAGAGCCGTGAAGTCAGGGTGCTGGCCAGATCGGGTCCCGACGATGATCTGGTCTATACCCGCCTGGCATCTCCCTGGCCGGTGCAAGACAGGGAGCTCATCACCCGCTCCCATCTGAGTCGACGCATTGATTGCAGCCTGACTCTCGAGGTGTGGGCAGAGCCGAATGCCCTGCCATTGCATGCAGGGCTGTTCCGGATCCAGGAAAGCGCCGGACGGTGGGAGGCGCTACCCCAACGGGATGGCAGCACACTCGTTCGGCTCGAAACCTATACCAACCCGGGCAACAACTTGCCGGGCTGGCTGGTCAATCCCATTGCCATCAAGGCTGCCGTGGGCAGTTTCAAAGCCATACGCCGACTGATGGAAGCCGAGCCCAGAGTGGCTGCGACACCAGGCCTGCTGGGGAGCGACCCGCGCTGTTCTGCCACCTGATGAGACACCAAGGAGCACATCCGGTGGACAGACAGGGGAGGGGAACAGGATCCTGTGCCAGATCCTGCTCGATATGGCATAATCGGCCACCGATGAGCACAAGTTCCTCTTGCAGGGGCCTGTGAAGGTAAAATCATCGGCGGTAAGGACTTTTTCCTTTGACTATCCCTTGTTGGACCTATAATATTCGCGCCCTATGCAAAAGGTGAAGTTGCCCGTTAAGGTTGATCCAGTCCGTAATGCCTTGAAGCTACTCGATTATGTCGGGATAGTGGAAAAGTCGCAGATGCCCAGGCTGGAGGAATCAACCGAAGGCTTGCGAAGTGATGTGGATGTCACACTGCACTTTGGCAAAGATGTCCAGAAGTTGACCGTTATGAAAGGCACTGCCCATGCCAAGGTCGACCTGGTTTGCCAGCGTTGTGGTGAGACATTTGAACACCTTTGTGAAGCTAGTTTTATTTACACTCCGCTGTTCGAAAGAACAAACGAGGAAGAACTGCCGGAAGCTTATGAGCCCATTGAGTTGGACGAAAACGGCGAGATAGATCTTCATCAAATCCTGGAGGATGAACTCATCCTCTCGTTGCCTCAGGTAGCCATGCATCCGGTGGATGTGTGTCCCAGAGGAAACATGGAGATGAGCTGGGGTGAAATCGAACCTGCTGATGAGCGGCCGAATCCCTTTGCAGTTCTTGAAGCGCTCAAACGTAAGTGAATTTTAGGAGTTAGCCTACCATGGCCGTACAACAGAACCGTAAAACCCGCGCCAAGCGTGGCATGCGTCGTTCCCACGATGCGCTGACCACCGCTGCCCTGACTGTTGATCAGACCAGTGGCGAAATTCATCGTCGTCACCACGTGACTGCCGATGGTTTCTACCGCGGTAAAAAGGTAATCGCTTAAGGATTGCCTTTGTCTACGCAAACTGTCGCGCTAGACATAATGGGGGGAGATATCGGCCCCTCGGAAACAGTGCCTGCCGCCGTGCAGGCACTGTCTCTTCTACCCCAGCTAAAACTTGTTCTGGTCGGTGATCAACACCAGACTGCCCCTCTTCTGCAGCAACATGGCCTGCTCAATCACCCTCGCGTTCGTCTCGTGCATACCTCCCAGGTCGTGGGCATGGGCGAAAAGCCTATCGTGGCGCTGCGTACCCTGAAAGACTCCTCCATGCGCGTGACCCTGGATCTGGTCAAGAGCGGCGCTGCCGATGCCTGTGTCAGTGCAGGCAACACCGGTGCCTTGATGGCCATGGCCAAGTGCGTGCTCAAATCCTTGCCCGGTGTTGACCGGCCAGCCCTCATCAAGGCGCTGCCCACATTGGGTGGAAAACGGACCGTGATGCTGGATCTGGGAGCGAACGTGAGCTGCGATGCCGACACCCTGCTGCAATTTGCTGTGATGGGCGCCGTGGTCGCAGAGAAGGTGGAGGGGATACCTTCACCCAGAGTGGCGCTGCTCAACGTGGGGGAGGAGGAGATCAAGGGCAACGACCTGGTGCGCCACAGCGCCGAGTTGCTGCGCCAATGCTCCGCCCTGAATTTTGTCGGTTTTATCGAGGGTGACAGGATCTTCAGCGGCGAGTGCGACGTGATCGTCTGCGACGGTTTCGTGGGCAACGTGGCGCTCAAGACCGCGGAGGGAGTGGTGCGGATGATGGCTGAACTGGCCGGATATCCGCGTAAAAAACGCAGTTTTCTTGGTCGACTCGCCGGATTTATGTTCAAACGGCGTTTCTCTTACCTGAACCCCGACCAGTATAATGGCGCGAGTCTGTTAGGATTGCGCGGCATTGTGGTAAAAAGCCATGGGCGGGCCGAGCGCCGCGCTCTGTGTCATGCGATTCTGCTGGCCGCACAAGAAGCCAGACATCAACTTCCATTGCAAATTGCAGATCGCCTTGAATCTGTCTTTTCCGACAGGGATTTATAAAACTCTATGCATAGCAAAATTCTGGGTACTGGCAGTTATCTGCCGAGTTCGGTTCGTACCAACGCCGATCTTGAACAGATGGTTGAAACCAGTGACGAATGGATCGTGGAACGCACCGGGATCCGTGAACGCCGTATCGCCGGAGCCGACGAAACCGTCGCGACCCTTTCTCATCAGGCGGCCTTGCGTGCGCTTGATGCGGCAGGTCTGACTGCCGCCGATCTGGACATGATAGTGCTGGCCACCACCAGCGCAGAGAATGCCTTCCCAGCTGCTGCCTGTGAATTGCAGGGGCTGCTTGACGTACCGGGGATCCCGGCGTTTGACGTAGCCGCCGCCTGTGCCGGCTTTACATATGCTCTCGCCATCGCCGATCAGTTCGTCAAATCCGGCGCTGCTCGCCACGTGCTGGTTGTCGGTGCGGACGTGCTGTCACGTATGTGCGATCCCGAGGATCGCGGCACCATCATCCTGTTCGGGGATGGGGCAGGGGCCGTGGTCATCGGTGCCAGCGACACTCCTGGCATCCTCTCCACTCATCTGCACGCAGATGGCCGTTATGGCGAGCTGCTCAAACTGCCGCAGCCCCGTCGCGGCATGCCGGGTGCCGAGCTCGAAGCCTACATGTACATGAAGGGCAACGATGTCTTCAAGGTCGCGGTGACACGCCTTAGCGAGATCGTGACCGAAACCCTGGCTGCGGCCAACGTCGAGCCGAGCGAGCTGGACTGGCTGGTGCCCCATCAAGCCAACTTCCGCATCATCAATGCCACCGCGAAGAAACTCGGCATGGGGCTCGACAAGGTGATCCTGACCCTGGATCGTCATGGCAATACCTCCGCGGCCTCCGTGCCTATCGCCTTCGATGAAGGGGTGCGCGATGGTCGCATCAAACCCGGCCAGCTGGTCCTGCTGGAAGCCTTCGGCGGCGGTTTTGCCTGGGGCTCTGCGCTGGTTCGCCTCTGATACCGAGCGGTGCCCGGTCCTCGGGCGCCCGCTTACCGAATTCGTCTTACCTTAAAGGAATCAATGATGACCCGATTTGCCATTGCCTTCCCGGGACAAGGCTCCCAGAGCGTCGGCATGCTGGCCGAGCTGGCCGAGCAACACGCCGTGATTAAAGAGACCTTCGCCGAGGCGAGCCAGGTGCTGGGTTATGACCTGTTTGCCCTGGTGATGGCAGGCCCGGCCGAGGATCTCAACAAGACCTGGCGTACCCAGCCTGCACTGTTGACCGCCTCCGTCGCGCTGTGGCGCCTGTGGCAGCAACAGGGGGGGGCAACCCCCGTCGTGATGGCCGGCCACAGCCTGGGGGAATACTCCGCTCTGGTGTGCAGCGGCGCGCTGGCGTTTGCCGATGCCGTCAAACTGGTCGAGCTGCGTGGTCTGGCCATGCAGGAAGCCGTACCGGAAGGCACTGGTGCCATGGCTGCCATCATCGGTCTGGACAACGAAAGCATCGCTGCCAACTGTGAGAAAGCGGCCCAGGGGCAGGTGGTCTCTCCGGTCAACTTCAACTCTCCGGGCCAGGTGGTCATCGCCGGCCACAAAGAGGCGGTCGAGCGTGCCAACGTGCTGATGAAAGAGTCAGGCGCCAAGCGTGCCCTGCCGCTGCCGGTCTCCGTGCCCTCCCACTGCGCCCTGATGAAACCGGCCGCAGAAAAGCTGGCCGCCGCCCTGGATGGGATCGAGATCAAGGTTCCTGCCATCGCCGTCATCAATAATGTCGACGTCTCTTGTGAGCAGGATCCGGCCGCCATCAAGCAAGCCTTGGTGCGTCAGCTGTTCAGCCCGGTTCGCTGGACTGAAACGGTAGAGCGCATGGCCAACGACGGTGTTACCCTCGAAATCGAGATGGGCCCGGGCAAGGTGTTGACCGGCCTGGCCAAGCGTATCGATGCGCGAGTGGAAGGTATTCACGCCAACGACGTCGCCTCGTTCGAGCAGGCGCTGGCCCAGATCAAGTAAACAGGAGCAAGTCATGAGTTTTACCGATAAGGTTGTGTTGGTCACTGGCGCCAGCCGTGGCATTGGTCGTGCGATTGCGGAGACGTTTGCTGCTCGTGGCGCCAAAGTCGTGGGGACCGCGACCAGCGAGAGCGGTGCCGAGGCGATCAGTGCTTACCTGGGTGAGCAAGGCTGCGGCATGGCACTGAACGTGACCAGTCAGGAATCTATCGAAACCGTCTTCGCCGCCATCAAGGCGCGTTTTGGCGACATCGACATCCTGATCAACAACGCCGGCATCACCCGCGACAACCTGCTGATGCGGATGAAGGATGACGAGTGGAACGAGATCATCGACACCAATCTCACCTCCCTGTACCGTCTGAGCAAGCCAGTATTGCGAACCATGATGAAGAAGCGCAACGGTCGCATCATCAGCATCGGTTCCGTGGTCGGCACCATGGGCAACGCCGGTCAGGTCAACTATGCTGCTGCCAAGGCGGGTCTGGTTGGCTTTACCAAGTCGCTGGCCCGTGAAGTGGCATCCCGTGGCATCACGGTGAATGCGGTTGCTCCCGGTTTCATCGAGACCGACATGACCAAGGCGCTCAATGAAGAGCAGCGCGCCGGCATCATGAATCAGGTGCCTGCCGCCCGTTTGGGCGATCCGAAAGAAATTGCTGCCGCTGTGGTATTCTTGGCATCGGATGATGCCGCCTATATTACCGGCGAAACCCTGCATGTTAATGGCGGGATGTACATGGTGTAATCAATTTGTCGTGAGTTCTGTTCAAATTTGCGATAATACGCCGAAGTTTGGCACATTTCGTGGTTTGACCAGCGGCAAGTCACTTGCAAACTCACGTCAATTGAATACACTACCCCAACCAGACGCAATAGCGTATTTTTAAAGGAAAATTCAGGTCATGAGCAACATCGAAGAACGCGTAAAGAAAATCATCATCGAACAACTGGGTGTTAAAGAAGAAGACGTGAAGAACGCTGCCTCCTTCGTCGACGACCTGGGCGCTGACTCTTTGGATACCGTTGAACTGGTAATGGCGCTGGAAGAAGAATTCGATACCGAAATTCCTGATGAAGAAGCCGAGAAGATCACCACTGTTCAAGCGGCTATCGACTACATCACCGCTAATCAGGAATAAGTTCCTGTTCTGAAAGAAGCGGCCCAAGGGCCGCTTCTTTTATGTTTA